>NZ_JAQQEU010000003.1:0-219352 GCF_046026895.1 Paraburkholderia sediminicola
CGCCGCAGGGCGCGGGGGCCGCGGGCCGCCTGCGGCGGGCGGCGGCCAGCGCGGCGAGCGCCGCCGCGCCGGAAAAAAGGAAGCGCCTTCTGCATTGCATGATGAGCCCCTTGATGAGTGTTCGTGCGTAGTTGCGCGAAGTGACGAAAAGTGGCCTCATCGTAGGGCGCCGCCGATGTCGAAGTCCTCACGAAAAGTTAAATTAAATGTGATAACTCGCCGCCCGAAAATTTTGCACAATGAGGCCACGGCCCGCGTCGGCTGAAAGGTCTTCCGCCGGCGCGCCGAATCACGCTCATTTCACGCTCCCTTCACGTTCCTCCAGGCACCCGAAGCCCTCCATGGACCAACCGAAGCGCATCCTGATCGTCGAAGACGATGTCGACATCGCCAACGTACTGAGCCTTCATCTGCGCGATGAACGTTATGAAGTCGTGCACAGCGCCGACGGCAACGAAGGGCTGCGGCTGCTGGAGCAAGGCGGCTGGGACGCGCTGATTCTCGATCTGATGCTGCCCGGGGTCGACGGGCTGGAAATCTGCCGGCGCGCGCGGGCGATGACGCGCTATACGCCGATCATCATCACCAGCGCGCGGTCGAGCGAAGTGCACCGGATTCTCGGCCTCGAACTGGGCGCCGACGACTATCTGGCCAAGCCGTTCTCGGTGCTCGAACTGGTGGCGCGCGTGAAGGCGTTGCTGCGGCGCGTCGAAGCGCTGGCGAAGGACTCGCGCATCGACGGGGGCAGCCTGCGGATCGCCGGACTGACGATCGACCCGCTGACGCGCGAGGCCGCCGTCGACAGCACGCCGATCGAACTGACGCCGCGCGAATTCGACCTGCTGTATTTCTTCGCGCAGCATCCCGGCAAGGTGTTCTCGCGGATGGACCTGCTCAATGCCGTGTGGGGCTATCAGCATGAGGGCTACGAGCACACCGTCAACACCCACATCAACCGGCTGCGCGCGAAGATCGAAGCCGATCCGGCCCAGCCCGAGCGCATCCTCACCGTCTGGGGACGCGGCTACAAGCTGGCCGTGACGGGTGGCGAGGCGTCGGCCACGGGCGGCACTCACAAGGGCGCGCCGTGAATCTGACGCTCACCCAGCGGCTCTCGCTCGTATTCTCCGCGCTATTGCTCGCGTGTTGCGGCGCGTCGGCGTGGCTGCAAATCCGTTCGAGCGATCTGCACGAAATGGAAGTGGTGCAGAGCCTGTCGAAGAATCTCGCCGACCATATCGCGCACCGCACCACGCTGATGGACGCGAACGGCTTGCGGCCCGACGCGGTGCGCCAGCTGTTCGGGCAGTTGATGATGGTGAATCCGAGCGTCGAGGTCTACCTGCTCGACAACGAGGGGCGCATCCAGGGCGACGATGCCCCGACGGGTCACGTCAAGCGCGAAGGGGTGGACCTCGCCCCGATCCGGCGCTTCATCGCGGGCGACGCGCTGCCGATCCTCGGCGACGACCCGCGCAGCGTCGACGGCAAAAAGGTGTTCAGCGCCGCGCCGTTGCAACTGAACGGCCAGTCGCCGTCCGGCTATATCTACGTGGTGCTGCTCGGCGAAGAGCACGACGCGCTCGCCGCGCGCGTGGCGGCCAGCTCGGTGCTGCGCACCACGTTGTGGTCGATGGCGCTGGTCGCGCTGCTGGGCTTGCTCGCGGGGTTGACGGCATTCGGGCTGATCACGCGGCCGCTGCGCCGTCTCACCGGCGCGATGCGCCGTTTCGACGCGGAAGGCGAACCGGACACGCAACCCAGCGTACCGCGCTCGGCGCCCGCCGGGCAGCGCGACGAAATCGCCGTGCTCGAAGCAACGTTCGCGCAGATGGCCAAGCGCATCGGCGACCAGTGGCGCGCGCTGACGCGGCAGGACCAGCAGCGGCGCGAGTTGATCGCCAACATCTCGCACGACCTGCGCACGCCGTTGACCTCGCTGCACGGCTATCTGGAGACGCTTTCGCTGAAGGCCGACAGCATCGGCGAAACAGAGCGCGCCCGCTATCTGGCGATCGCGCTCGCGCAAAGCGTCAAGGTCGGGCGGCTCGCGCAGTCGCTTTTCGAACTGGCGCGGCTCGAACACGGCAACGTGCAGCCGATGCTCGAACCGTTTTCGCTGGTCGATCTGGTGCAGGACGTCTTTCAGAAATTCGAGTTGCCGGCCGAGGCGCGGCACATCCGCTTGCGGGCCGGCATTCCGCCGCGCCTGCCGAACGTGTGCGCCGATCTGGGGATGATCGAACGTGTGCTGACGAATCTGCTCGACAACGCGATTCGCCACACACCCGCCGAAGGCGCGATCGACGTGGACCTCGCGTATCAGCACGGCAAGGTATCGGTGACGGTGAGCGACACCGGCCCCGGCATTCCTCCCGAACAACGCGCGGGTCTGTTCGAGCGCCCGTTCAACCCGAGCGGCCCGCATCGTGGCGGCGGACTCGGCTTGCTGATCGTGCAGCGCATGCTGCAATTGCATCACAGTCAGATACGTCTGATCGATCGCGCGGGAGCGGGGACGACCTTCCGCTTCGAGCTGCCGACGGCGGATCAGCCGAGCGCCGCCGGCGTGCGGCTTTGAGCGGCGGCTCAGATCCCGCCGACGCACAGATACTTGATCACCACGTAATCGTCGATGCCGTAATGGGAGCCTTCGCGGCCGAGGCCCGATTGCTTGACGCCGCCGAACGGCGCGACTTCGTTCGAGATCAGTCCGGTGTTGATGCCGACCATCCCGTATTCGAGCGCTTCGGCGACGCGCCACACGCGGCCGATATCGCGGCTGTAAAAGTACGACGCGAGGCCGAACTCCGTGTCGTTGGCGAGGCGGATCACTTCGTCGTCCGACGAGAAGCGCACGAGCGCCGCGAGGGGGCCGAAGGTTTCCTCGCGCGAAACCTTCATGGCCGGCGTGACGCCGGTGAGCACGGTCGGCTCGAAGAAGCCGTGGCCGAGCGCATGACGCCGGCCGCCGGTGACGATGCGCGCGCCTTGCGCAAGCGCGTCTTCGATATGCGACTCGACCTTGAGCACCGCGGCTTCGTTGATCAGCGGACCTTGCGTGACGCCGTCCTCGGTGCCGAGGCCCACCTTCAGCTGCTCGGCGGCGACGCGCAGTTTTTCGGCGAACGCGTCGTAGACTTTCTCGTGCACATAGAAGCGGTTCGTACACACGCAGGTCTGTCCACTGTTGCGATACTTCGAGGCGATCGCGCCGGCCACCGCGGCATCCAGATCGGCGTCGTCGAACACGATGAACGGTGCGTTGCCGCCCAGTTCGAGCGAGACCTTCTTGACTGTCGGGGCGCACTGCGCCATCAGCAGACGGCCGACCGGCGTCGAGCCGGTGAACGACAGCTTGCGCACCACCGGATTGCCGGTCAGTTCCGCGCCGATCGCTTTCGGCTCGCCGGTCACGACGTTGAACACGCCGCGCGGCACGCCCGCGCGTTCGGCCAGCACGGCGAGCGCCAGCGCGGAAAGCGGCGTGGCCTCAGCCGGTTTGACGATGATCGGACAGCCCGCCGCCAGCGCCGGGCCGACCTTGCGGGTGATCATCGCGGCGGGGAAGTTCCACGGCGTGATGGCCGCGCAGACGCCGACCGGTTCCTTCGTCACGACAATGCGCTTGTCGCTGGCGGGGGTGGGAAGGGTGTCGCCGTTCACGCGTTTGCCTTCTTCCGCGAACCATTCGAGAAACGATGCGGCGTACTGGATCTCGCCTTTGGCTTCGGCGAGCGGCTTGCCTTGTTCGGTGGTCAGGATCAGCGCGAGATCGTCGGCGTTGTCCAGCATCAGGTCGTGCCATTTGCGCAGGATCGTCGCGCGTTGCTTGGCGGTGAGGGCTCGCCAGGCGGGCCATGCGGCGTTGGCGGCGTCGATCGCGCGACGGGTTTCCGCCGTGCCCATCAGCGGCACCGTCGCGATGCTTGCGCCGGTGGCCGGGTTGGTGACTTCGAACGTCGCGCCGTGATCGGCGCCTTGCCATTCGCCCGCGATGTATGCGCGGGTTTGCAGGAGAGTCGGGTCTTTCAGGGGTAGTGAGGTCATCGGGGTTTTGCCGTGAGGTCGTCGAATCCGGTCAAGCGGTCATGCGGTCATGCGTTCCCGCGCGCGCCGCAAGCAGTCAGGCATGCGGCGCGCGGGGCGGTGGCGAAGGCCTTAAACCGACACTGCGACGCTTTCCTTCAACACGTCTTCGAGAATCGTCATCGCTTCGTCGAACACGCTGTCCTGAATCGTCAGCGGGAACAGGAAGCGCACCACGTTCGAATAGACGCCGCAGACCAGCAGCAACAACCCGCGTTCGAGGGCGCGCGCCTGCACGCGCTTCGTGAAGTCCGCATCGGCCTCCGTGCTGCCCGGCTTGCAGAACTCGACCGCCACCATCCCGCCCGGGCCGCGCACGTCGGCGATCTGCGGCACGCCGCGTTGCAGCGCGGATAGCTTCGCCTTGACGCGCTCGCCGAGCACGGTGGCGCGCTCGCAAAGCCCTTCTTCATCGATGATGTCGAGCACCGCATGGGCGGCGGCGAGCGCCAGCGGATTGCCGGCGTAAGTGCCGCCGAGGCCGCCCGGCGCGGCGGCATCCATGACATCGGCGCGGCCGACCACGCCCGACAGCGGCATGCCGCCCGCGAGGCTCTTGGCCATCGTCATCAGGTCGGGCACCACGTCGTAGTGATGCATCGCGAACAGCTTGCCGGTGCGCGCGAAGCCCGTCTGCACTTCATCGGCGATCAGCAGGATGCCGTGCTCGTTGCACAGCTTGCGCAACGCGCGCACGAACTCGGCCGGCGCCGGATAGAAGCCGCCTTCGCCTTGCACCGGTTCGAAAATGATCGCGGCCACCCGTTTCGGATCGATGTCGGCCTTGAACAGGAATTCGATCGCTTTCAGCGAATCGGCGGTGCTCACGCCGTGCAGCGGATTCGGGAACGGCGCATGGAACACGTCCGACGGGAACGGACCGAAGCCGGTCTTGTACGGCGCGACCTTGCCGGTCAGCGCCATGCCCATCAGCGTGCGGCCGTGGAATGCGCCGGTGAACGCGATCACGCCCGGCCTGCCAGTGGCGGCGCGCGCGATCTTGATCGCGTTTTCGACGGCTTCGGCGCCGGTCGTGAAGAATGCGGTCTTCTTCGGATAGTCGCCCGGCGCGCGCTGGTTGATCTTCTCGGCCAGTTCGACATACGACGCGTACGGCACGATCTGATACGCGGTATGGGTGAAATGATCGAGCTGGTCGCGAATCGCGGCCACGATCTTCGGATGGCGATGCCCGGTGTTGCACACCGCGATGCCCGCGGCGAAGTCGATGAAACGGCGGCCTTCGATGTCCCACAGTTCCGCGTTCTCGGCGCGTTCTGCGTAGAAATCGCACATCACCCCGACGCCGCGCGGCGTGGCGGCGTCCTTGCGGCTTTTCAGTTCGGCATTTTTCATCGACATCGCCTTCACTCCTGGTTTTTGACGGAGGCCGCGCCCACGGCGCGGCATATGCAGCGACTATAATGAGATTTGGCTCTTAATTTCAGAGCCATTTTTGTAAAAATATAGGAGCCAATCATGCGCGCGAGCGTATTGTCCGATTGGCTGGCGCAGCGTCTGGACCGGGGCAACGGCCAGCCGATCTATCGCCAGCTGCATCGGCTGTTGCAGCAGGCGATCCTGTCGCGCGAATTGCCCGCGGGCAGCAAGGTGCCGTCGTCGCGCCTGCTCGCGCGGGAGTTGGGGGTCGGACGCAATACCGTCACGCAGGTGTACGAGCAGCTGGTGCTCGAAGGCTACGTGAGTTCGGCGACCGGACGCGGCACGTTCGTCGCCGACAGCGCGCCGGACGAGATCGTGGGCGCGCCGGATGCCGATCCAACCGCTGCGGCGCGTACGCCGAACGCAGAGGCAACGCAAGCGGCAGCGTCACCGTCATCACCGCTGGAAGCGACGCGCGCGCTCTCCACGCGCGGCGCGCGGCTGATCGCCGGTGCGGGCGTGTCGAAGCGTCAATGGGGTGCGTTCATGCCGGGCGTGCCGGACGTCACGAAGTTTCCGGCGCGCGCGTGGAGCCGCCTGCACAACAAGTATTGGCGGCGGCTGCGCCCGGACCTGCTCACCTATGCGCCGGGCGGCGGGCTCGCCGCGCTGCGCCACGCACTGGCCGACTACCTGCGCACCTCGCGCTCCGTGCGCTGCACGCCGGAGCAGATCATCGTCACGACCGGGATTCACCAATCGGTCGACCTTGCCGTGCGTCTGCTATCCGATCCGGGCGATGTGATGTGGACCGAAGACCCCTGTTATTGGGGCGTGCGCAGCGTGCTGCACGTGTCCGGCCTGCAATCGCGGCCGATCGCCGTCGACGCCGAAGGCATCAATCCTTCGCCAGACGATCTTGCGCAGCCGCCCAAGCTGATGCTGGTCACGCCGTCGCATCAGTATCCGCTCGGCATGGTGATGAGCCTCGCGCGGCGCCGCATGTTGCTCGAGTACGCGCGTCAGCACCAGTGCTGGATCATCGAGGACGACTACGACAGCGAATTCCGCTACGGCAGCCGGCCGCTGGCGTCGCTGCAAGGGCTGGATACGTCGGGCCAGGTGATTTACGTGGGCAGCTTCGGCAAGACGCTGTTTCCGGGGCTGCGCATCGGCTATCTGGTCGTGCCGGAAGCGCTGGCGGAGAGTTTCGCCACCGCGAGCGCCGAGTTGTATCGCGAAGGCCAACTGCTGCAACAGGCGATGCTCGCCGAGTTCATCGCCGAGGGGCACTTCACGTCGCATATCCGCAAGATGCGCACGCTTTACGGGCAGCGTCGGCAGACCTTGCTCGACGCCGCGTCGCACCGTTACGGCGATGCGCTGCCGGCGGTGGGCGGCGACGCCGGCCTGCATCTGGTGATGCAGTTGCCCGCAGGCAGCGACGACCGTCTGGTGGCGGCCGCCGCGCTGGAGCGCAATATCATCGTGCGGCCGTTGTCGGGGTATTACGCGCAGCCGTCGCTGGCGCCGTCGGGCTTGCTGATCGGCTATGCGTGCGTGCCGGACGAGGCGATCGCGCCCGCGTTCAATACGCTCGCCGATGCGATCGACGCGACATTGCCGCAATTTGCGTGAGCGCGGGGCGGGGTGGTCACCGAGGTGGCCTCTTCAAGCGACTTCGCCATGCCCCTGCACAGCGCCGCGACGCGCTATATCCGGATCAGCACAGCGCCCAGCGTCACGAGCGCGCACGCCAGGATGCGTCGCGGTGTGAGTTTCTCGCGGATGAACAGCCAGCCGATCAACACGGCGAAAATCGAACTTAGCTCGCGCAGCGCCGAGACCATTGCGATCGGCAGATACCGGTAAGCCTCGATGATCAGGCAATAGGCGCCGAGCGCGAGCACGCCCGACGCGATGCCCTTGCACACCACCGTGCGGCCGATGAACAGCCCCTTGGCGCCGCCGCGCCAATGCCAGGCGAACAGAAACTGCGGGATGTTCCAGATCAGATAGACCCACATGATGTAGCTCAGGCCACTGCCCGCGACGCGCGCGCCGATCCCGTCCACCACCGAATACGCGGAGATGAACAGGCCGGTCAGCAGCGCAAACGGCACGCTCTCGCCGGAAAAACGCATGCCGCGCCGGAACGCGAGCGACACGATGCCGAGCGACACCAGCGCGACGCCGAGCGCCGCCAGCGGCTTGAGCGCTTCCCCCGCGAACACCAGCGCGCCGGCGAACACGAGCATCGGCGAAAGACCGCGGGCAATCGGATAGATCTGGCCGAAGTCGCCGCTTTTATAGGCGCGGATCAGCGCGAGCAGGTAGCCGAACTCCAGCACCACCGACGCGAAAATGTACGGCCAGGCCGCAGGCGCGGGCATGGGAAGCACGAGCACGCCGACCGCGCTGACGGCGATATACGGGATCGCCATCATGCCGAGCAGCCAGACGCGGTCTTCGGATAGATGCAGAAACGCGTTCCAGGTGGCGTGAAGCAGTGCGGAGAGCAGCACCAGCAGGACGACAAAGCTTTCCATCGACTACCAGGAAGAGGAGGGGGAAAGGCCGGAGGGCCGGCCGCGAGGCCGTGATTATTCCAGCAGAACGCCGGAATGGAGGAGTGGACGACTAAAGCGAAGGGGCTTTATGTGGAAAAAGGCGGCGATTTATGGCGATGGCGAGGTGAGGCGATGGGAGTGATGGACGCGTTGACGTGTCGATGCGTGCGGCGGTTTCAAATGACGGCGGTGGCGACGCAATGCCGTGCTTCGCCACCGCCGCCAACCTCCGCGCCGCCAGGCTCAAGTCACGCGCTCGCGCAACCACGCGGACGCCAGGTCGATCACCGTCACCACGACCACCACCATGATCATGACCGCCGCGGTCTGCGCGTAGTCGAACGAGCGGATCGCCTCGTACAGCACCACGCCGATCCCGCCCGCGCCGACCATGCCGACCACCATCGCCGAGCGCACGTTGGATTCGAAGCGATATAACGCATAGGAGATCCACAGCGGCAGCACTTGCGGCAGCACCGCATAGACGATTTCGTCGAGCGGGCTTGCGCCGGTGGCGCGCACGCCTTCGGCCGGACGCGGATCGATGGCCTCGACCGCTTCGGCGAAGAGCTTGGCGAGCACGCCGGTCGTATGCACCCACAGCGCCAGCACGCCGGCGAACGGACCGAGTCCGACCGCGACGATGAACAGCATCGCGAAGACCATTTCGTTGATCGCGCGGCACGCGTCCATGACGCGGCGCATCGGCTGCACGATCCACATCGGCGCCAGGTTGTGCGCCGACATCAATCCGCACGGCACCGCGCACACGAGCGACAACGCCGTGCCCCACACCGCCACCGACAGCGTCACCATCATCTCGTGCAGATAGCTGCGCCACTCGGTGAAGTCAGGCGGGAAGAAGTCTTTCGCGAACTGACCCATGTTGCCGGAGTCGGTCAGCAGATCCATCGGCCGCATGTCGGCGCCATGCCATGCGCCGCCCAGCACCGCGAGCACCGCGATCCAGCCGAGCAGCGACCACCAGCTGCGTTTGCCCGCCGTGGCCCAGGGTCGGCCTGCCGCCGGTGCTGAACGGGGTCTCGTCTGGTTGGCGGCCGCTTCGCTCGCGCGCTTGGGCGACGCGCTCAGGTCGGCGCTATTCATTGCTTCGCTTGCGTGGCGTTGAGCGCGCTGAGCTTCGCGTCGAGCGCGGCCAACTGGGTCTTGCGGTCGTCAGCGGAAAGATGCGCGTCGCTCTCGATCTTCTGCTTCTGCTGGAACAGCGCGACCTGGCGAATCGGCAGCAACTGCGCATCCGACGACGCGGCGAAGCCGCTGTAGCCGGTGATCGCCGCCATCACCGCCTTCTCGTGCGGATCGGTCTTCGCGTAGTTCAGGAAGAATTTGCGCAGCTTGTCCTTGGTCGCTTCGGGCAGATCCTTGCGCCACACCAGCGGGTCCGACGGAATCAGCGGCGAGGTCCACAGCACCCGCACTTGCGCGAACTTGTCCGGATGCTGCTTTTTCAGCGTGTCGAGCATTTCGGTGTTGTTGGTCGCGATGTCGATCTTGTTGTTCACGACGGCCAGCAGATTCGCTTCGTGACTCGACGGCAGCACGGCCTTGAACGCAGTGTTCACCGGCGTGTTGTGCTTCGCGAACAGGTAGTAGCCGGGAATCAGCGTGCCCGACGTCGAATTCGGATCGCCGAAGCCGAGCGTGACGTCTTTCGTGTTCTTGAACACGTCGTCGAGCGTCTTGAAGCGGCTGTTCGCGTTGGTGATCAGCACCGAGTAGTAACCCGCGTCGCCGTTCGCATACTGGATCTTCGCGAATACCTCGCCATCCGAACGATCTACCGCTTCGATCGCCGACGCATTGCCGAAATAGCCGACCTGGACCTTGTTGAAGCGCATCCCTTCGATGATGCCGGCGTAGTCGGTCGCGAAGAACGCCTTGACGTTCAGGCCGGTCTGTTTGTTCATGTCTTCGATCAGCGGTTCCCAGCGCTGTTTCAGCACCGACGACGAATCGGTCGAAATGATGCCGAGGTTGAGGTCCTCGGCGTAGGCGGTGGCGGCGCAGGCGAAGGCGGCTGCTCCGACGGCCAGCGTGATCAGTGAACGCAAAAATTTCATCGGTTGAGATCCGGTTGAGTGAGCGGAGTGGAGCGGCGCGCTCAGTTCGAGTGCGCCGGCTTGAGGGCGAATGGGTAGCGTGTGGCGGCGGGCGTGACCTCGTCTTGCGCTTGCGCGCCGGCGGCAGTGTGATGCGCTGCGTCAGTGTGTTCCATGCGCGCAGCGGCTTCGTCGAGCAGTTCGCGGGCGTCGTCGCCGTAGAGTTTTTTCAGCAGCACCGGCGTGAGCGCGGCGGACGGTCCGTCATACACCACCTTGCCGCCACGCAGCGCGATGGTGCGCGGGCAATACTGCATGGCGATGTCCACCTGATGCAGCGACACCAATACCGTCAGCTGATGCTCGACGTTCAGCGCGCGCAGCATGTCCATCACGCGGCGTGACGATTCCGGATCGAGCGACGCGATCGGCTCGTCGGCGAGCACGATGCGCGCGCGCTGCACCAGCGTCCGCGCCAATGCCGCGCGTTGCTGCTGGCCGCCGGAAAGGTTGGCGGCGCGCTCGTGCGCATGTTCGCCGATGCCGACTTCGTTTAGCGCGGCGAGCGACAACGCGCGCTCGGCGACCGGAAAGCATCCGGTCAGACGGCGCCACCACGGCAGGCGCGCGAGCGCGCCGATCAGCACGTTGGTTTCGACGGAGAGCCGATTCACCAGATTGAATTGCTGGAACACGAAGCCGATGTCACGGCGAATGCTGCGCACTTCCCTGACAATGCGGCCGTTCTGCTGGATCGGCCGGCCGAGAATGGCGATCTGCGACGGCTGAGGGTCGGAGGCCGTGAAGCCCGCGATGTGCCGCAGCAACGTCGACTTGCCCGAACCTGACGCGCCGATCAGCGCGACCATTTCGCCGGTCTCGATGCGCAGATCGATTTCGTCGAGCGCCTTGCGGCCGTTGCCGAACGTCTTGCTCAGCCGCTCGATACGAATTGCTTCCCCAATTGCTTCCATAAGTACCCCTTGATGCATCCGGGCGTTGCCGGCATGTGTGGGCCTCATTCTAGGAAGCGTCTGTGACGGTTGAGTGAAGGCGTTGCAACGTCTAGATGACTATATCTTCAGGTGTCTCTTTTGCGTCGTGATGAAGGCAGATTGAAGTCACTGATTTGACTGGATCATGACGCCCGCATGACAGGCTTCGCGCCCCCCCTGCATGCCGCTCACGCATGCGGACGCGCGGCCAGGCTATATTGCGTCATCCATGTGCCGTCCCCAATAACCCAGCCATTCCTTGCGGCGTCGCCATGCAGCCTTTTTTGAGCTTCCTTCCCGACAGTTTCGCGGAGTACGACGACCTCCTGTCGATCCTCGACCAGGGCAGCGCCAGCTTCGAAATCCGCACCGTGTGCGAGACTGCGGTGCGCGGGCGGCAGTTCGCCGTGCATACCGCGAGCATCGGTTCGACCGATCCGCTCGCGCCGGCCATCGGGTTTTTCGGCGGCATTCATGGGCTCGAGCGGATCGGCTCGCAACTCGTGCTCGACTACATGCGCGCGCTGCTCGCGCGGCTCGAATGGGACGAACTGCTGGTGCGGCAGTTGCAGTCGATTCGTCTGATCTTCATGCCGATCGTCAATCCAGGCGGGATGTGGGCGTCCACGCGCGCGAATCCGAACGGCGTCGACCTGATGCGCAATGCCCCGCAGAACGCGGACGAACGCGTCCCGCTGCTCGCCGGCGGTCAGCGTCTGGGCGCATGGCTGCCGTGGTATCGCGGTCTCGAAGGCGCGCCGATGGAGCCGGAGGCCGCCGCGCTGTTGCAGGTGGTCGAAACGCAACTGGTCACGCGGCCGTTGAGCTTCGCGCTGGATTGCCACTCGGGTTATGGCTGGAGCGACAGCATCTGGTTTCCCTACGCGCGAACCCGCAAGCTGATGCCGCATTTGCCGGAGATGTACGTGCTGAAAACGATGTTCGAACGCGCGCATCCGCATCATGGCTACGCGTTCGAACCGCAGAGCCACCAGTATCTGCTGCATGGCGATCTGTGGGACTACGCGTACGACCGCGCGCCGGCACCGCACATCTTCTTGCCGATGACGCTCGAACTCGGCTCGTGGCTATGGATCAAGAAGAACCCGCGGCAGTTGTTTTCGCGTCAGGGAATGTTCAACCCCGTGAAGGCGCATCGCACCGAGCGCGTACTCCGGCGTCATGCGAACCTGCTCGACTTCCTGGCGCGCGCCGCGTTTTCAGCGCAGCGCTGGTTGCCGCAAGGCGGCCGTCGCGAGCAACTGCTGCAAAACGCCATCGACCATTGGTATAAAGCGGAAACTGCATGAGCACGTGGATACTGCTGCGCGGACTCACGCGCGAAACGCGTCACTGGGGCGCTCTGCCCGAGGCGTTGCGCGCCGCGCCTGGCTCCGAGCGCCTGCTGCCGATCGATCTGCCGGGCAACGGCGAGTTCGCGCACCTGCGTGCGCCGAACGCAGTCGCCGGCATGGTCGATTTCATACGGCATGCCGCCTTGCAAACCGGCGAGCCCGGGCCGTATGCCGTGCTGGCGATGTCGCTCGGCGGCATGGTGGCGACGGCCTGGGCGCAACGTCATCCCGCCGAACTCGAGCGGCTAGTGCTGATCAATACCAGCATGCGGCCGTTCAGCCGTATGCATGAGCGGCTGCGGCCGTCGGCGTGGCCGGGCTTGCTGGGCGTCGCCGCGCGCTGGAGCGACGCGCCACGCGCCGAGCGCGGCATTCATCGGCTGACGTGCAATCGCGCCGACACGCTGGACGCGGATCTCGACGCATGGAGCGGAATTCGCCGCAGCGCGCCGGTGAGCCGCGGCAATGCGCTGCGGCAACTGTGGGCCGCCGCGCGCTTTAGCGCCGCGATGGCTGCGCCGCGTTGTCCTCTGCTGATTCTGTCGTCGCGCGGCGACCGGCTGGTCGACCCGGTGTGTTCGGCGAAGCTCGCGACGGCATGGGGCGCGCCGCACCGCGAGCATCCCTGGGCCGGCCACGACCTGCCGCACGATGATCCCGTCTGGACCGCCGAACAGGTCCGTGCATGGCTCGAACAGCAGCACACGCCCGCGCCAACACAGGCGCACCAGCCAGCGGCCGCGCAAGCCGCGCCGAAGCCCGCGCTCTAAACACCCGCCCGAGCGGTTGCAGCATGACAATCGTCAGCGGGTATAACCTGGCAACGGTCGTCGATCGGATGCGGGGCGGCAGGCGCATAATTCCTCTTCAGACGATGCATGTGAATCAAGCCGTACTCGCCATTGCCGCTAGCCGGGGGAGTTGATCATGCAAGCAAAGAACGAAGAAGCCGTCACGCACTTGCTGAACGATGTCGTCGAATTCGCTCGTGGGCGGCTGCCGGAGCCAACCTTCAACGTCGTCGAGCCCTTTCTGCGGCACTACTACGACTTTGTCGACGCCGACGATCTGCAAAGCCGCTCGATCGCCGATCTGTACGGCGCGGCGCTCGCGCACTGGCAAACCGCGCAGCGCTTCGTGCCTGGCACCGAACGGCTGCGCGTCTACAACCCGATCCTCGAACAGCACGGTTGGCACTCGGATCACACCGTGGTCGAAATCGTCAACGACGACATGCCGTTCCTCGTCGATTCCGTTTCGATGGCGGTCAACCGCCAGGGGCTCGCGCTGCATTCGGTCGTGCATCCGGTGTTTCGCATCTGGCGCGGTGCGGACGGCGGCATCGCGCGGGTCAGCCAGGGGGCCGAGGAAGCCGCCGACACGCGCTCGCATCTGACCTCGTTCATCCACTTCGAAGTCGACCGTTGCGGCGACGCCGCAAAACTCGACGCGCTGCGCGACGACATCGCGCACGTGTTGCGCGACGTGCGCGCCGCGGTCGAGGACTGGCCGAAGATCGTCGAACTCGCGCGCACGACGATCAAAGGCATGAAGGCGGGCGAGGGCGGCCCGGAAGGTGTCGAAACGCGCGCGTTTCTCGAATGGATGGTGGCCGATCATTTCACCTTCCTCGGTCAGCGCGACTACGAACTGTTGCAGCACGAGAACGGCTACGGCCTGCGCGCGGTGCCCGGCTCCGGTCTCGGCATTCTGCGCGATGCACTGCGGCCCGCGGGCTCGGCCGAAGTCACGGCGTTGCCGCCGGCCGCCGCCGAGATCATCGCGAGTGCGTCGCCGATCTTTCTGACCAAGGCCAACTCGCGGGCCACCGTGCACCGGCCGGGCTATCTCGACTATGTCGGCATCAAGCTGACCGGCGCGGACGGCAAGGTGACCGGCGAGCGGCGCTTCATCGGCCTCTATACGTCCACCGCGTATTTTCTGTCGGCCGCGGACATTCCGATCGTGCGGCGCAAATGCTCGAATATCGTGAGGCGGGCCGGTTTCCTGCCAAAAGGTCATCTGGCGAAATCGCTGGTGACCGTGCTCGAAACCTATCCGCGCGACGAGCTGTTCCAGGCCGACGAAGATCAGCTTTACGACATCGCGCTCGGCGTGCTGCGTTTGCAGGAGCATCAGCGTACGCGCCTGTTCGTGCGGCGCGATCGCTTCGACCGCTTCGTGTCGTGCCTCGTGTTCGTGCCGCGCGACAAGTACAACACCGACTTGCGGCAGCGCATCGCGAACCTGCTGGCCGCCGCATTCAACGGCGAGAGCGTCGAATTCACGCCGCTGCTTTCGGAGTCCACGCTCGCGCGCATTCACTTCGTCGTGCATGCGAAGCCGGGCGGCATGCCGAACGTCGACACGCGCGAACTGGAAGCGCGGCTCGTGCAGGTCGCGCGCCGCTGGCAGGACGATCTTGCCGACGCGTTGCTCGACGCATTCGGCGAGGAGCACGGCAACCGCCTGCTGCAGCATTACGCGGATTCGTTTCCGGCCGGCTACCGCGACGACTATCCGGCGCGCACGGCAGTGCGCGACATCGAACTGATCGAACGCGTGCAGGGCAGCGAGCGCCTCGCGATGAATCTATACCGTCCGATCGAAGCCGGGCCGCGCAGCTTCCGCTTCAAGGTCTATCGCGCGGGTCAGCCGATCGCGCTGTCGCGCAGCTTGCCGATGCTCGAACATCTGGGCGTGCGTGTCGATGAAGAGCGGCCCTATCTGATCGAGGCGCTGGGCGCCACGCCCGCGTGGATTCACGACTTCGGGCTCGAACTCGCGGACGATGCGGAGTTCGACATCGAACGCGTGAAGGATCTTTTCGAGGAAGCGTTCGAGCAGGTGTGGACCGGCGCGATCGAAAGCGACGACTTCAACCGGCTCGTGTTGCGCGCGCAATTGAATGCACGCGAGGTGACGATTCTGCGCGCGTATGCGAAGTACTTGCGCCAGGTCGGTTCGACCTTCAGCGACGCGTATATCGAGCGCGCGGTGACCGGCAATCCCGCGATCGCGCGGATGCTGGTCGAGCTGTTCATCGCACGCTTCAACCCCGTGCTCGGCGACACGCGCGAGGCGCGCGTGGACGGCTGGCTGAGCACGATCGAAAGCGCGCTCGACCAGGTGCCGAATCTCGACGAGGACCGGATACTGCGGCAGTTTCTCGGCGTCATCAAGGCGACCAAGCGCACCAACTACTATCGCTTCGATGCGCAGGGCCATCCCAAGCCGTATCTGTCGTTCAAATTCGATCCCGCGCAGGTGCCCGGCCTGCCCGAACCCAAGCCGATGTTCGAGATCTGGGTCTATTCGCCGCGGGTGGAAGGCGTGCATCTGCGCGGCGGGCGCGTGGCGCGCGGCGGCTTGCGCTGGTCGGATCGGCGCGAGGACTTCCGCACGGAAGTGCTCGGCCTGATGAAAGCGCAGATGGTGAAGAACGTGGTGATCGTGCCGGTCGGCTCGAAGGGCGGCTTCGTCGTGAAGAATCCGCCGCCGCAGAGCGAGCGCGATGCGTGGATGCGCGAAGGCGTCGCGTGCTATCAGACGTTCTTGCGCGGCCTGCTCGATCTGACCGACAACCTTTCCGGCACGGACGTGGTGCCCCCACCCGACGTGGTGCGCCACGATCCCGACGATCCCTATCTGGTGGTCGCCGCCGACAAGGGCACGGCCACGTTCTCCGACTACGCGAACGCGATCTCGCAGGAATACGGCTTCTGGCTCGACGACGCGTTTGCGTCGGGCGGCTCGGTCGGCTACGACCACAAGAAGATGGCGATCACCGCGCGTGGCGCATGGGAGTCGGTCAAACGGCACTTCCGCGAAATGGGCGTGGATACGCAGACGATGGACTTCACCGTGGTCGGCATCGGCGATATGTCGGGCGACGTGTTCGGCAACGGCATGCTGTTGTCGCCGCATATCAAACTGGTGGCCGCGTTCGATCACCGGCATATCTTTCTCGATCCGAATCCCGATCCGGCCGTGAGCCTTGCCGAACGCGCACGGCTTTTCAAGCTCGACCGTTCGAGCTGGGCCGATTACGATCCGTCGCTGATCTCGGCGGGCGGCGGCGTGTTTGCGCGCAGCGCCAAGACGATTCCGTTGTCGCCGGCGGTGCAGTCGGTGCTCGGCATCAGCGCGGCGGCGCTCGCGCCAGCTGAACTGATGCGTGCGATTCTTCAGGCGCCCGTCGATCTGCTTTATAACGGCGGGATCGGCACCTATGTGAAGGCGAGCCGCGAAACGCATCTGCAAGTGGGTGACCGCGCGAACGACGCGATCCGCGTGAACGGCGCGGACCTGCGTTGCAAAGTCGTGGCCGAAGGCGGCAATCTCGGTCTGACGCAACTCGGGCGCATCGAATTCGCGCAGCGCGGCGGCCGCCTCAATACCGATGCGATCGATAATTCCGCGGGCGTCGACTGCTCGGACCACGAGGTCAACATCAAGATTCTGCTGGGCCTCGTCGTCGCTGATGGCGAGATGACCGTGAAGCAGCGCAATGCACTGCTCGCGGAAATGACCGACGAAGTCGGGCTGCTGGTGTTGCAGGACAACTACTATCAGACTCAGGCACTGTCGATTGCCGGCCGCTATGGCGTCGAATTGTTCGACGCCGAGGCGCGTCTGATGCGCTACCTCGAACGCGCGGGGCGCCTGAATCGCGTGATCGAATTCCTGCCCACCGACGAGGAAGTCGCCGAACGGCTCGCCGCGAAGCAAGGCCTCACCACGCCGGAGCGCGCGGTGCTGCTCGCCTATAGCAAGATGTGGCTGTACGACGAGCTGCTCGAATCGTCGATGCCGGAAGACCCGCTCGTCGCCGACATGCTGGTCGAATATTTTCCGAAGCCGCTGCGCCAGCGCTTCAGCGTGCCGATGCAGCGTCACCCGTTGCGCCGCGAAATTCTCGCGACCCATTTGACCAATGCGTTGGTGAACCGCGTCGGCTGTGAATTCGTGCATCGGCTGATGGAGGAAACCGACGCGCAGCCCGGCGATATCGTGCGCGCCTGCATCATGGCGCGCGACGTATTCGATCTCGACGACGTGTGGCGCAGCATCGACGCGCTCGACAACCGCGTCGCCGACGATGTGCAGGCGCGCATGTTCGTCGAAGTCGCAAGGCTCGTCGAACGTTCGGCGCTATGGTTCCTGCGGCACTTGCAAGCGGGCGGCCACGCCGATGTGGCCGGCCTGCTCGCGCGCTGCCGCGAAGCGGCGGGGCGTCTCGCGCCGCAATGGCCCGCGCTGTTGCCCGCTGCCGATCTCGAAGCGCTGTCCGAGCGGCGGCGCGTGCTCACCGATGCGGGAGTGGATAGTGAACTGGCGGTGCGGATCGCGAGCGGCGATGTATCGGCATCGCTGCTCGACATAGCCGAAGTGGCGTCGACTTGCGGACGCAGCCTCGAACTGGTGGCGGGCGTGTACTTCGCGCTCGGCACGCTGCTGAACTACGGCTGGATCAGCGAGCGCGCGGCCGCGTTGCCGGCACCCACGCACTGGGACATGCTCGCGCGCGCCACGGCGCTCGCCGAACTGACCCGTCTCAAACGCGCGCTGACCACGAGCGCGCTGGCCGGTGCGGACGAAGCCTCGACACCGGATGCGCTGGTGCACGCATGGCGCGACAAGCGTGCCGCGCAACTCGAACGCTACGCGCGGCTGCTGGCCGATCTGCGCGCGAGCGGCGGCGCGAGTCTGTCGATGCTGCTGGTGATCGTGCGCGAGATGGCGGCGCTCGAAAGGGTCTAGGCAGACGCGGCGCGAGCGCATAGGGACGCCGTGAAGATGAACAGGAGTGCGGTGCAAACAACACCGGCGTTGGACGCACGCCGCCCGGCATGTCCATAATACGGATTCTTGCCGCGCGCAAGCTCACTGCAATCTCACGGACGTCCTGCCGACGATGAAAGAAGAATCGCCGAAAGCCATTTTCTATGCGCTCGCCGCCAACCTGGGCATCGCCATCTGCAAGTTCGCCGCTGCATCGTTCACGGGCTCCGGCTCGATGTTCGCTGAAGCGATTCACTCGACCGCCGACTGCGGCAATCAACTGCTGTTGCTCTTCGGGCTGCGCCAAGCGCGCAGGCCGGCGAGCCCGTTGCATCCGATGGGCGGCGGACGCGAAATCAATTTCTATTCGCTTCTTGTCGCCCTGCTGCTGTTCTTTGTCGGCGGCGCGTTTTCGGTGTATGAGGGCGTGCATCGTCTGATCGCGCGCGAGCCGTTGCAGCATGCGTATGTCGCGTTGGCCGTGCTCGGTGTGTCGGTGGTGCTCGAAGCGCTGTCGTTGTGGGGCGCCGTCAAGGAGATTCGCAAGACGCATCCTGACAAGAGCATGTGGCGCTGGTTCCGTGAGACACGCGAGTCCGAACTGCTGGTCGTCGCGGGAGAGGATATCGCCGCGTTGGCGGGGCTCGCGATTGCGTTCGTCGCCGTGCTGCTCACGATGGTGAGCGGCAATCCGGTATATGACGCGCTGGGGTCCGTCGGCGTCGGCTTCCTGCTGATGTTGATCGCATGGCTGGTGGCGCGCGAAGTGAAGTCGATGATCGTCGGCGAATCGGCGAGCCCGGAAGTGCGCCGCGCGATCGAGGCGCATCTGCGCGCGCGCGCCGAGATTCGCGGCATCATCAATCTGATTACGCTGCAATGGGGGCGCCACGTGGTGGTTGCGGTGCAGGCGGAAATGATCGACTACGCGAGCGGCCGAGCGATGGTCGATGCGATCAACGTGATCGAAGCTGATTTGCAGGCGACGTTTCCGCAAGTGCGCTGGGTGTTTTTCGAGCCGGAAGTGCCGCGCGTGTCTGGCGGCGCTTGAGGCCATGCTGGCGGACTTCATTGCGGTGTCCGCCTCGCCTTCGTCAATACGCCCGCTTGTTTGAACCCGGTCACGGCATGCGGCACATACAGCTCTTCGAGCTGCCGTGTTTCGTCCGCGCTGAGACGTAACGATGCACCGTTTGATTTTGATTTAGGTCAAATATTTAGGATGCTTAATGATAGTGGCGAGGGAATAGCGGTGGCGCAACCATTAGATATAGTCATGTTCAGATAAATTCAGATTTATCTGATGGTTATCTAACTGTTCGATTGATATCTTCGTCAGCCACGCGCTCAAATAAATCGAGAAGCGGCGTGTGATCTGGCGTCATGGTGTTGCGTCGTAAATAGTTTGCGAAACGCCTCGCAACCGGCGGGGCTTCATTCAGCATTACGGGCACAAGTAATGAATTACCGTTGTTACCGGCTTGTGTTCAGCAAGCTCCGGGGGATGCTCGTCGCGGTCGCAGAAACCGCAATCGGACACAGCACGAGTTCTGGCGAGACCGGGCCTTCGCCCGCGCATCGACCGATTACGCTTTTCGCCATGCGTCACGCGGCTTTTGCCGCGCTAATACTCCTCGGAGTGGCGCCCGCGCTCTCGGATGCGCAGATCGTCCCGTCGGGCGCGCACGCGCCGAACGTTATCAATACGGCAAATGGTCTGCCTCAAGTGAATGTTACGAAGCCGTCGGGTGCTGGCGTATCACTTAACACATATTCGCAATTCGACGTTTCGTCTGGCGGCGCGATTCTCAATAATTCGCCCGTTAATACGAACACCCAACTCGCGGGACAGATATCCGGCAATCCGAATTTCGGACCGAACAACGCCGCGAAGATTATCGTTAATCAGGTCAACAGCAACAACCCGTCCTTGTTGCGCGGTTACGTAGAGGTCGCGGGACAGAAAACCGCTGCGGTCGTGATAGCAAATTCGTCCGGCCTGGTCGTGGATGGCGGCGGCTTTATCAATACGTCAAAAGGAATTCTAACGACTGGCAACCCACTTATCGACGGCAACGGTAACCTGACCGGCTTTAACGTAACGGGCGGCACGATTACCGTACAAGGCGCGGGCCTTAACGGCTCGAATATCGATGAGGTTGACCTCCTGGCGAGAGCCGTACAGGCTAACGCGGCCATCTACGCGAATACGCTCAACGTTACGACCGGCTCGAACAATATCGACTACGCGAGCCTGACGCCGACACCCATTGCGGGCAGCGGACCCGCGCCCGCCGTCTCTATCGACGTCTCGCAGCTCGGCGGTATGTATGTGAACCGTATCGTTTTGGCGAGCAACGAGTACGGCGTGGGGGTGGCGAACGCCGATACGATTGCCGCGCAGGCTGGCGACCTTACTCTGACGACTTCGGGCCAGCTCGTCCAGTCGGGCACAATGACCGCGACCGGCAACGTCGGTATCAATGCGGCAAGCGTCGCGAATACGGGGACCGTCTACGCTCAGCAGAATACGACCATCGGTTCAGCGGGCGCACTGACGAATAGCGGCACGCTTGCGGCACAACAAAATACTGCGATCAATGCCGGGTCCCTCGATTCGACCGGTATTCTCGGCGCAGGCGTCAACAACGATGGCTCGGTCGGTAATTCGGGTGACCTCAATGTTTCGACGAGCGGTCAGATCAACGCGACCGGCGAGAACGTAGCGGGCGGCAATGCGTCCCTTTCGGGTAGCGGCCTCAATCTCGCGGGCAGCGAGACCGCGGCGAACGGTAACGTATCGCTGACGGCCACCGCAGGCGACCTGAACCTCGCGGGCGCGACGACGAGCGCAGGCGGTTCGGTCGTAGCGAATGCAGCGGGTACGGATGCGGAGGGCGCGGCCATCGCGAGCGCGCTATCGATCCAGGACCGGCTTACGGCTCGCGAGCCCTATCACCGCTTCGTTGCCGCCTGGGCGCAGATGCAGCAGCGAGGGCGCGAGTTGCCGGGAAAGTCCGAGTGAACTGCCCACTGCCGTTCAAGCCGATCGGCCTGTGCCACTTTCTCGTGGATGGTATCCGGCGGTATAGGGCGGAAAGCGACGGGTTGTGTCCCGCGCTTATCGTATTAAGCCCGGCACAATGCGACGAGCTTTGTCGTACCGTTACTTTCACAGCCCGACGAGAATATACGCACCACGTGATGGCAAATAATTTCTTCGCACCTATACTTCTATCGGCCTGAAAGCAGCACTCTCTCCCAATCTGCATCGTAAGCAAAAAGGAAGATCATGATGCTGACTCGTTCTCTCGGCGCGTTCTGCGCCTGTGCACTCGCGGCGTGCGTGGCCTTGTCGGCCGGACCGGCCAGCGCGGACGACAACGATGGCCCCTCGCAAGGCGACGGCGGTTCGCATCGGCGGCCCGTCAAGGTGATGATCATCTCGATGTTCGGTCCCGAAGGTCAGGTGTGGCTCGACCGGCTCGGCCCGTGGCGCGACATCCCGGTGGACGGTTTATCGGCCGACTATCCGAACGTTCACTGCAACCGGCAGGACGTGTGCGTGATGACGACCGGCATGGGGCATAGCAACGCCGCGGCATCGATCATGGCGCTGACTTTCTCGCCGCGCTTCGATCTGCGGCATACCTACTTCATGGTCGCCGGGATCGCCGGCATCGACCCGCAGCAAGGTACCGTCGGCTCGGCCGCGTGGGCGAAGTATCTGGTCGACTTCGGCATTCAGTGGGAGATCGACGGGCGCGAAATTCCGTCTGGCTGGAATACCGGCTATCTGGGGATCAACACGAAGAGTCCCGCGAACAAGCCGCCGCTCGACTACCGCACTGAGGTGTTCCAGTTGAACACGCAACTTGCCGATACGGCATTTGCATTGTCGCATAGCGTTGCGCTGTCCGATAACACGCAGGCTCAGGCGGCTCGCGCGAAGTATGCGTATGCGCCGGCTAATCGTCCGCCCACGGTGATTCAGTGCGATACGCTGGCTGGCGACACGTGGTGGTCAGGCACGCTGCTCGGTCAGCGGGCGCGCGACTGGACGAAGATTCTGACGGACGGCCAAGGCGTGTATTGCACGACGCAGCAGGAAGACAACGCGACGTACGAAGCGCTCAAGCGCGCGGCGTCCGTGCATAAGGTCGATTTGAGTCGCGTTGCGGTCCTGCGTGCGGGTTCCGATTTCGACCGGCCCTACGATGGGCAGACCAGCGCGGACAACCTGCTCAACTACGCGGCGCAAGGCGGCTTCACGATTGCTATCGAGAACCTGTACCGCACGGGTAACCCACTCGTGCAGGAGATCGTCACGCATTGGGGCGAGTGGCGTGAAGGTGTGCCGAAGCGGTGATGCCTGATCGTGTGCACAGAACAGTGCCCGCGCAGTGAATGCCGCGGGCACTGGTACTACCGCCGCGAAAAACTGCCCGCGGCGCTTATTGCCGGGGCGCGCGATACGGCGTCCACACGGGGGTATCGGTATCCCATTGGTCCAGTTCGGATGGTGTCATGATGTGCTCCTTTTTGAAGAGTGCATGTGCAGCGCCATGATGATCATTTCTTTCGGAAACCGAATCATCGTGGCGTGTTCGCCTGAGTTACTGGCCGCTGGCGACGCGTGTCGCGTCGCCGTTCGCGCCTTCCTGCAACGCGATACGAGCGGCCTGCGTCTGACCGATCAAACCTTTGTTCGGGTAGCTGGTGCGATTCAGTTCGGGCAGCGAGCCGTCACGATAAGCGGCGACCAGTTCGGCCTTCACTTCCGCGCGCGTCTTCGCGCTCGTGCCCGGCGTGGGTTGCGTTTGATAAGTGCCCGCGCGGCCGATGCCGCCACCGCCGTTGCCTTGCGCAAATACCGGCGCGCTTGCGAGCAGCGAAAGAGCCAGACCAGCCAAGAGACTGCGTTTCATGATTCACTCCTATCGATTCATTTGCAGCACAAGCGGCGCTGCGACAGGGTGAAATGTAGTCTTCGAGGCCGTGCGGATAAATCGCACTTTCGCGAAATGAATTGTCGCGAAACTAGAACAATCGCGTCGAGGAGGGGCTGACTCGTGGCTAACTCATGACTAGCGCGGGGTTAGCTCAGGCAACCGCGGCATTAACGCCGCGGTTGAAATGCACTATTCCAGATTTTGTACTTCAATTTCCCCATTTCCCGCGCTGGATCACGCGACCCATTCGGTAATCACGGGCGTTTCGAGCGCTGGAGCCGACTCGCGTTCTTCGAAAGTGCGCTTCGTGCACGTTGCGTCGAGACTGCCGCGTCCGCTCAGCAACGGGCAGCGGTCGAACAGCTCCGCAATCCAGTCTACGAAAACACGGACTTTGGGCGACAGATGACGACTGTGCGGATAGACTGCGGAAATCGGCATCGGCAATGGTTTCAGCTGCGGTAACACTTCCACCAGTTGGCCCGAACGCAGATGCGGCAGCACCATGAAGAGCGCCGGCTGAATCAGCCCGAAGCCTTCGAGCCCGCAGGTCACGTAGGCGTCCGAGTCGTTCACCGACACGATGCTCTTCATCTTCACTTCGACTTCTTTGCCCTCCACGAGGAACGCCCAATCGAGCGTGCGGCCCGTGCGGCTGGAGAAGTAATTGACCGCTTTGTGATTGTCGAGATCTTCGAGCGAGGCCGGCATGCCCGCCCGCTCGATGTAGTCCGGGGCCGCGCAGGTCACGCCCTCGAACAGGCCGATGCGCCGCGCGACCAGCGATGAATCTTGCAACGCACCGACCCGCACCACGCAGTCCACGCCTTCCTGCAGCAGATCGACAGGCCGGTCCGACAGGCCGAGTTGCAGGTCGATGTCCGGATAGCGCGTGTGGAATTCACACAGAGAAGGAATCACCAGCAAGCGGCCGATCGAGCCCGGCATGTCAATGCGCAGCTTGCCGTGCGGCTTCTTGTTGCCGCTCTGGAAACTCGCCTCGGTCTCTTCGACGTCCGCGAGAATGCGCACGCAGCGTTCGTAGTACGCCGCGCCGTCCGGCGTGAGCGACAGGCGCCGCGTCGTCCGGTGCATCAGACGCGTGCCGAGGAACGATTCGAGGTTCTGAATAATCGTGGTGACGGATGCGCGCGGCAGATCGAGCGTTTCCGCTGCGCGGGTAAAGCTGTTGGTGTCGACGACACGCGTGAACACTTGCATGGCCTGAAGCCGGTCCATTGCAAACCTCCAGAAAGGGGCGGGCGCGCCAGGCGGGGATCGAATCCGCAGAGCAATCGCATTCGATTGTTCAGGGGCGCCGAATTGTGTTGCCGGATTATAGGCATTTATGTAGGACTCTGCCGAACCCACAATTCGCACCATTGAAGTTCTATGCGCATTGCGCGGCTCGACATGGATGCATTTAAACCGCCGTACTCCTTTGTGGCCTTTGATAGCGGCCCCGCAGAGGCAGATAGCACGGCACTCGAAGTCACTGACGTGCAGATCGAAGGGCACGCTCAGGACATCACGTTGCGTTTGTACCGGCAATCGAAAAAGACCGCATTGCCAGTACTGCTTTACTTCCACGGCGGCGGCTTTACCAAGGGCTCGATCGAAGAGGCCGACTTCGCCGCGCGTTATTTCGCAGAACACTTACCAGCGCTAGTCGTATCGGTGGGTTATTCGCTGGCGCCCCGGTTTCCGTTTCCCGCGGCCCCCGAAGATGCCCATCGCGCGGCACTGTGGGTGCAGACGCGGGCGCGTGCATTTGGCGGCAATAGCAGAAAGGTCGGCGTGGCCGGCCATGATGCGGGCGGGCAGTTGGCCAACTGCCTCGCGTTCATCGCGCGGGACCGCGGCGACGTGCAGATCGCCGCGCAGGCGCTGTTCGGGCCGATGCTCGATCCGAGCCTCACGCGTCTGGGCGACGAAAAGCGTTTGGGTTCGGACATCACGGCAAGAGAGTGCGCGGCCTGTTATCGCGCGTATCTGCCGCAAGCGTCGCAACGCATGCATCCGTATGCGGCGCCGCTCGAATCGGCGCGGCTCGCGGGCCTGCCGGCCACGCTGATCGCGACCGCGCAAAACGACGTGCTGCATGTGGAAGCGGAGAAATACGCGAGCAGTCTGATCGACGCGGGCGTGCGGACCCAGGTGGTCCGCTATCCGAGCGTCTCGCACGCCGCGCTGGCCGATCATCCGCCCGCTTTGCAGGAAGCGGTGCGCTTTTTTCAGTGGCGCTTCGATGCGCGTGCTCATCGATAAACAGAACTTTAATCAACGATACCGGGAGCTTCACATGACCATCCTTCCTCTTTCCCGTCGCCGTCTGGCGATCGCCGCGTTAGTCGTGATCGTGGTGGCCGGGCTCGGCACCTTCGGCGCGATTCGCGTGGATGCAAGCTCGCCCGCGGCGCCCACTATCGTGCCGGAAGTCGATGTCGCCAACGTGGTGCAAAAAACGATCACCGACTGGCAGAGCTATTCGGGCCGCCTCGAAGCGGTCGAAAAGGTCGACGTGCGTTCGCAGGTGCCGGGCACCATCGTGTCGGTCAACTTCAAGGATGGCGCGCTCGTGAAGAAGGGCGACACGCTGTTCGTGATCGACCCGCGTCCGTATGCGGCCGAGGTGGATCGCGCCGAAGCGCAGCTCGCGGCCGCGCAGGCGCGCACCGGTTACACGCAAAGCGACTGGGAGCGCGCGCAACGCCTGATCGGCGACAACGCGATCGCCAGGCGCGACTACGACGAGAAACAGAACGCCGCGCGCGAAGCCAGCGCCAACCTGAAGGCCGCGCAAGCCGCGCTCGAGACCGCGCGCATCAATCTCGGGTACACGAAGATCGTGGCGCCGGTGGCGGGCCGCGTGTCGCGCGCGGAAATCACGGTGGGCAACGTCGTGTCGGCGGGCGCAGGCTCGGCGCCGTTGACCACGCTCGTGTCGGTGTCGCCCATCTATGCTTCGTTCGACGCGGACGAACAGACCTATCTGCAATACCTGAACCGCGCGAAGGACGGCAGCAAGGTGCCGGTGGAGCTGGGTCTCGCGGACGAAAGCGGCTACTCGCGCAGCGGCACGATCGAATCGGTCGACAACCGCCTCGACACGTCGTCGGGCACGATCCGCGTGCGCGCGCGTTTCGATAACGAAGATGGTGCGTTGATTCCCGGTTTGTATGCACGCGTGAAGGTGGGCGGCGGCGCGCCGCATCCGGCGCTCCTGATCGACGACGCCGCGGTCGGCACCGACCAGGACAAGAAGTTCGTGCTGGTGGTCGATCAGAGCAATCACGTGGTGTATCGCGAAGTGTCGGTGGGCGGCATGCAAGGCAACCTGCGCGTGGTCAGGGACGGCCTGAAGCCGGGCGACCGCATCGTCGTCAACGGCATCCAGCGCGTGCGTCCCGGCGACACAGTGCGCGCACACGTGGTGCCGATGACCACCGACCAGGACCCGAACAGCGCGCCGCTCGCACAGACCCGCGCGAAGGCCGGCAAGAATTCGTGAGCCCGTGCGCCGCGGCACGTTAGCGCGGCGCTTGCTCCAACGTTAAGAGCTTCCCATGAACATATCCAAATTCTTCATCGATCGGCCGATCTTTGCCGGCGTGCTATCGGTATTGATCCTGCTGGGGGGCATCATCTCGCTCTTCAAGCTGCCCATCTCGGAGTACCCGGAAGTCGTGCCGCCGTCGGTGGTGGTGCACGCGCAGTATCCGGGTGCGAATCCGAAGGTGATCGCCGAAGCGGTCGCTTCGCCGCTCGAAGAGCAGATCAACGGCGTCGAGAACATGCTGTACATGCAGTCGCAAGCCAATAGCGACGGCAACCTCACGCTCACGGTGACCTTCAAGCTCGGCACCAATCCGGACCTCGCGACGCAACTGGTGCAGAACCGCGTGAACCAGGCGCTGCCGCGTTTGCCGGAAGACGTGCAACGGCTCGGCGTCACGACCATCAAGAGTTCGCCGACGCTGACGATGGTGGTCCACCTGATCTCGCCGAACAACCGCTACGACATGACGTATCTGCGCAATTACGCGCTGCTGAACGTCAAGGACCGGCTCGCGCGGATTCAGGGCGTCGGCGAAGTGCAGTTGTGGGGTTCGGGCGACTATGCGATGCGCGTGTGGCTCGATCCGCAGAAAGTCGCGCAGCGCGGTTTGACGGCCACCGAAGTGGTCAATGCGATCCGTGAGCAGAACATCCAGGTGGCGGCCGGTGTGATCGGCGCATCGCCTTCGGTGCCGGGCACGCAGTTGCAGTTGTCGGTGAATGCGCGCGGCCGTTTGAAGACCGAGGGCGAATTCGGCGACATCATCGTCAAGACCGCGCCGGATGGCGGCGTGACCTATCTGCGTGACATCGCGCGTGTCGAACTCGCGGCGTCGGAATACGGCTTGCGTTCGCTGCTCGACAACAAGCCGGCCGTCGCGCTCGCGATCAATCAGGCGCCGGGCGCCAACTCGCTGGCGATTTCCGAGCAGGTGCGCGCGGCGATGAAGGAGCTGGCCGAAGACATGCCGGCGGGCGTCGAGTACCGGATCGTCTATGACCCGACGCAGTTCGTGCGCGCGAGTATCGAAGCGGTCGTGCATACGCTGCTCGAAGCGATTGCGCTGGTGGTGCTCGTCGTGATCGTGTTCCTGCAGACGTGGCGCGCGTCGATCATTCCGTTGATCGCGGTGCCGGTGTCGATCGTCGGGACCTTCTCGCTGCTGCTTGCATTCGGTTTTTCGATCAACGCGTTGTCGTTGTTCGGCATGGTGCTCGCCATCGGGATCGTGGTGGACGATGCGATCGTGGTGGTGGAGAACGTCGAACGGAACATCGAGAACGGGCTGAGTGCGCGCGATGCGACGTATAAGGCGATGCAGGAAGTGAGCGGGCCGATCATCGCGATTGCGCTGACGCTGGTCGCCGTGTTCGTGCCGCTCGCGTTCATGACCGGCCTGACGGGCCAGTTCTACAAACAGTTCGCGATGACCATCGCGATCTCGACGGTGATCTCGGCGTTCAACTCGCTGACTTTGTCGCCGGCGTTGTCCGCACTGCTGTTGCGCAGCCACGGCGCGAAGGAAGACTTCCTGACGCGTGTGATGAACCGTCTGCTGGGCGGCTTCTTCAAGCGCTTCAACAAGGTCTTTCATCGTGGCTCGACCGCCTACGGCCGCGGCGTGAAGGGCGTGCTGCGCCGCAAGGGCGCGATGCTCGCGGTGTACGCGATCCTGCTGGGTGCAACGGTGCTGATCTCGCGGGTGGTGCCGGGCGGCTTCGTGCCGGCGCAGGACAAGGAGTATCTGATTGCGTTCGCGCAGTTGCCGAACGGCGCGTCGCTGGATCGCACGGAAAAAGTGATTCGCGACATGAGCGCGATTGCGTTGAAGCAGCCCGGCGTGGAAAGCGCGGTGGCGTTCCCCGGTTTGTCGGTGAACGGCTTCACCAATAGTTCGAGCGCGGGCATTGTGTTCGTGACGCTCAAGCCCTTTAAGGCGCGTGGCGACAGGAAGCTTTCGGCCGGTGCGATTGCCGGTTCGCTGAACCAGCAGTACGGCGCGATCAAGGATTCGTTCGTTGCGGTCTTTCCGCCGCCACCCGTGCTCGGCCTCGGTACGCTCGGCGGCTTCAAGATGCAACTGGAAGATCACGGCGCGCTCGGCTACGCGGAGTTGAACAAGGCGGCGCAAGCGTTCGTGAAGCGCGCGGCGCAAACGCCTGAACTCGGGCCGACCTTCTCCAGCTATCAGATCAACGTGCCGCAACTGAACGTCGACCTGGATCGCGTGAAGGCCAAGCAACTCGGCGTGCCGGTCACGGATGTGTTCAACACGATGCAGATCTATCTGGGCTCGCTGTACGTGAACGACTTCAACCGCTTCGGCCGTGTGTATCAGGTGCGGGTGCAGGCGGACGCGCCGTTCCGTCAACGCGCCGACGACATCCTGCAACTGAAGACGCGCAATGCGGCGGGCGACATGGTGCCGTTGTCGTCGCTGGTGACGGTGACGCCGACCTATGGTCCGGAAATGGTGGTGCGTTACAACGGCTACACGGCAGCCGACATCAACGGCGGACCGGCGCCGGGCTTCTCGTCGGGGCAGGCGCAGGCCGCGGCCGAACGCGTGGCCGCCGAAGTGTTGCCGCACGGCGTGAAGCTCGAATGGACCGATCTCACGTATCAGCAGATTCTGGCCGGCAATGCGGGCATGTGGGTGTTCCCGATCAGCGTGCTGCTGGTGTTCCTCGTGCTGGCCGCGCTGTATGAAAGCTTGACGCTGCCGCTCGCGGTGATCCTGATCGTGCCGATGAGCGTGCTGTCCGCGTTGACCGGCGTGTGGCTCACGGGCGGCGACAACAACATCTTCACGCAGATCGGTTTGATGGTGCTGGTGGGGTTGTCGGCGAAGAACGCGATTCTGATCGTCGAGTTCGCTCGCGAGCTGGAGCATGACGGACATTCGCCGCTGTCGGCGGCGATTGAGGCGAGCCGCTTGCGGTTGCGGCCGATTCTGATGACGTCGATCGCGTTCATCATGGGTGTGGTGCCGCTCGTGTTGTCGAGCGGCGCCGGGTCGGAAATGCGTCATGCAATGGGTATCGCGGTGTTCTTCGGGATGCTCGGCGTCACGCTGTTCGGTCTGATGCTGACCCCGGTGTTCTATGTGGTGCTGCGCACGATGGCGGGCGGGACGATTCACGTCGCGCAGAAGGATTCGCCGCACTATGGCGCGCCGGTGACGGATGCCTGAGGAGAAAACAATAATGAGACGTTTTGAATCCCGGTTTGGCTCTTTGAACGGGTGGGGCCGCGCGGCCGTCAGCGGTCTGCTGGTCGCACTGCTCGCCGCGTGCTCGGTCGAACCCACGTATAACCGGCCGGAAGTGGCTACGCCGGCCGCGTTCAAGGAAGCCCCCGCAGCCTCTGCTGCGTCGGCTGCGTCCGCGCCTTCCGCGCAGGACACCGGCACGTGGAAGCAGGCCCAGCCCGCCGACGACGCGCATCGCGGCGAATGGTGGACGATCTTCGGCGACGCGCAACTCAACGCGCTCGAAGAGCAGGCCGCCGCCGCCAATCAGGACCTGAAGGCAGCCGCGGCGCGCGTGCAGCAGGCGCGCGCGGTGACCCAGGCGGCGAAGTCCGACTGGTTCCCGAAACTCGACGCGGGCTTCGGCCCGACACGCGAGCGTGCGTCGGCGGCCTCGCAATTCCTGCCGGACAGCGCGGGCGGCACGACGGGCACGATCTGGCGCGCGCAGGTCGGGGCGTCGTATGAAGCGGATCTGTTCGGGCGCGTCAGCTCGAACGTGAACGCGTCGACCGCGGACGAGCAGCAAAGCGAAGCGCTGTTCCGTTCGGTGCAACTGTCGCTGCAGGCCGACGTCGCGCAGAACTACTTCCAGTTGCGCGAGCTCGATACGGATCAGGAGCTGTACCGCCGTACCGTCGAATTGCGCGAAGACACGCTGAAGCTGGTCGAGCGGCGTTTCAGGGAAGGCGATATCGGCGAGCTGGATGTCTCGCGCTCACGCAACGAACTCGCGAGCGCGCGGGCCGATGCGGTCGGCGTCGCGCGTCAGCGCGCGGCGTCGGAGCATAGTCTCGCGATTCTGCTCGGCAAGCCGCCGGCGGACTTCTCGTTCGCGCAAGCGCCGCTCGTGCCGGTGACGGTGCGGGTGCCGCCGGGTCTGCCCTCGGCGTTGCTCGAACGGCGGCCGGATGTGTCGGCCGCGGAGCGCGCGATGGCGGCCGCGAATGCCCGCGTGGGTCTCGCGAAGTCGGCGTTCTTCCCGAAGCTCGATATCACCGGTGCTTTCGGCTTTGAATCGGCGACGCTCGGCGATCTGTTCATGTGGTCGAGCCGCGCGTTCATTCTTGGTCCGTTCGCCGGCACCGCGTTGACGGTACCTCTGTTCGACGGCGGCCGTCGCAAGGCGAACCTGGCGCAAGCGCGCTCGAAGTATGACGAGGACGTGGCGCAGTATCGTCAGCAGGTGCTGGTGGCGTTCCGCGAAGTCGAGGACAACCTGGCCGATCTGCGTCTGCTCGACGATCAGATGCGCGAGCAGAACAACGCGGTCGAGGCCTCGCAACGAGCGGCGCATCTGTCGCGCACGCAGTACACGGAGGGGGCGGTCAGCTATCTGGATGTGATCGACGGTGAGCGGCAGGTGCTGACTACGCAATTGCAGGCGAGCCATCTTTCGGGCACGCAAGCGGTCGCGACAGTGAATCTGATTCGCGCGCTGGGCGGCGGCTGGGGTGATGCGAAGATGCCGGACACGGCGGTCGGAGCGCTCGCGCCGGATGCGGCTTCGGGTTCGGCCTCAGCGCAGCAAGTGGCGAAGCGGTAACCGACTGGCTCAACTCATGAACGCCGGGTCGCGCGTTAGCGCACCCGGCGTTTTTCATCCATATCGCTTTTCACGCTTTCCTTTCAAAAATCCGTTCGTAGGCCGGTGGATCGCCGCCCTCTATGATGACTCGCAGCGCAGGCGGCGATTCCGCTTTTCGCGCGCATTGCGCAAGCGAGTTTGCCTGAAGTGGACGGTGGGTTGATCGAAGCCGCGCAGGCGAGGGGCGCGCAACGCGGGGAGGCTTGCGTCGTCGAGCGCCTCATCGCTGTGCGAGCCGCGCCCGTCACCGCTCACCACCTTCCTCACCTGGACATTGCATGAACGAACCTCGGCATCCCGACGCGTTGCGAACGCATGACGCATTTGCCGCGCCGGCGGTGCGCGACCTCGCTGGTCTGCTCGACGCGTTGCGTGCGAGCGCGGCGAAGCGCCATCGCGAAGGCGGCCACGCCGCGCAGGAAAAGCAGTGGATCGCGGATGCGCAGTTGCTCACGCTCGCCGTGCCACGCGAGTTCGGCGGCCTCGGAGCGCGCTGGCCCGAGATCTACGAGACGATTCGCACAATCGCGCGAGTCGACAGCGCGCTTGCACATCTGCTGGGCTTCACCTGCCTGCAGGTGGTGAGCGTGAACGTATGGGGAAATGCGGAGCAGCGCGCGCGCTATCTGCATGGCACCGTGGAGCACCGCTGGTGGTGGGGCAATGCAGTGAACCCTCTCGACACGCGGCTGATTGCCACGGCGAGCGGCGACGGCGGCTACCTTCTCGATGGCCAGAAGGGCTTTTGCTCAGGCACGCGCGGCTCGCAGATGATGACGATCTCCGCGCACGATCCGGCCACCGGCAAGCCGGTGTTCGCCGTGGTGCCGACCGCGCGTGAGGGCATCACCGTGCACGAGGACTGGAACCCCATCGGCCAGCGGCAGACCGATAGCGGCAGCGTGTCGTTCGCGCGGGTCCGGGTCGAGCCGGATGAAGTGCTTGAACGTGCCGACACGCCCTATGCGAGCTTGCGCACGCTGATCTCGCAGCAGGTGCTGATCAATCTGTTCGTGGGCATCGCGCAGGGCGCGCTCGAAGAAGCGCGCGCCTACGTCACGCAACACGGCAGACCATGGATCAATGCGGGCGTCGACAAAGCCACCGACGATCCCTATCTGATCCAGCGCTTCGGCCAGATGCGCGTGCAGGCGGTGAGCGCCGAAGCGCTCGCCGCGCGGGCCGCCCACGCGCTCGACGGCGCGTGGCGGCAAGGCTCGTCGCTTTCCGCCGATGCACTCGCGCACGTTGCGCTTGCCACGTCGGAGGCGAAGATCGTCGCGCACCGCGCCGCGCTCGACGTCAGCGAAAAGCTGTTCGACGCGTGCGGCGCTCGCGCCACGCACGCGCCGCTCGCGCTCGACCGCTTCTGGCGCAATGCCCGCGTGCATACGCTGCATGATCCACTGGACTATCGCGTGCGCGACGTCGGCCGCTACGCGCTGAGCGGAACATTGCCCGAGGTTTCTTTGTACACTTGAGGTGGCTCGCGACGGCCTCGGGCCTCGTCTCTAAGGCGTCGCGGTTTTTCCCCTTCAAGAGATTTCCAGATTGCCGTTCAAACTACCCACCACCGCTACGGCGCCGTTTTGCCCATCCGAGGTGCAGGGCTCGGTCGCCGTCTCGCAAGGCGCGCCCTTCTGGAAAAAAATTCTGCAATTCGCGGGGCCCGGCCTGCTGGTTTCAATCGGCTACATGGACCCGGGCAACTGGGCCACCGCGATCGAGGCTGGCTCGCGTTATGGCTACAGCCTGCTGTTCGTCGTGCTGCTGTCAAGTCTCGCGGCGATGGCGCTGCAATGTCTGAGCATGCGTCTGGGCATCGCTACCGGGCGCGACCTCGCGCAATTGTCGAGTGCGCGTTATTCGCGAGGCGTGGCGCGCATGCAATGGCTGCTCGCGGAGTTGTCGATCGTCGCCTGCGACCTCGCCGAAGTGCTCGGCGGCGCGCTGGCGTTCCATTTGCTATTCAATTGCTCACTGACCACCGGCGTGCTGCTGACCGCGTTCGACACGTTGATCGTGCTCGGTCTGAAGGGCAAGAATTTCCGCGATCTCGAAGCCATCATGCTCGGCCTGATCGCGACGATCGGCGTGGGCTACATCATCGAGCTGGCGTTGGTGCAGCCGCATTGGCCGTCGGTCGCGCAAGGGTTGATTCCGTCGTGGCAGGCACTGAGTTCGCGCGAACCCATGTATCTGGCGATCGGCATCCTCGGCGCAACCGTGATGCCGCACAACCTGTATCTGCATTCGTCCATCGTGCAGACTCGGGCGGTAAAGCGCGACGCGGGCGGCATCCGGTCGGCCATCAGCCTGTCGCGGATCGACACCATCGCGTCGCTCGTGCTCGCGCTGCTGATCAACATGGCGATCCTGATTCTCGCCGCCGCCGCTTTTCATGCCAACGGGCACACTCAGGTGACCCAGATCGAAGACGCGTACCGGCTGCTCGCGCCGATCGTCGGCACCGGTTTCGCGGGGGTATTGTTCGCGATCACGCTGCTCGCGTCGGGGCAAAGCTCGACGTTCACCGGCACGGTGGCGGGGCAGGTGATCATGGAAGGCTTCCTGAAGATGAAGATTCCATGCTGGCAGCGGCGTTTCATCACGCGGGCGCTGGCGTTGATCCCCGCGTTGATCGGCGTGCAGATGCTCGGCAACGGCGCGGTCGGTCAATTGCTGGTCGCAAGCCAGGTCGTGCTGAGCCTGCAGCTGCCGTTCGCGCTCTATCCGCTGATTCGCATGACTAGCGACCGCGCGTTGATGGGCGAATTCGCCAACAGACTGCCGACGCGACTCCTTGCCTGGTTTCTGTTCGGTGCGATCAGCGCGGCCAATATCTGGCTCGTGGTGCAGACGGTGGGATTGGCCGGCTGATCCGCTCGCGCCATGGCGAAAAAAAATCCGCACGGTGTGCGGATTTTCAGGGCTTCGATTCGAATCGGGCGGACCAGCCCTCGACGATTCAACTCATCTCACGCGGCCTGCGCGATCTGCGCAGCTTCGAGCGCTTCCTGACGAGCGGCCGCGGCCTTCTTCGTCTTGCCGGCGCGCGACGGCGGCTGGCAAGCGCCGCACACCACGTTGTGCTGCAAGTCATGCTTGTGCGCGACGAACTTGCCGGTGCAACGGCAGCACTTGGTCAACTGCAGAATGTCGGCGTCGAAAAAACGCACCAGCGTCCAGGCGCGCGTCAAGTCCAGCACCGGTTCGGTTTCGCTGTGCTGGCAATGTTCCAGATACAGCCGATACCCTTTGGTCAGCGCATCGAGATGCGAGCAACGCGCTTCGTTCTTCAGGAACAGGTACGTGTTGTAGAACAGCGACGCGTGGATGTTCGCGAGCCACGTCATATACCAGTCCGCCGAGAACGGCAGCATGCCCTTGGGCGGCGATACGCCCTTGACTTCGCGGTACAGGCGGATCATGCGGTCGCGCGAGAGCGTCAATTCGCTTTCGAGCACCTGCATGCGTGCGCCGAGTTCGATCAACGCGATTGCACGGAACACTTCTTGTGCGTCTTCCGTCAGGCTACGCTTGAGCATCGCAGTCACCTCGCTTAAGCAAACTGCTCGGCGGGCTGGCCTGCAAGCAGGATCGCCGCGTGAGTCGGTGCAACCGCTGCGTGCTTTGTCGTATGCGTCAACGCCGACAACATCGAGTGGTCGTTGAAGCGGAAAAAGCACAAAAGCTGATCGGAAGCGGCCAGCTTGACGATCTGCGCGAGCGACAGCCCGGCAAGCAAGTCAGCCAGTTCCGACGACAGGCCCAGGCGGAACATCCCGACCGGTTTGTCCTCACGCAACATGCGCTGCGCAAGCATGATGTAAGACAAGTTAATCTCGCGGATTGAATCCAGCGTCTCGCTGCTACGGTCCATTTTTTGTGTTTCCGAAGCCCCGAATTACTATGTCGGCTTTTTTGCCGTTATGTCTTTTGTGCCTCGCCGGAAACGCAGACCTCCGGCTACATGTCACTGCCTGATACAGACTGCGACCGTTTGATACATAGCGTTACATTTCGTAACAGCTTGGGTCGAATTGTATGAAGGGTAAAACAAGAAATCAATCCCTTCTCAAAAAATATCTCAAAAAGACGCATCATTTTTCGGTAATTATTTCACGCCCTTGTAATAGACGATGCTTAGCGAATTTTTTGCCGCGGGGGAATTTCGTCTGACCTTCGAATCCTTTGCAATACGGTCGTTTGGGGAAATTGTCTGAGCAAATAATCGCGCCCGGCCGCGCGCCGGAAGATGCCGCTTGAATTAGAAAGGAGATAGAAGGCGGGACCAAAGGCGTGTAATAAATACCTGACCTTGCTGCGCTCTTGGGGACGAACCGCAGATGTAAAGAGATGGTGTAGCCCCGGTTACAAAAGGAGCTGCATTTGTAACGACTTCTGGGACTTCAGCACCCCGTCTGGCGAACGCGCTCCACTTCGAGGCCGAACGCCGGCCGCAGACGCGTGCCGAGCACATTGCCGGCAAAGGCGGCGACCAGCCACAACCACCCATGCAGGCTGCCTGACACGATTCCGCTGAAGTAGGCGCCGATGTTACAACCATAAGCCAGCCGGGCGCCGTAGCCCAGCATCAGACCGCCGACCACTGCCGCGATCAGCGAGCGCGCCGGCACTTTCCAGACCGGCGCGTAACGGCCGGCGAGCGCCGCAGCCGTCATGGCGCCGAGGACGATGCCGAAATCCATCACCGACGTGACGTCATGTGTAACAGGGGCCGCCAGCGAACCCGCGTTGGCGTGAGCGGCCCAATACGGCCAACTGGCCACGTCGATTCCGAGCGCGGCGAAGATCTTGGCGCCCCACAGCGCGAACGCCGAGGTCACGCCCCACGGGCGGCCCGACAGCGCCAGCGTCGCAAAGTTGAGCAGGACCAGCGCGATCGCCCCGACAAACAGCGGCCACGGGCCGTGCAGCCACGGCGACGAGTGCGGCTGTCGGGCCGGCTCATTGACCAGCCGGCCGTGGCGGCGCCGTTCGACCTGAACCGTGAGCGCCGCGATGGCCGCGAATACCACCAGGTTCAGGACAATGGCCCAGCCGGCGCCGAGCGTCGTCACCATCGAAAGCGGTTTGAGCGACGGCAACGCGGTCCAGAACGGCATGTGCGCAGTCGCGACGACCGAGCCGACGATGAACGCCGCCAGCGTGACGAGCATGCGGGTGCTGCCGCCGCCCACCGTGTACAGCGTGCCGGACGCGCAGCCGCCACCCAGTTGCATGCCGACGCCGAACATGAAAGCTCCGACAAGCACCGACGTGCCCGCTGGCGCGACGAGCCCGACCACCGGCTGGCCGAACAGCCTGCCCGCGGCGAGCGCCGGGAAAAACAGCAGCACGCCGAGCGCGAGCATCAGCATCTGCGCGCGCAAGCCGGCGCCGCGGCCGTCGGCGATAAAGACCCGCCAGGCCGACGTGAAACCGAACGCCGCGTGATACAGCGACATCCCCAGTAGGGCGCCGACGACATAGAGCGCCGCCTGGCGGCCACTGACGGCTTGCGCCAGATAGATCGCGCCGAGCGCGATCAGAACGAGCGCGGCGGCGAGCGGCTTCGGGTTGATGTCGAAGCGGCGCGGCACGCGTGGAAGCGGAGTGGAAAGATCGGACATGGGTGAGTTGACTGACAAACTGGGGATCTAAGGCGCCGAAGGCGGCGGGAGACGAGTTTGGGTTGGTGTGGCGGAGAAGGGGAACCGCAAAAGTATACATGGATCGCGTTTCGCGCATCGGGCCTGGGTTCGCTGTCAGGGAACGCCGGGAGCGCTGGACGGGCAGCGAGAGGGTGTGCTGGCTAGATATCGGTCGGGGTAGGGCGCTGCGCGATTTTTACTTGTATGGCAACGGCTTTGGCACTAGCGCCAGCATGGGACTTTGCCGCCAGCATTATTATCGGCACCCAGGCACCCAGGCACCCAGGCACCCAGGCACCCAGGCGCACGCCGGCGCGGCACCGCAACCTCCGCTATCTCGTCGTCGGAGTTGGAGCGACGCTTCGCGCGCCTATCGTCTACCTCAGCTAGATGAACCGCATCATCAGATCGGTGTCGTAAAACGGGCCGTCGACATTCAGTCCCGCGACTTCCCGACCGTATTGACCAAAGCCCAACGACTCGTAGAGTTTGCGCGCTGCCTCGTTGCTGCTGTCGACCATTACCTGCAGTTGCCGCAAACCATCGACCTGAGCCGCCCGCGTCAGCAACTCGTTGAGCAGCGCGCGCCCAACGCCACGGCCCGCGGCTTCCGGCGCGACATACATGCCGACGACCGAAGCCTTGTGTCGCTCCCTGCTGCGCTGGTTGCGCGCCAGTCCGACTACGCCGATCAACGGTGTGTCGGCCGATAGGTAAGCGCCGAGCAGAAAGTCCCCTTCGGCCGCGTGCAAGCCCTGCAAGATCGCGTCGTGTTGCGCGGGGCCCTTTGCGAGCGCTTCCTCATAACTCTGGCCGAACAGTTCGGGATGCGCTTTCAGTCCGCGTAGGCGAAGCTGGAAATAGGCGTCCCGATCGGCGGGACCGAGTTGACGGATGAGCAGGGCGGCGTTGTTCAAGATGTTTCCCTGCGCGGGGCGTTGGCGAAAATGAATAACGGCTGAGTGGATAACGGGCAAGCGTGGGGCGTTCTCCTCGCCTCGCTTTCTGGCTTTGGGCTACTTTGGGTTAAGGCCATGCAACGAGCTATCGCCCAGCCCCCACGCGCTGGCTTTCAGCAAACTCCCGCAATGCCGCCGCGGTTTGTTGATCGGCCGGGAAAAACGCTTCGATCGCAAGTTCCGACAGCGTGACGTCCACCGGCGTACCGAACACGGTGGTGGTGCTAAAAAACGACAGCACGCCGATCGGCGTGCGCAACCTCAACGGCACGGCAATCTGATTGACCGCGGTTTCGTCATTGTCCGCCGCGTCCGCGCCCGCCGGTGCGGGATATGCGGCGAGTTCGTCGCGCAGCGCGCTCAAGGCCTCGTCGCCGCTCACGTCGATTTGCCGCTGGAGCCGGGCCAGCACGTGCTGCCGCCACGCATGCCAGTTGATGATCGACGCCGCGATGCCTTCCGGATGCAAGCTCAGGCGCAGCGCATTGACCGGCGGCTTCAGCAGTTCGGGACTGGCGTCGGTTAGCAGCGGCGCGAGCGCGCCGTTTGCCGCGACGATGGTCCAGTGCCGGTCGATCGCCAGCGCGGGGTAAGGCTCGTGTCCTTTGAGCACCAGTTCGACGGCCTCGCGCGCGGCGGCCAGTTGCGGATCGGACAGCGGACGCTCGCGGAACAGCGGCGCATAGCCTGCGGCAACCAGCAGCGTATTGCGCGCCCGCAGCGGCACTTCGAGCCGTTCGGCGAGATGCATGACCATCTCCCGGCTAGGGAGCGCGCGGCCCGATTCGACGAAGCTCAAATGACGGGTCGAGATATCGGCTTCAGTGGCGAGTAGCAACTGGCTCATTCTTCGCCGCTGCCGCCATTCACGCAGCAAGTCGCCGACCGTTCGACTGGCCGACGGCGGAGGCGAAGCGGCCGTTTGCGCAAGAGAGAGAGAGTGTTCATGCATCCGATGATAGCCAAACCGTGTGGGAGATCCATTACCTGACGGGTAATGGAAAACCCCGCCGACTCCTACGAATACCCGGAAGCATCAAGGCAACGGCAAATGCAGTTGCGCCCCTCGCGGCAACGCCAGCACGAATCATGCGGCCGCGACACCTTCCGGCACCGCGTTGAGCTTGACGCCGAGCGCGCGCAGCAGTTTGAACACCGTGTCCATGCGCGGTTTGGAGCCGGGCGCGAGCGTTTTATAGAGACTTTCGCGCCCGAGTCCGGCGTCTACCGCGACCTTCGCGATGCCACGCGCTTTTGCGATGTCTGCGATCGCGGCGAGCAGGACGTCGGCGTCGCCTTCTTCGAGCGCTGCGTTGAGATATTCAGCGATCATTTCCTCGCTGTCGAGGTAATGCGCTGCGTCGAACCCTGCCGTTTTGATCTTGCTCATGACAGTCCCTCTCTGATTGCTGACCACATTGTTTTGGCATGCTTGATATCGGCTGGCTGCGTGGACTTGTTGCCACCGCAGAGCAGCAAATACAGCGTGCGCCCTTCGCGCGCGAAATAGACCCGATAGCCGGGGCCGCAATCTATGCGCATCTCCGACACGCCGTCCTCCAGCAGCCTCGCGTCGCCGAAATGCCCTCGTTCCGCGCGCCGGATCCGCACGAGGATTTTCGCCCTGGCTCGCAGGTTGGCGAGTTCCGCGAGCCAGGTGTCGAACACCTCGGTGCGATTGACCGTGTACACAGGTGGTGTTCCGATCTGTTTGAGATTGTATCCTTGTGGATACGTATCTGCAAGTGTCAATGCCATATCAATAGAGCGGCTAGCCGCCGCGCCCCCGTTTCGTTGCGACCCATGCCGCGCCCCCGCCGCGCAGCTCCCATGAGTCCCAGAGGTTAGCGGCCGGAGGCGTTCCTGACGATTCGGCCAGATGGCCAATCGTGCTGCGAATGCTTACCTGCGACGTAATCGACGCCGCGCGTCCGATCCGCCAATCTTCACTCCGAGCCCGCCGCATACGACGTGTGTGCCGAGCGTAGTGCTCAGTGATGCCATTCAAGGAGTGTTGAGATGAATGCCCATACCGATCTGATCGACCGTTATTTCGACGCCTGGAACGAGACCGACGGCGCGCGCCGCCGCGAGTTGATTGCCGCGACGTGGACCGCCGACGCCGACTATCGCGACCCGCTGCTTGCCGGCGCGGGCCACGACGGGATCGACGCGATGATCCGCGCGGTGCATGAGCGCTTCCCGCAGCACATGTTTCGCCGCACGACCCGGGTCGACGGCTTCGCGAACCGGCTGCGCTTTTCGTGGGAACTGACCACGCCCGCGGGCGACGCGATCGTCAAGGGCTCGGACTTTGGCGTGGTGGATGCGCATGGCCGCCTGCAGGCGGTCACCGGCTTCCTCGACCAGGTCCCTGACGGCGCCTGACCCACGCCTTTTTCTCACGGAGCCGATCATGCACGAGCCCACTGCCCGGACGCCTCTTCAAACCGCCATCGCGTTCGCGCGCGTGTCGGCGGCGCTCGACGCGCTGACCAGCGTCATCGCCAGCTTCGCGCTGCTTGCCGGCGCACGGGCGTTCATGTTCATCGCGTAGCTGGGCTGGCGCGAGCCGGTGCTGGGCGGCGCGGGGCTCGTGCTGCTGGCGATGATCGGCTGGCTGCGCTGGCGCTGCGGCGGCATCGCCGCCGCGCACGCCGCGCCGCTGCGCCGCGCACGCCGCGCCGCTGCGCCGCTCGACGATGCATCGCGCCGCCGGACCCTGCGCCGGCGCGGCGACGATGTCCGGTCGCATCCACCTGTCCTGCGCAGATGTGCACAACGTTGCTTGCTACAATCGACCGACGCAGTGCGATGCGGCGGCGCGTTCTGGCGCTGCCGTCAAGCCGGCGTCCTGCGGGCCTGCGCGAACGTGACCGCGAGCGCGCTCGCATTGCGCTACCCCAATCCCGACGGCGAGCCGTCGATCGGTTTCAACCGGACAAGGAGACACCGTGCTGAAGAATCTGGACCCGCTGCTGAACGCCGATATCCTTCATGCGCTGCGCTCGATGGGCCATGGCGACGAACTCGTCATTTGCGACGCCAACTTCCCGGGCACGTCGGTTGCGCAGGGTACCGTGCTAGGCAGGCTGCTCCATCTAGACGGCGTGAGCTCGCCACGTGCGGTGCGCGCGGTACTTTCGGTGATGCCGCTGGATACCTTCATCGAGCAACCGGCGTCGCGCATGGAGGTAGTGGGCGAGCCGCATACGATTCCGGCGGTGCAGCGCGAAGCGCAAGCCGAGGTCAACGCGGCGGAAGGGCGCGAGGTTCCGTTTGCCTCGATCGAACGATTCGCTTTTTATGAGCGGGCCCGCAAAGCGTATTGCGTGATCGCAACCGGCGAAGAGCGTGGCTATGGTTGCTTCGTGTTCACGAAAGGCGTGTTGCTGGCTCCCGACGCGCCGCGTTCATAGCCCGTGAGAGCACGCGGCGAAGGCGCGTGCCCGTCGGCTTTGCCCGTCGCATGCAGCTAGCCAGTCGAGCCGGTTCACGCAGCCTCTGCACGTCTCGTCACGGTGACACGACCCATGAGTTTCTCCATAGACACTCTCGATCATCTCGTTCTGAACGTCGCCGACGTGGAAGCCAGCGCGGCCTGGTACGCGCGCATGCTCGGCATGCGACGCACCGAATTCGCATCGCGCACCGGCACCCGCGTGGCGATGACCTATGGCAATCAGAAGATCAACCTGCGTCCGGCGAACGCCGACCCGGTTGCGTGGTTCACCGCGTGTGAGCCGGCGCCCGGCAGCGCGGATCTGTGCTTCGTCACCACCGCGAGCCCGGCCGAAGTGGAGGCGCACTGGCTTGCCGAGGGCGTCGCCATCGAGGCGGGTCCGGTGGAGCGCGATGGCGCGCGCGGCAAGATGACCTCGGTCTATTGCCGCGATCCGGACGGCAATCTGATCGAAGTCGCCACTTATCCCGGCGCCTAGCGAAGCGGCAAGGTCCGCGCCACCCGTGAGCGGGACTGGCGCGCACGCACATGCACCGCTACGCGTCCCGTCCGGGCTTGGAAAGGGCATCCGTTGCGCTATTCTCAGTTGCAAAGTAGGGAACTGCCGCTGCCCGGCCGGGTCTGCTGCTTATTCATTTACAGGAGCCCCTCATGACGCGTCCCGTCGATTCCGGCATCATCTTCATCGCACGTATCGCCCTTGCCGTGCTGTTTCTGTGGAGCGGTGTGATGAAACTGCTGGGCTATGCGGGCTTTGTCGGCTACCTGCATTCGAAGGGCGTGCCGTTCGTTCAGGTTGCCGCGCCGATTGCCACCGCCATCGAAGCGCTCGGCGGTGTGTTGCTGATCGTCGGTTTCAAGGTGCGCCCGCTCGCGCTCCTGATGGCCGTCTATACGGTGGCGGCAGCGGTGCTGGGCCACGATTTCTGGAACGTCGCCGATGCCGCCTTGCAACGCGACATGGTGATCCATTTCTGGAAGAACATCGGCATCGCCGGCGGTTTCCTGCTGCTGTTCGTGACCGGCGCGGGCCGCTTCAGCGTCGACGGTGCGCGCGCGCCTCGCGGCGGGCTCGGGCGTTGATGCGGCGCATGCCGCTTTCGATTCTGCTGTAACCAAGGGAGCACATAATGATCCAAAGTTTCGAGCAAACCATCGGTGGCAAGGTCACGCAGTTGTGCGCCAGTCTCGGCGAAGGGCCCACGCCGCATCGCGTGATCATCAGCCTGGCCGATTCGGCGAAGACACTCGTGGTTCTGGACGCGTCCGGGCTCATCAGCACGATCAAGGCCGAAATCGAGGAACCGGAGAAGTTGATCGCCGACGCGATCGCCAAGGCGCAAGGCGAAGGGCTGATCGAACGCGCGATCGACACCGGCGTGATTCAGGAAGCGTCGCTGTAAATGATGCAGGGTCGGCGGGCGTCGACTGACGCCTGGCGCCACCGTTCCCCGTTGTCGGCCGCCGCCCCGGCCGTTCTCACGCTCGCTGCGACAAACCCTGCGTGCGCAAGCATCGCGGGATAGTTTTGTACGCGAACGAAGCCAGCGCGCCCCAGCGTCGCGCGCTCCTCACCTTGATTCGCCGACGCGTGTCGTGTCCGCGTTGCGCTGATTCCCGCGCGAGTCCGGCGCCGAAGCATGCGGCTGCGGATGCACGAAGCAGCTCAACACGCCGCCCAACGCCAGCAGACCGACCGAGATCGCGCTGGCCGCCTGCATCCCTGCGACGATGTGCGCGGCCGCCGCGCCGCTCGCTAGCGCGCCGAAGGCGGCCACGCCTACCGCGCCGCCGGCTTGCCGCGCCGTATTCAATACCGCCGACGCGGTGCCCGCGCGCTGCGCTTCGGTCGACGCGAGCACGGCGGTGGTCATCGCCGGCACGGCCAGACCCATGCCCGACGGAATCAGCAGGAACGGCACCAGCACGCCGATGAGCGGCGTCGCGGCGTCGACCCAATGCAGCAGGCCGTAGCCGAGTCCCGCGGAGATCGCGCCGAGAATCATCGGCACGCGCACGCCGAAGCGGCCGACCACCCAGCCGCTCGCGACGTTCGACGGCAGAAAGCCGCCCGTCAACGGCAAGAACGCGAGTCCCGCCTGTAACGGCGTATAGCCGCGCACGCGCTGCAAGTAAAGACTCAGCACGAACACCATCCCGTAATACGTCAGATTCACGCAGATGCCGAACAGCACCGCCGCGCTGAAGGGGTGTTTTTTTAAGAGCGGGAGCGGCAGCATCGGCGACGCGACGCGCGCTTCGACGGCGATGAACGCGCACGCGGCGAGCAGCGCTAGCACGAAGCCGCCGGCCACCAACGGGTGGCCGAGTCCCAGCGGCCGCCATTCGATCACCGCCGCGACGAAGGCGGTCAGCGCGACGATCGCAAGACACTGGCCGCCCAGGTCGAGTCCGCTCGGGCTTGCTTCGGCGCTCTCGTGAGCGCTTGCATCGGCTGCGGTTGGCGGGTTTTGCAGCGCGGTATTGGGCTGCGGCACCCAAAGCAGCGTCGCCAGAAGGCCGGCCGCGCAAATCGACAGGTTGACGAGAAAGATGCTGCGCCAGTCGAACGCCGCGATCAGCAGGCCGCCGGCCACCGGCCCCGCCGCGATTGCAATCGCGCCCGCGGCGGTCCATAAACCGACCGCGCGCGCTCGCAGTTTGGGATCGTGTCCATACGACTGATTGAGCAGCGCCAGCGAGTTCGGCAGCATCGCTGCGGCGCCGACGCCTTGCACCGCGCGCGCGGCGACCAGCATCGCGGCGTCGAACGCGAGGCCGCAGGCGAGCGACGCGAGCGCGAACAGCACGATCCCCACCGCGTACATGCGGCGCGCGCCGAAGCGGTCGCCGAGCACGCCGGCCGACAGCATCAGCACCGCGAACGCCAGCGTATAAGCGTCGACGACCCATTGCAGGCCCGCGACGCTCGCATGCAGAGCCGCGCCCACTCTCGGCAGCGCGATATTGACGATGGTCACGTCGAGCTGCGTGACGACGAAACCGACGCTGACCGTCGCGAGAACGCGGCCGAGCGCGGGCGAGGAAGTGGCAGTCGAGGAGTTCATGCGACACATCGTATGTCCGATGCGACGCACCATGTTTCGGCGTGCCGTGAAGTGTGGATGTCGGCCAAGGCGTCGCCAGCGCGGCAACAGCGTGAAGCGGAATGGCTGGCGGCGTTCGCCAGGCCATGAACGACAACGGCGCCCCGTGGGGCGCCGTTGCCGGAACAGCCTGGCGCTCAGCGCGCGCGGGGCGCGTCCTTGATAAAGAGCGTCGTCACTGCGCCGAGAACGCAGATTGCGCCGACGTACAACGGCGCGGCCATCGGGTTCGACTTCATCATTAGCGACACGGCGATCGGCGTGAGGCCGCCGAACACCGCATACGCGACGTTGTACGAAAACGAGATGCCCGAGAAGCGCACGACCGGCGGGAAGGCCTTGACCATCACAAACGGAATCGCGCCGATCACGCCGACGAACAGCCCGGCCAGCGCATACAGCGGCACCAGCGCCGAGGTCTCCACCGCGAGCTGCTGGAACATCGCGAAGTACGTCACCGCCAGCGCGAGGCCGCCGACAAAAATCGTGCGTCCCGCGCCGAAGCGTCCGGCGAGCGAGCCCGCCATCACGCAGCCGATCGTCAGGCACAGCGTCGCCACGCAGTTCGCCAGCAGCGCGGTGGCCGGCGCGATATGAAACTGCTTTTGCAGCAGCGTCGGCGTCATCAGGATCACCACGACGATCGCGGCCGACAGCATCCACGTCAGCAGCATCGACACGATGACGGCGCGGCCATGGTCGCGCAGCACCGCCTTGAGCGGTACTTCCGCGGCGATCGCCTTGCGCTGCTTGAGTTCCGCGAACACCGGCGTTTCATGCAGCCAGCGGCGCAGGTAGACCGAGAACATGCCGAATACGCCGCCCACGAGGAACGGGATGCGCCACGCGTACGCGGCGATGTCCTCCGGCGCGAAGTGACGGTTGACCGCGGACGCGATCAGCGAGCCGAGCAAGATGCCCGCCGTGAGGCCGGCGGTGAGCGTGCCGCACGCATAGCCGACGTGCCGCTGCGGCACGTGCTCGGACACGAACACCCAGGCGCCCGGCACCTCGCCGCCGACGGCCGCGCCTTGCATCACGCGGAACAGCAACAGCAGCACCGGCGCCAGCACGCCGATGCTGACATAAGTGGGCAGCAGCCCCATTAGCAGCGTCGGCACCGACATCAGCAGCACGCTCAGCGTGAACATGCGCTTGCGGCCGAACAGGTCGCCGAAGTGCGCCATGATGATGCCGCCGAGCGGGCGCGCCAGATAGCCCGCGGCGAAAATGCCGAAGGTCTGCACCTGGCGCAGCCAGTCCGGCATCGCGGCGGGGAAGAACAGCTGGCCGATGGCCGGCGCGAAAAACACGAAGATGATGAAGTCGTAGAACTCGAGCGCCCCGCCGAGCGCGGCGAGACCGAGCGTTTTGTAGTCGCTGCGCCCAAGAGGGCGTGGGGTGACAGCCTGCGCTCCACCCAGATTTGTCGCTTGCATTGCTATGTCATTTTTTGGAATTGGGAGCCACACGTAGCGCGTGGAAATACGGCGGTCGTCGGGCGAGAAGTGTGGCAGGCGCTGGGTAGAGCACGGGACACCGGCGCGCCGCCCGGATAGGGCAGGCGCGATGACGACTGGGGCCAGGCCGGGATTTTACAGGATGAAATCCGTACGCTTCGAACAGGGCGGGAATGGGCGTTTTCCACGAGCGGGCGCGCCGCGCTCCCGAATAAATCTTAAGAATCGGAATGGTCCTATGGGATCGACGCGGTGCGCCTCCGAGAATGGCGTCCGATCTACCCAGTTGAGAGCCACCCATGCGCATTGCAGTGCTTCAGCGTGACCCGATCATGCGTCAGTCAATCGAACAAGTTCTCCTGAAGGCCGGCCACATCTGCATGCTTTACGACGACGGCCTCGCCATGTCGAAGGCGCTCGCCCGTTCCACCGCGGATCTGCTGGTGCTGGACTGGCTGGGCACACGCCTGTCCGGGACCGAAGTGCTGCGGTCGGTGCGAGGAGGCGGCGGCGATCCCTTGCCGGTCATGTTCGCGTCGCTCGACACGTCGGAGGAGAGCATGGTGCGCGCGTTCGTCAGCGGCGCGGATGACTACATCGGGTTGCCGTTGCGCGCCGCCGAGTTTCGCGAGCGCATCGCGGCGTTGCTGCGGCGCGCGTATCCGGAGCGCTCCAGCGCTGCGGGCTTCGAGGTCGGGCCGTACCACTTCGACAATCGCCGCCAGCTCGTGCTGCTGCGCGGTGAACCCGTGACGCTATCCAGCACGCAGTACCGGCTCGCCGCGCTGTTCTTTTCCAACATCGGCCGGGTGATGTCGCGCGACCACATTTTCGCGATGGTCTGGGGCCGCGAGTTCCGCGAACTGACCCGCACGATCGACAGCCACGTGTCGCGGCTGCGCTTGCTGCTCGAAATCGAACCGCAAAACGAATTCCGGCTGCAGCCGGTCTACAAGAGCGGCTACCGGCTTCTGCATCTGCGCCAGGAGGAATCCGTCGAGCGGTCCGTCGACCAAGCGCAGAAGCAGGCGGCCTGAAGTCGCGGCCGTCGTGTCAGATGGCCGGCAGCGCCGGCCGCGTTTCGATCGCGCGGCGGATCAATGCTTCCACCGCCTTGCGCTCGTCGCCGGCCAACGGCAGACGCGGCGGCCGCACCGGCTCCGTGCCCAGGCCGACAATCGCTTCGGCCAGCTTGATGTTCTGCACGAGCTTCGGCGACACGTCGAGCGCGAGCAGCGGCGCGAACCAGCGGTAGATCGCGCGAGCTTCCTCGAGGCGTCCCGCCTTGAGCAGCTTGTAGATCACCACCGTCTCGCGCGGAAACGCGCACACCAGACCGGCCACCCAGCCATGCGCGCCCATCAGCATCGCTTCCATCGCGAGATTGTCGACCCCGCAGAGAATCGCGAAACGGTCACCGACCGCGTTGATCAGATCCGTCACGCGCCGCACGTCGCCGCATGATTCCTTGATCGCGACAATCTTCTTCTCATCGGCGATTTCCGCGAACATGTCGGGCGTCATGTCGACGCCATAGGCGAGCGGATTGTTGTAGATCATCAGCGGCAGAGCGCTTGCGTGCGCGACGCTGCGGAAATGGTTGAGCGTTTCGCGCCGGTCCGACAGATAGCGCAGCCCCGGCAGGACCATATAGCCGGCCGCGCCGTACTTGCTGCCGGCTTCCGCCTGACGGCAGGCGTCGAGCGTACTGTTTTCGGCGATCGTCAACAGGACCGGCACGCGGCCGCGCGCGGCTTCGACCGCCACGTCGAGCACCTGCAGCTTTTCGTCGAGCGACAACGTCGACGCTTCACCCAGCGAGCCGCACACGATGATGCCGTCCACACCCGCGTCGATCTGCGCTTCGATATTCTTGCCGGTCCATGCGCGGTCTATGCTGAAATCCGCGTGGAACTTGGTGGTGACTGCGGGCCATACGCCTTCCCAGATATGCGCCACGACTGCTCTCCTGAGTGTGATGTGTCGAAGCGCAGTGTAAGCAGGGAAAATGTCGGCGTCTTGCGCGAATCGCGCGTGGCGGATGACGATTTCAGCATAGGCTCGCCAGCGCGCAATGCTGCTGCGAGGTGGCCGATAGCGTATTCACCAGACCGCGTGCAATCCATTGACGCTGCGCGCTCGCACTCGTTCAAGCGGGTGCGCGAATCATGGCGCGCGGGTTTTTAACCTATGTGTCGCATGCCGGTTCCCTTCGCGAAATCCGCCTCGATCGCAACCCATGACTATGCCGAAATCGTCACAATCCGCGCGCACGCGCACCAAGACCCCGAGGCTCGCCGTTCCTACCATGGGCGTCATGAAAACCTTGAACATCATCGACTCGCACACCGGCGGTGAACCGACCCGCCTCGTGGTCGCAGGCGGCCCGGATCTCGGCGGCGGCACGCTCGCGCAACGGCTCGCCGTATTGCGCTCGCGCTTCGACGACTGGCGCGCGGGCATCGTCACCGAACCGCGCGGCTCGGACGTGGTGGTGGGCGCGCTGCTGTGCGAGCCGGACGATCCCACCTGCGCGGCCGGCGTGATCTTCTTCAACAATGTCGGCTATCTCGGCATGTGCGGGCACGGCACGATCGGACTGGTCGTGTCGCTCGCGCATATGGGACGGATAGCGCCGGGGCGCCACCGGATCGAGACGCCGGTCGGCGTGGTCGAGGCGACGCTCAACGAGGACGGCAGCGTCGCCGTGCGCAACGTGCCGGCCTATCGTTATCGCGACGCCGTGCGGGTCGACGTGCCGGGTTACGGCGCGTTGACGGGCGATATAGGATGGGGCGGCAACTGGTTTTTTCTCGTCGCCGATCACGGGCGCTCGCTGGATGCGGCGGATATCGCCGGGTTGACCGCGTTCAGCTCGGCGATTCGCGACGCGCTGATCGCGCAGCGCATCACCGGCGCGGACGGCGCGCTGATCGACCACATCGAGCTCTTCGGACCCGGTTCGCGCGACGGCATCGACAGCCGCAGCTTCGTGCTGTGTCCCGGTAACGCGTACGACCGTTCGCCGTGCGGCACCGGCACGAGCGCGAAAGTCGCGTGTCTCGCGGCCGACGGCAAGCTGGCCGAAGGCGCGGTGTGGCGGCAGGAGAGCATCATCGGCAGCGTGTTCGAAGCCAGCTATCGCCATGCGGGCGACGGCGTCTCGGTAATTCCCACCATCACCGGCCACGCGTATGTCACCGCGCAAGGGCAACTTTGTTTCGACGAGCGCGATCCGTTCGCGTGGGGCATTCGCACGGCATGAGCGCGGACGCGTTGATCGTCGGCGCGGGTATTGTCGGCGCCGCGTGCGCGGCGGAACTGGCCGCGCACGGCCTGCGCGTCGAGGTGCTCGACGCGCAGCGCATCGGCGGCGGCGCGACGGCGGCGGGCATGGGCCACCTCGTCGTGATGAACGACTCGCCGGCGGAATTCGCGCTGAGCCGCTATTCGCGTGACTTGTGGCTGCAACTCGCGCCGCGCCTGCGTGCTCGCGACGCGTTCGCGCGCTGCGGCACGCTGTGGGTCGCCGCCGACGAAGAAGAATGGCAGGCTGCCCGCGCGATGCAGGCGGCGTTCGCAGCGCAAAATGTCGCGGCGCAACTGCTGGGCGCGGCGGAACTGCGCGCCTGCGAACCGGCATTGGCCGCGTCGCTGGCAGGCGGTTTGCGCATCGAGCACGACAGCATCGTGTACGCGCCCACCGTCGCCGAATGGCTGCTGACGCAGTCGCCGCACGCCGCGAACATCCGCGTGCGCCTGATGACACCGGTCGCTTCGGTCGACGCGGGCAGCGTCACGCTGGCCAGCGGCGAGCGCGTCGGCGCGGCGCACGTGATCGTCGCCAATGGTCTGGGCGCACGGCAACTCGTGCCGTCGCTGCCCTTGCAACCGAAGAAGGGCCATCTGCTGATCACCGACCGCTATCGGGGACTGATCCGTCATCAGCTGCTCGAACTCGGGTATATCAAGAGCGCGCATCATGCGGCCGGCACGTCGGTGGCGTTCAATGCGCAACCGCGTCCCACGGGACAACTGCTGATCGGCTCGTCGCGCCAGTTCGACACCACCGATCCCGCGGTCGAGATGCCCGTGCTCGCGCAGATGCTACAACGCGCCGCGCGCTATCTGCCGGTGCTGCCGACGCTCAACGGCATTCGCGCGTGGACCGGCTTTCGCGCAGCGTCGCCGGACGGACTGCCGCTGATCGGGCCGGCCGGCGAGTTCGCGCCTGGCGTGTGGCTCGCGGTCGGGCATGAAGGGTTGGGCGTGACGACCTCGCTCGCCACCGCCAAACTGCTCGCCGCCCAGATCATGGCGAGTGCCGCGCCGATCCCTGTCGAGCCGTATCTGCCGGTTCGTTTCCCCGAACAGGTCACCCATGACCCGTCTTGACGCGGCGCGCATCCATGTGACGATAAACGGCCGCGATATCGCTGTCGAAGCCGGCACGACCGTGGCCGCGGCGCTGGTGGTCGCGGGCGTCGGCGGCACGCGGCGATCGGTGCAAGGCGATACGCGCAGCGCCTTTTGCGGCATGGGCGTGTGCCAGGAGTGTCGCGTGACGATCGACGGCCGGGCGCACGTGCTGGCCTGTCAGACACTGTGCCGCGAAGGCCAGACCGTGCAAGCCTGCGACCCGGCGGACCCGCGATGACGCAACACTTCGACATCGTCGTGGTCGGCAGCGGGCCGGCCGGCCTGAGTGCCGCGCAGGCAGCGGTGCGCGCGGGCGCTACCGTCGCGCTGCTCGACGACAATCCGCGCGCGGGCGGCCAGATCTGGCGTCAAGGTCCGGGGCATGCGCCGCCAGCGCCGCTGTCCGCGCTGCTCGATGCATTGCGCCCGTACGGCAATGCCACGCATTGGCCGTTGACCCGCGTGATCGCGCCGCTTGGCTCGCGCGGTCTGCTGCTCGAACCGGCCGGGCAGGGCGGTGTGAGCATCACCTACGAGCGCCTGATTCTCGCGACCGGCGCGCGCGAGCGGCTGCTGCCGTTCGCGGGCTGGACCTTGCCCGGCGTGAGCGGCGCGGGCGCGTTGCAGGCGCTCATCAAAGGCGGGATGCCGGTGCGCGGCGAACGGATCGTGATTGCCGGCAGCGGTCCTTTGCTGATTGCCGCGCTCGCTACAGCGCGCAAGGCCGGCGCGCGGGTGGTCGCGGTGGTCGAGCAGGCGTCGGCGTTCGAGGTTGCGCGCTTCGGCGCCTCACTGCTGACCGAACCCACGAAATTGCAGCAGGCGATCGCCATGACACGTGGTTTCGCGGGCTTGCGTTACTGGACCGGCAGCATCGTGCAGGAGGCGCAGGGCGATGGCCGCGTGCAGCGCGTGACCATCCGGCGGGGCGCGCGGGACGTCACGCTCGATTGCGACCGCGTCGCCTGCGGCTTTGGACTGGTGCCGAACAGCACGCTCGGCCAGGCGCTCGGCTGCGCGGTCAACGACGCGGGCGAGATCGTCGTCGACGGCGAGCAGCGAACGTCGGTCGACACCGTGTTCGCGGCGGGGGAATGCACGGGCATCGGCGGCTCGGAACTGGCCGTCGTGGAAGGCGAGATCGCTGGTTTGGCCGCGAGCGGCGGCGCGGCCACGGAACGCGCCGCTCTGGACGCGCTGCATGCGCGGCGAGCGCGCTGGCGCCGCTTCGGCCAGCGCGTCGAAGCGGCCTTCGCATTGCAGGACGCCGCGCGCACGCCGCCTGCCGACGCCACACTGCTGTGCCGCTGCGAGGACGTGAGCGTCGGCGAGGTGCGCCATTGCGGGGACTGGCGCGACGCCAAGCTGCACACCCGCTGCGGCATGGGCGCCTGCCAGGGAAGAATTTGCGGCGCGGCCGCGAACCTTTACTTCGGCTGGCCGGCCGCCGCGCCGCGGCCGCCGTTCAGTCCTGCGCAAATCGGCACATTGATGACGGCGGGCATCGAGCCGCCGCCGGTCGAATGAAGTCCGTGCCCGCGCGCGTGGCGGATATTGTCGGCCGCCGCGCGGCTCTATAATCGACGGGCCGCGCGCCAGCCACGCGGCTGCGCGGTCGAATCCGTTCGCGAATGCAGCCTTCCACGGACCAACGGACCCATACGATGAACACGCCGGCTCATCCGCTCGAATCCGAAGACTCCACGCTGTCCGGCATGCTGTCGCACTTCCGGTTGCTGGAGCCGGTGTTCGACGCGATGCACGACGTGGTGTTCTTCGTGAAGGACGCCGACGCGCGCTACGCGCTCGTCAACCGCACGCTGGCCTCGCGCTGCGGCTTCAAGGAAAAGGCCGCGCTGCTCGGCAAAACCGCCGAGGACGTGTTTCCGCGCCGATTCGGGCGCATCTATACGGCACAGGACAAGGCGATCATCGGCGCCGGCAGCCAGATGCTCGACCAACTGGAATTGCATCTGTATCCCGGCCGCCAGCCTGGCTGGTGCCTGACCTGCAAGCAGCCGCTGCGGGACGAGGCGGGCAAAGTGGTCGGCCTCGCCGGCATTTCCCGCGATCTGAAGGCGGACGAAAGCAGCCACCCTGCCTACAGCCGGCTGGCAGCGGTCGTGCAGTCGATCCAGGACAATTACGTGCAGCCGTTGAATCTGAAACAGCTCGCCGCGATGGCGGACATGTCGGTCGCGCAGCTGGAGCGTTACTTTCACAAAGTGTTTCATTTGACACCGCGTCAGGTGTTGCTGAAGACGCGTCTGGATGCGGCCACGGCGCTGCTGGTCTCGCACGACAAGGTCACGGACGTCGCCGCGCTATGCGGCTACACCGACCACAGCGCGTTCACGCGGCAATTCAAGGCGACCGTCGGCGTGACGCCGACTGAATACCGGATGCTGCTGCACGGCACTTCGCGGAGCTGAGCGGCCGCACATGGTCCGTCGCAGGCATCACTATTACGTGTACGTCGTCATGCTGGACGACGCGGTCTGGAACGAGGCGCGCTTTCGCCGCGCGAATCCGGAGTACCGGTTCGACAAGCCTTGCGTGTATGTGGGAATGACGGGGCTGGACCCGGACCTGCGTTTCGACCGTCATAAGGCCGGCATTCAGGCCAATCGCTATGTGCGCGATTACGGCTTGCGCCTCGTGCCCGAGTTGTATGAAGTGTTCAATCCGATGCCGTATCGCGGCGCTCAGGATATGGAAGTGGAACTCGCGATTGGGCTGCGGGAAGCGGGGTATGGCGTGTGGCAAGCCTGAAGCAGTTTGTCGGGTTGCGTGGCGAGTGGGGATGCTTGCGCGTCTGCGTGACAGGGGATGCGCGGGCTCAGGCGTTGGGTTTGGCGCGATGCGCCTGGATTCTTCTTTTTGCGGCGGCTCAGGCATGAGCCGGCGGCTTCGCGCGGGTGGTGGGCGTTACTTGACGCCGAGCCCGCGCAGCACCGCATTCCCCTCGCTCGTCAGACGGATGTGCGAGGCGCCCGCGTCGCCGGACACCGTTTCGACGAGGCCCGCTTCGTACAGTCGCGGAATCTCGGGTTTCGCCGATGCGTCGATTGGCGCGTGCAGCAACAGCAACAGGGTCGCCAGTTCGTGGTGGCTCAGCAGACGGCGCAGGATGGTAGGCCGCTTGCCCGGCGCCGATGTGTCGTTGGTATTTTGATCGGGTTGGTTCATGGTGCGCGCCTCGTGCTGGATAGTGTCCGGCGATGATGCGGACGAAGTCTTAAACGATTCTTAAGACTCCACTGTCCTGTAACACCGTGACATGAAGAAGGCAGCGGAGCCTTTTCCCGATCGTCCGACTTACTGTTTCTTGCCCCGCAAAGGCTTACGGGGCGCAGGTTTTGCCCGCCGTCTCGAGCCACAGGTTGTTGACATGGCGCTTGCCCGCATAGAAGCGGTAAGTTGTCGCGCCATTGTCGCTGCGCACCTTGACGATATTCGAATCGCCGAAGTCGAGCATCTGACCCTGCGGGATCGCCGTGGATTTGAACGCGGCGTCGTGGCGGGTGGCGACTTGTGTCATGCAGGCGACGACGTCGTCGACGGACCGTTGGGTGGTGGTGTCCGTGACGGGCTCGCCGGCATCCGGATCCTTCTGGAAATACGCGCAAGCGCTGAGGAGCACGGGAACTGACAGGACTACAGCAAACTTCTTCATATCTCTCCTGGCGTTTCATTCGGCCGACGGGTGGATGCGGCGCCCGGCAGGGCGCTGCCGCGCGGCGTGGGGTGCAAATCAGGGGGCCATTATATCGGGGCGGCGCGGCTGTCCGATTCGAGGTCGCATGCGGCGTGCCTGGGGAGCTGGAGCGTGGAAGTGTTGAAGCGCAGCCGATGCCCGCACCGCGCGCTCAGCCCGATCTGTCCGAACTGCTCGAATTGGCGGAGATGCGCGCGAGCACCGCCTGAGACCTGCCTGGGCAGCCACCGCCCGGACCGCCTACTTTCGCCGCTGCGCCTGCGCGGCAAGCCGAACCGCCGCGTTAGCCGCGCCATACCCGTCATAACCGCCGCGCCGCTCGACGATCTCAAGGAAGAAGCGCTGGTCCAGCTGTTCCGTGTAAGCGTGGAAAAATTCGCCGCCACGTTCGTCGCGGTCGTACAGGATGTGGTTCGCGCGCATCGCCTCCAGCATGGCGTCGGGCAACGCATACCGCGCGGCGAGATCGTCGTAGTAATTGCGCGGAATGCGCAGCACCGGCAACCCGTCGGCGACGAATTCGGGAATCGCGCTGAAAATGTCGCCCGTGCTGAACGCGACGTGGTTCAGCCCGGAGCCGTGGTACGTGTGCAGCGCCTCGGCCACCGCCGTGTGGCGATCCACCGACGCGTTCAGCACGATCCGCACCGAGCCGTCACGGCTGCGCAGCGCGCGGCTGCGCACCAGCCCGTACGGGTCCGGCACCAGCACGCCCGGCTCGGCCTGGAAGCCCAGTGCGGTCCGCAGAAACAGCACCCACGTATCCAGCGCATTCGCCGGCACCGACAGGCAAACGTGATCGATGCGGGACAGCGGCCCCACTTCGGTCGGGCCGTTGATGTCGGTGAGGACGAAATCGGCTTCGAACAGCGTGGGCTGATCCGGGGTTTCGTCGACGAAATAGTTCAGGCTGCTATCGGGCCCCTGCACCGCGGGCAGCTCCCGTTCGTCCGGGCCGATCTGCCCGGAGAACGGCGCATAGCCGAAGCCGGCCGCGCGCTCGAATGCCCGATGGGCGTCGTCCACGCGAAACGCCGACGCGCACAGCGACAAGCCATGCTGCTGGAAGAACGCATTGGCGAACGAATCCGGCTCGGCGTTGAGCACGATCGACGCCGCGCCGTGCTGATACAGCGTCACGTCTTTCGACCGATGCTCGCCGGCCTGACGGAAACGCAGTTTGCCGAGCCAGTCGGCAAGCTGCGCGCGGGTGGTGTGGTCGACCGCGAACTCGAGGAACTGATAGCCGACGTGCGCGGGCGCGGCCGGCGAGCGGTACAGGTCGCCGGCTGGTTGCTGCTGCTCGTCGAGCAGCGCGCGGGTCTGCTCTTCGAGGAACAGCAGTGAGCGGTGGCCGTCCGCGGCCGTGATGGTGGTGGGCGCGGCGCGAAAGCCGTCGTTGAAAATCTCCAGCGAAAGCGGCCCCTTGTAACCCGTTTTCACGATCTGCGCCGTGAAGTTGGCCAGATCGAAATCGCCCTGGCCGGGGAAACAGCGGTAGTGGCGGCTCCATTCGAGCACGTCCATCGCGAGCTTCGGGGCGTCGGCGATCTGCACGAACGCAATGCGCTCGCCCGGAATCTCAGCGATCGCATCCACCGTATCGTTCAGTGAAAGCGTGTGAAAGCTGTCGAGCACGAGCCCGAGGCTCGGATGGTTCACGGCGTCCACCAGCTTCCACGCGTGACGGTAGGTCTTCACGTGCTTGCCCCACGCCAGCGCCTCGTAACCGGCGATCACGCCGGCGGCTCCAGCCGCGCGCGCCAGCGCGCCGAGCGGGTCGATCATCAGCGAATCGTCGCCGATGGTATCCGGCGACACGTTGCTGCACACCAGAATGCGGTCCGTGCCCAGTTCGTGCATCACGTCGAACTTGCGCTTGGCGCGCTCGAGGTTGCGTTCGAGGCGCTCCGGGCTCACGCCGTCGAAGTCGCGAAACGGCTGGAACAGCATGATCTTCAGTCCGAGATCTTCCGCGATGCGGCGCACGTCGGCGGGCGAGCCGTCGAAATACAGCAGGTCGTTCTCGAAGATCTCGACGCCTCCGAAGCCCGCCGCACGGATTGCGGTCAATTTCTCGACGAGGGTTCCGCTAATCGACACGGTGGCAATCGAATGCTGCATGGAGGCTCCTGCAAAAACAATCAGAACGGCAATAGGAAAAGGAAAACGCGCGCGCGGCGGCGAGCGCGAAGGCGTTGCAGCCCTGCATGCTGCGATGCGCAAAATGAGCGAGTCCGTTACTTGCGAGAGCAAGACGCAGGCCAGAATTGCCCACGATAACGGAATGTGACGACAGTCCATACAAACTAACTAGATGGTACAAATTCGTAGAAACCCCGAATGACGGCAGCCGCCAATGCGCGCACACTTCGCCATACGTTGCAGAGCGCCACGGGTGCCGTGGTGTGCTTTGCGCCTTACTTCGCAGGAGCCGCTGTCATGAGTCTTGCCTCCGTCCTGGTCCTCAACGGACCGAATCTCAATCTGCTCGGCACGCGCGAGCCGGCCGTGTACGGCTCGGAAACGCTCGACGACGTCGCGAAACTGTGCCGCGACGCGGGCGAACGCCTCGGCCTCTCGATCGAGTTCTGCCAGTCGAACGCGGAGCACCAGCTGATCGACTGGCTGCATGCGGCGCGCACCAAGGTCGACGGCATCGTGATCAATCCGGCGGCTTACACGCACACCTCGGTCGCGATCGCCGACGCGCTCACCGCGATCGAGAAGCCGGTCGTCGAGGTGCACATTTCGAATGTGCATCGCCGCGAAGCGTTCCGGCATCACTCGTACGTGTCGGCCGTGGCGGACGCGATCATCGTCGGTTGCGGCACGCAGGGCTATGTCTTCGCGTTGGAGCGCATGGCGACCATTCTCAAGAATAGGGCGGCAAAATGAACGCACAAGCAAACACACAAGCGAACGCGCAGGCCGGCTCACAGGCCACCGCCCATTCGTATCTGGTCGGTCTGATCGGCTCGGGCATCGGCGGGTCGCTGACTCCCGCGATGCACGAAGAAGAGGGCAGCAAGCTCGGGCTGCACTATGTGTACCGCCGCATCGATCTGGAGGCTTTGAAGCTCGACGTCGCCGCGCTGCCGGACCTGCTGCAGGCCGCCGAACGCATGGGCTTCAACGGCCTGAACATCACGTACCCGTGCAAGCAGGCGGTCATTCCGTTGCTCGACGAACTGTCCGACGACGCGCGCGCGCTCGGCGCGGTCAACACCGTGCTGTTCAAGGACGGCAAGCGCATCGGCCACAACACCGACTGGTCCGGTTTCGCACGCGCGTTCCAGCGCGGCCTGCCGGATGTATCGCTGGAGCGCGTGGTGCAACTCGGCGCGGGCGGCGCGGGCGCGGCGGTCGCGCATGCGGCGCTGCAAATGGGCGCGAAATCGCTCACGCTGTTCGACGTGGACGCCGCGCGCGCCGCGTCGCTCGCCGACGAATTGCAAAAGCGTTTCCCGTCCAGCAAGGTCAGCGGCGGCAGCTCGCTTGCGGAGTCGCTCGCGGCCGCCAATGGCCTGATTCACGCGACCCCCACCGGCATGGCGAAACTGCCCGGTTTGCCGTTGCCGGCCGAATTGCTGCATCGCGATCTTTGGGTCGCCGACATCGTGTACTTTCCGATTCGCACCGCGCTTCTGCAGGCGGCCGAAGCGCTCGGTTGCCGCACGCTGAGCGGCGGCGGCATGGCGGTCTATCAGGCGGTCGACGCGATGCGCATCTTCACCGGCCTCGAGCCGGACGCCGAGCGCGTGTACACCCATTTCCAGTCGTTGTTGCAACGCCCATAGAAACTCGCCAACCGGTAACGTATGACCGGTACACAACCAGATCGAGGAGACTAGCCCGACATGCCGCAGCCGATTCAAACCAGTCCCGCCGACGTCCCCCTTCAACAGGACGCCACGGTGAGCACGACACGCCGCTCGAAAGCCCGTTATCAGATTCTCGCGCTGCTCGCCGTAGGGACGATGATCAATTATCTGGACCGCACGGTGCTCGGCATCGCGGCCCCGCAACTGACCAAGGAGCTCGGCATCAACGCCGCGCTGATGGGTCTGCTGTTCTCCGTCTTTTCATGGAGCTACGTGGCCGCGCAGATTCCGGGCGGCCTGTTTCTCGACCGCTTCGGCAGCAAGCTGACCTACTTCCTGTCGATGACGTTCTGGTCCCTGTGCACGCTCGCGCAAGGGCTGGTGCATGGCGTGGGCGGCCTGTTCGCGTTCCGCCTCGGGCTCGGCGTATCGGAAGCGCCTTGCTTTCCGACCAACAGCCGCGTGGTGGCCACGTGGTTCCCGCAGAGCGAACGCGCCATGGCGACCGGCACGTACACGGTCGGCGAATATATCGGCCTCGCGTTTTTCAGCCCGTTCCTGTTCATGCTGATGGGCGCGTTCGGCTGGCGCTCGCTGTTCTATGTGGTGGGCGGCGCGGGCATCGTGTTTGGCGTGATCTGGTGGATGTTCTATCGCGAGCCGCGCGATCATCCGTCCGCGAATCAGGAGGAGCTGGACTATATCGAAGCCGGCGGTGGTCTCACGCATCGCAAGCAAGCCGCCGACGCGACGCACGCACGGGCGAAGACCGGCTTCGAATGGCGCACCATCGGACGCCTGCTCAAGCATCGTCAACTGACCGGCATCTGCCTCGGCCAGTTCGCGGGCAATTCGACGCTGGTGTTCTTCCTCACCTGGTTTCCGACGTATCTCGCCACCGAGCGCCATATGGCGTGGCTGAAGATCGGCTTCTTCGCGATCATGCCGTTCATCGCGGCGTCGATCGGCGTCATGTTCGGCGGCTTCTTCTCCGACTGGCTGCTGCGCCGCGGCAAGTCGCCGAACGTGGCGCGCAAGCTGCCCATCATCGCCGGCCTGCTGCTCGCGTCGACCATCATTCTCGCGAACTATGTCGAAAGCAACGTGGTGGTGATCGCGATCCTGTCGGTGGCGTTCTTCGCGCAGGGAATGGCCGCGCTGGGCTGGACGCTGGTATCGGACATCGCGCCCGACGGCCTGCTCGGCGTGACCGGCGGCATCTTCAACTTCGCCGCGAACCTGGCCGGCATCGTGACGCCGCTGGTTGTGGGCTTCATCGTCGCGGCAACCGGCTCGTTCGTCGGCGCGCTGGTGTTCATCGGCGCGATCGCACTGATCGGCGCGCTGTCGTACATCTTCATCGTCGGCGATATCAAGCGGATCGTGCTGGTGGATTGAGCGGTCTTTAGCGGCCAAAAGAAAACGGGACGTGGCGCAAGCCACGTCCCGTTTTCCATTGCGCAGCCCGCATCGGCGCGGGCGCGCTTCAATCGTCCTTGCGCACGAAACGCAGCACCGCATCGACGATCATCGCGCGATGCCGCGCGCGCAGGCGCGGATGCGAAGGATCGCGGCCGAACGCCGTGCCGAACGTATGGCGATTGCCGACACGGTGAAAGCACAGCGAGCTGATCAGCAGGTGCAGGTCGATCGGGTCGATGTCGCTGCGGAACTGCCCCGCCGCGATACCGCGCGCCAGCAGATCTTCGATGGTGTGAATGACGGTGACATTGCGGCCTTTGAACGACTTGACCTGCTCGACGTACTTCGCGCCGTGAATGTTTTCGATCGTCACGAGGCGCACGAAGTCGCGCTGCCGGTCGTGATAGTCGAACGTGAATTCGACCAGCGCGCGCATGCCTTCGACCGGATCGAGTTCGCTGACGTGCAGATCCTGTTCGAGCGCGCGAATGTCGCCATACACCTTTTCCAGCACGGCCTGGTACAACCCTTCCTTGCTGCCGAAGTAGTAGTACAGCATGCGCTTGGTGGTGTTCGTGCGTTCCGCGATGGCGTCGACGCGTGCACCCGTCAGTCCCATCGCGGAGAACTCCTGCGTGGCGACGTCGAGGATGTTGCGCTTCGTCTGTTCGGGGTCGTACTTGCGCCGGGCGTCTCCACGCGGCGTGTCGGACGGGATGCCGTTGGTATCAGGCTCGGCGGCCTTGCTTCCCTTTTTCATTGTGTATTCGAGCGGCAGTGACGGCGCATTCTAGCATGGCGAAATTGGGCTCCGGCGCGGGTTTCGGGCCTCACTGGCGGCCGCTTGCGATGTCTCATACGACAGGGCGCGCACGGCGGCGGCGTGCGGCGAGTGCATCGCGCGTCTGCATCGCAGTGTAGGTCAGTTGCGCGGCCGCGAGACCGAGCGCACCGTAGGCGGGCGTAAGACCAAAGGCCGCGAACGCATCGGGCACCGGGCGCTCGCCGGAGATGGCGGCCGCCAGCAGTTCGCCGGACACCGTGGTCGGCGCCATGCCGTGTCCGCCGAAGCCCACCGCGTACCAGACGCCGTCGGCGCTGCGGCCGATTTGCGGCATCTTGTGCCGCGCGTAGCTCATCAGGCCGCCCCACGCATGCTCGATACGCACGCCATGCAACTGCGGATAGACCTTCACCGGATCGCGCCGCAACAGGCGGGCGATCGTGTCGGGGGCGCGGTCGCGCACTGAGATCCGGCCGCCCCACAGAATGCGCGAGTCGGGCAACGGCCTGTAATAGTCGAAAGCGAAGCGGGTGTCGTAGACGGCGGCGCGCGTGTCGAGCGCGTCTTGCAGGCGCGCGCCGAGCGGCTCGGTCGCCATCACATAGGTGGCGATGGGCAGCACCGCGCGCTCGACGCGCGCGTAGACGTTGCGCGCATAGCCGCCGCCCGCCATCACCACATGGCGCGCTTCGAGCGCGCCTTGCGGCGTGTGCACGACGAAGCCCGCGCCCGCGCGCTGCAAGCGCACGACCGGCGAGCGCTCGTGGATCGTCACGCCTGCCTGAGCCGCGGCGGCGGCGACGCCGAGCACGTATTTGAGCGGATGAAAGTGAAACGCGTTGCGCTCGAACAGGCCGCCGTGATAGCGGCGAGACTTCAGTTGCCCGGCGAGCTGCGCGGTAGATACGGGTTCCCAGTCGACGCCGAACGAATCGCGCATCAGGCGCCGCTGCGCGTCGAGCCGGGCGGGGTCGTCGAACCAGTTCGCGAGGATCACGCCGGCATCGGTCGCGTCGCAGTCGATGCGGTAGCGAGAGATGCGCTCGCGCATCAAATCGACGGCGTCGGTGGTCAGCGTATAGAGTTCGCGCGCGGAGTTCGCGCGCGCGAACCGGGCCGAGGGTTTTCAGCAGGTCGGCGCAATCGAGGCTATAGCCGCCGAACACGAAGCCGCCGTTGCGCCCCGACGCGCCGAAGCCCACCTGCTGCGCTTCGAGCACGACGACGTCGGCGACGCCGCGCTCGGCGAGTCCCCAGGCGCTCGACAATCCGGCAAGACCGCCGCCGATGATGCAGACATCGGCGCTGCGTCGGCCGGCGAGCGGCGCATAGGCTGACGAGCGGCTGACAGTGGCTTCGTAATAGCTTTGCATACGGCTAGGGTAGCGGCAATCACGCGCTCGCGTCCAGCCAGACGCCGCGTGATGGTCGCGTCGAAAGGGGAGAAGTCATGGGCCAAGCCAAAGCAGACGCAAAATGAAAAGGCTGACATCGGTTCCCGGCGAATGCCAGCCTTGCCCGACAACGCACCATCCGGCTCACGACACCGGCAGCAGCTTACCGCTGAACACCACCGGACCGCTCGGCGCGTCGTGATTGGGCGAGCCGCCCGGCGCTTCGATCGACACCGCCAGCGCCGCGTAATTCTCCGGCTTCTGCTGACCGGCGGACACCTTGCCGCTGGCGTTGTCCGGCAGCATGCCGAGCGACACCGGATGCCCGCTCGCCGGAACACCCCACAATTCCATCGCACGGCCTGGCGGCAGATTGACCAGGCCGAGCGGATGCAGCGTCATCGTCGAGTGGGTTTCGTCCCATGCGATCAGCATGACCGGATGCGCGTCCTTGTCGTTCAGCACCGCAACGTGCGACACGGCCGCTTCCGGTTGCTGCGCGACGCTCGGCGCAGAGACTGGCGTGGTCGCGGACGGCAACAGCGCACGCACGGCGACCGCCACGGCGATGGCAGCCAGGGCCGTGACGCCGATCGCCCAGCCGCGCCAGAACGCGAGGTTGTCGAGCAGGCCGCGCGATGGACGCGCCGGCGTGTCCAGCACGCTGCGCGGCCGCGCGGCGGTGCGTGCAGCACTCAGGCCAAGACGCCGCTCGATGGCATCCCACACGGCTGCCGGCGGCATGTGCGGTGCGGCGAGTTCGGCTATCGGCGCGAGGCGCCGCTGCCATTGGTCGATCGCGCGGCGGATGGCCGAGTCCTTGTCGGCGTACTGTTGGAAGCGCCGCCGCGCGCCGCCGCGCAACGTGCCCAGCACGTACTCGGCGGCCAGCCGATCGACGAGTTGAGGATAGCGAGTCAGATTCATCACTCGCCTCCCAGACAGGTCTTCAGCTTGGCCAGGCCGCGCCTGATCCACGACTTGACGGTGCCGAGCGGCACCGTCAGCATGTCGGCGATCTCGCTATGACTCTGATCGCGCAGGTAGGCCAGCGCCACCGCCTGCCGCTGCGCCGGCTCCAGCTGCTGCATGCAGCCGGCCAGCAAACGCGCCTGCAGGCTGACCGCGGTGAGTGCCTCGGGATCGGGGTCGGCGGTCGCCACGAGATCGTCCAACGCATCGCTCCATTCCGTTTCCTGCGTGTCGAGGCGCCGCAGATGATCGAGAGCACGGTTGCGCACGATCGCCGACATCCACGTCATCGGCGCGGACAGCGCGCGCCGATAGTCGCCGGCAAAGCGCCAGATATTGACGAAACTCTCCTGCAAGACTTCTTCGGCCCACTCCTGCCTGTTCAATATACGGAGCGCGAGGCCAAACAGTTTCGGGGCGGCGAGATCATATAGCTCACGCAGTGCCGCGGCATCTTCCCCGGCAATGCGTTCGAGCAGCTCGGCGAGGGTCTCCGGCGTCAGTTCTCGGGGATGAGCGGTCATGGCGGGAAGTAGGTTGCGCTTGCGGGCCTATGTTACTCACTTCTTCCCGACCTCATGGGTGGTTTTTCGTGGCCACCATCCGTTCGACGATTCGGCGCGTATGGCGCAGCAGAGGCGCGCATCACATGGGTGATCCGGCGCGATCGCGCATGCGTCGATGTCTGCGCTCTTGCGCGAACGCAAACTGTTCGGCGCGGCGCAGCCGAGCGGCACGGACACGCGGTGCTTGTGCGGTGAGGGAGGTGCCATTGCGCGAGCCGGAATCGGCAGCGGGCAATGGAGCCCACGCGTGGCGCGAAGCATCAAGCGGGGCGGGTGCGTTTGAGGTTGTTCGCAGCAGCGCTCATTCCCGTAGAGATCCTGACGCGTGCCGACTGATCGGCAAGCGCGGTGACCGGAATCGGTTTGGCCGCGCGCGCTTCAAGCGCTGCGTTGCGCAGATAGGCGCGAGCGCGGGCGTCGGAAGGCGAGTTTCAGCGGCCCCAGCGCAGCACCAGCGGATCGAGCCGTCGTGCGACCTTCAGCAAGCCTTCGCGCGTGGCCGGATGCATCGCGGGCAACGGATGACGCACCGCGTCCGAGCGAATCACGCCGCCTTCCTTCATCAGCGCTTTGCACGATGCGAGGCCGCCCTGGCGGTTCTCGTAGTTGATCAGCGGCAGCCATTGCTGATAATGCGCGGCGGCCGCTTCCGTATCGCCTGCCGCATACGCGTCGATGATCAGACGGATGCCGTCCGCGTAACCGCCGCCCGTCATCGAGCCGGTCGCGCCCGCGTCGAGATCGGCCATCAGCGTGATGGCTTCTTCGCCGTCCCACGGACCCACCACCGCGTCGCCGCCCAGTTCGATCAGCTCGCGCAGCTTGTTCGCCGCTTGCGGCACTTCGATCTTGAAGTACGACACGTTCTCGATCTCGCGCGCCATGCGGGCAAGCAACGGAGCGGACAGCGCGGTTCCGCTGACCGGCGCGTCCTGGATCATGACCGGAATCTGGATTGCGTCGGACACCGTACGATAGAACTCGTAGATGCCGCGCTCGCCGACGCGGATCGTCGCGCCATGATACGGCGGCATGATCATCACCATCGCGGCGCCCGCAGCCTGCGCGCTACGGCTGCGTTCGGCGCACTGGTACGAGCTGAAGTGCGTGGTCGTGACGATCACCGGCACACGGCCCGCCACGTGTTCGAGCACGACGTGCATCAGCGTGTTGCGCTCGTCGTCGGAAAGGGCGAACTGCTCGGAGAAGTTCGCCAGAATGCACAGGCCGTTCGAACCCGCATCGATCATGAAGTCGATGCAGCGTTTCTGGCTTTCCAGATCGAGCCGGCCGGCTTCGTCGAAGATGGTCGGCGCGACGGGGAACACGCCGCGCAACGCGGCAGGATGGGATGCCAGGGTCATGGTGATGTCGTTGTCCGTGAGGGAATCGCGAAGCTGTTTGAATGTCTCCACCGCCGACTATACGACGGCGCCCACCGTAGGTATATTGAATTGTTTCCATCTTGTGATCGCTTTTGCGACTCACCACCCACGCATCTGCGCGCGCCAATGAAAGACACCCTGAACGTGCTGCTGTCGAAACTCCGCATGAGGCAACTGCAATTGCTGATTGCGCTCGATGACCTGAAGTCGCTGCACAAAGCCGCCGGCACGATGTCGATGACGCAATCGGCGGCCAGCAAGGCGTTGCAGGAACTCGAATCGATGTTCGACGCGCCGCTGTTCGAGCGCTCGAAGACTGGCATGATCCCCAATCAGCTCGGCCACTGCGTGATCCGCTACGCACGCCTCGTCGCCACGGATCTGACCGCGCTGTGCCAGGACGTCGCCGAGATTCGCTCGGGACGCGGCGGGCGGCTCGCGATCGGCGCGATCATGGGCGCGATTCCCGAGTGCGTGGTGCCGGCGCTGAACCGCTTGCATGCGGGGCAACCGAATCTGTCGATCGAAGTGGTGGAAGACACCAGCGCGCGCATGCTCCCGCAGCTCGACGACGGCCGGCTCGATCTGGTGATCGGGCGCGCGGCGGTGGCGGCCGATCCGTCGAAGTATCAATATCGCCCGCTTGGCGACGAGCCGTTGTCGGTGGTGGTGGGCTACGGTCATCCGCCGTTGCCGAAGAAGCAAGTGCAACTGCGCGATCTGGCGGGTTACCGTTGGGTGATGTATCCGTCGCATATGCCGCTGCACGCGCTGCTCGAACGGGAGATGGATCTGGCTGGTCTCGAGATGCCGGACAACCCGATCTCGACGGCCTCCACGTTCGTCACGGTCGCGCTGCTGCAAAGCAGCCCCGAACTGGTTTCGCTGTTGCCGAGCGCGATCGCCGCGATGTTCGTGCGGCAGAAGATGCTGCGCATCGTGCCGGTCACACTGAAGTCGCCTTCGCAGACCTTCGGCGTGGTGACGCGCAAAGGCGGCGTGCTGTCGCCGCCGGCCGCGCAGTTCATCGAGTTGTTGCGAGTGCAGGTGGCGCAGCAACCGCCCGCGCAAGTGCAAAAACGCACGCCGCCGCAAAAGCGCAAAACCGCCTGAATCGGCGGTTTTATCGATCCCTGAAAGACCCCAAATATCTCACGGTAGTTCGCGTTTTGCCATGTGTCGTGAAGAGGTGTTGTAGGCGCGACACTGTCGGCAATGCGAACCCATAATGGCTTCGCGTTCCGCGCTACACTCCTTCGAAGTGAGTCAAGTCCGGAAATTTGGCAACGCTCGGGGAGAGCCGCCATGAATAGGCCACTGCTTCGGTTTCCGCTTCGCGCGACCAGCACAACACCTGTCCGGAGGTGGCTCAAATGGGGGCTGGCGGCGGCATTGCTGATCGCGCTGGCGCTGGCGGCGCGCTTCGTCCAGGTCGAAATCGAAACATCACGGCTGCAGGCGCGCTACCTGTCCGAGCTGACCCGCGACGTGGGCTTTTCCGTCGACAGCGGTCCCAGTCATTCGATCCGTTTTCCCCAAGCCGACAAAGGCCCTTACGACAGCCGCCTCGGCTACGCATTGCTGCCTTCAATCCAGCAGCGTTTGCTGCAACGCGGCTTTGAAATCAGCTCACAGGCGCGCGATTCCGAGCGGATGTTGTCATTAGCCGATAACGGACTTTTTCTGCCTTACGGGGAAAAAGACACCGCCGGCCTGCAACTTTTCGACGGTACCGGCGCGCCGCTATTCAGCGCGCAGTATCCGGGCCGCGTGTATGACAGCTTCGACGCGATTCCGCCGCTGGTCGTGAACTCGCTGCTGTTCATCGAAGACCGCTATCTGCTCGATCCGAGCCAGCCGAACCGCAACCCGGCGATCGACTGGGGCCGCTTCAGCCGCGCTCTCGCCGACCAGGGCGCGCGCATCTTCAATCATCATCAGGCGACGCCAGGCGGCAGCACGCTCGCCACGCAGATCGAAAAATTCCGCCACTCCGCCGGCGGCCGCACGGCGACGCCGCCGGAGAAATTGCGGCAGATCGCCTCCGCTTCGGTGCGCGCGTATCTGAACGGGCCGCAGACGTTGAGCGCGCGTGAGCAGATCGTCGTGCGCTATCTGAACTCGGTGCCGCTCGCCGCGCAACCGGGGATCGGCGAGATCAACGGGATCGGCGACGGTCTCGCCGCATGGTACGGCCGCGATTTCGGCGACATCAACCGCGTGCTGAGAGCGCCCACGACCGAGCAGAACCTGGACGAGCAGGGCAAGGCGTTCCGCGAAGTGCTGTCGCTGATGATCGCGCAACGCGCGCCGTCGTATTTCCTGCATCACGGCTATGCCGAACTCGAACGGCTGACCGACAGTTATCTGCGGTTGCTGGCGGCCGGCGGCGTCGTTTCGATTCCGCTACGCGACGCGGCGCTGGCCGCGCATGTCGAACTGCAACGCGCGCCCGTCAGAACGCCGAGTACCGATTCGTTCGTGTCGCGCAAGGCCGTCACGTCGATGCGCTCGCATCTGCTGGCCGCGCTCGGCATTCCAAGTTTCTATGAACTCGACCGACTCGATCTGCAGGCCAAGGGCACGCTCAACAACGCGGTGCAGCAGGCCGTCAGCGAAAGGCTCGCCGCCGCCGGGACGCGCGACGGCGCGAAAGCCGCGGGCCTCGTCGGTTTCGAAATGCTGCGCCCTTCGGACGATCCGTCGAGAATCGCATATAGCTTCACGCTGTTCGAACGGCGCGACGGCGCGAACCTCGTGCGTGTGCAAACGGACAGCGTCAACCAGCCGTTCGACATCAATTCCGGCGCGCGCCTGAATCTCGGTTCGACTGCGAAACTGCGTACCGTGGTCACGTATTTGCAGATCGTGTCCGTTCTGCACCAGCGTTATGCATCGCTGAGCATAGCGGAGCTGAAAGCCGTGAAGCCCGACCCGAACGATCACTTGACGCACTGGGCGATCGACTATCTCTCGCACACCTCGGACCGCTCGCTGCAAGCGATGCTCGACGCGGCGGTGGAACGCAAATACTCGGCGAGCCCCGGCGAGACGTTCTACACGGGCGGCGGCGCGCAGACCTTCAACAATTTCGAGTCCGACGACAACAGCCGCATCCTGACCGTTCATCGCGCATTCCAGCATTCGGTGAATCTGGTGTTCGTGCGGTTGATGCGCGACATCGTCTACTACGAGATGGTGCAAACGACCGGACCATCGGCGCAATGGCTGGGCGATCCGGCGGTCCGCAAAATGTATCTGACGCGCTTCGCCGATCAGGAAAGCCGCGTGTACATGAAACGCTTCTACACGAAGTATCACGGCAAGGCGCCCGATCAGGCCTTGGCGCTCCTGCTGCTCGGCGTGCGCAAGTCGCCGCCCAAAGTGGCAACCGTGTTGCGCAGCGTCGCGCCGGACGAGTCGAATGCGTGGTTCAACGAGAAGATGCGCGCGGCGTTGAAGAACACGCCGGCCGCGTCGATGCTCGACGATGAAGACCTCGCGAACCTGTACGCCAAATATGCAATCGACCGCTTCAACCTGAACGACCGCGGCTACATCGCGAGCGTGCATCCGCTCGAACTGTGGACGCTCAACTATCTGCGCGCGCATCCGGCCACCACGCTCGACCAGATTCAGAACGCGAGCCGCGACGTGCGTCTGTCGACGTATTCGTGGCTCTTCAAGACGCGCTATCACGCGACGCAGGATCGCCGCATCAAACGCATGGTCGAATTGCGCGCGTACGACGCGATCGGCAAATCGTGGCAGGCGCTCGGCTATCCGTTCGCGACGCTCACGCCTTCGTATGCGGCGGCGATCGGCGCATCGGGCGACCGGCCCGCCGCGCTTGCGCAACTGATCGGCGTGATTGCCAACGGCGGCAACAAGGTGCCGACCGAAAGCCTCACGCAACTCGACTTCGCGAAGGACACGCCGTACGAAACGCACTTCCAGCGTGCGACGATCGCGCCGCAGCAGCAGTTGTCGCCGGAAATCGCGGGCGTGGTGAGAACGCTGCTGCGCGATGTCGTGACGGGCGGCACGGCGAGGCGGCTCGCGCAAGGCATGACGTTCCCGGACGGCCAGACGCTCGCGGTGTATGGCAAGACGGGCACCGGCGACCAGCGCTTCAATGTGTTCGCCAAAGGCGCCCGGCTGATCGAGTCGCGCAAGGTGAATCGCAGCGCCACCTTCGTATTCGCGATGGGCGATCGTTTCTACGGCACATTGACCGCGTGGGTGCATGAACCGTATGCGGCGCGCTACGAGTTCACGAGCGCGCTGTCGGTGCAGTTGCTGAAGTCGTTGGCGCCGGCCTTGCAGCCGCTGCTGGATAGTCCGGCTTCGAAGGCGAAGAAGGCGTCGGTCACGAAGGTCTCCGCGCAGTGAGCGCTTGAGCGGCGAGGTGCAACAAAACAGCGCGGACAATAGCTGCCCCGGCCGCGCTCAATACGGCGAGTCCGCTGCCGCCGGCTTCAGAAACAGCTCATGCACCGGCGCGAAATGCGCATAGAGCGGCAGAATTGCGCCGCCCATCGCGCGCGCATCGGCGCCGATCGCGCCTTCCAGCAATTGCGGACGCACCATCCCCTCCCATTCGAAGCGATCGAGCACGCGCTCGGTGCGTCGAATGATTTCGCGCAGCAGTTGCCGGTCGAGTTCGCCGTCGATCACGATCGCTTCGAGATCGAGCAACGCGGCCGCGTTGGTCAGTGCGTTGGCGATCGCGGGACACGCGCTATCGAGCCATTGCTCCGTAAGCCGCCACAACTCCGGCGACAGCGCGCGATGATCGTGCGCGGCGGCGGCCGGCGCGCCCGCATCGCTGAAGAGCTTTTCGAGCACGAAGCCCGATGCCGCGTGCAGCAGTTGCCGCGCGGGTTTGCGCGCGCTGCCGTCGCGCAGCGGAATCGAGCCGACGGCGCCCGCGTTGTCGTGCGGTCCGCCATGCAAGCGGCCGTCGATCACGAGGCCTCCGCCGATGAACGTGCCGACGAACAGATACAGGAAGTTGTGAATGCCGCGGCCCTGGCCCATTACGAGTTCGGCGGCGCAGGCGGCCGTGGTGTCCTTGGCGAACTCCACGGGCAGACCCGTCATCGTCGCGATGCGGGTGCGCAAGTCGATCTCGTGCCACGCTTCGAGCGCGTCGGGCGGCGCGCCGAGAAAGTCGCGCCAGCCGCCGAGCCATAGCGGCGCCGCGACGCCCACGCCGACCACCTTGCCGGCCCTCGCGCCGAGCGTCTGATTCACGCGCGCCAGCTTGGTTTCGAGCGCGGGGAACAGCGTGTGCGGATCGGGATACGCATACTCGAACACATCGCGGCACACCACACGGCCGGAGAAGTCCATCGCCAGCACGTCGAGACTGCGGCGTCCCACCTTGATGCCGATGGTGTACGCGCCGTCCGCGTGCAACGCGATCGGCACCGACGGCTGGCCGATCCTGCCGCGCACGCGCGCCTGCTTTTCGAGCAGGCCGTCGTCGATCAGGCGGTCGACGATCATCGACACCGTCTGCATCGACAGACGCGTGAGGCGGCCCACGTCGGCCTTCGGCAGCGGCCCGTGCAAGCGGATCGCCTGCAGCACGATGCGCTCGTTGAATTGCCGCATGCCGACCTGATTCGAGCCGACCGTGCGTTTGAGAGGGGAGCGGGCGCCGGTGGTGTCCATGGTCGCGTGCCCGCTCAGCAGGAAGCCCGCGTCATGCAATCGCCTTGACGTCAGCTTCCTTCGCGCCGGTCATGATCGCGACCGCTTCCGACATGTGCACGTCGCTCCTGTTGACGAGCGCCGCGCGCCGTCCGAGCCGTTGAATATGAATGCGGTCGGCAATCTCGAACACGTGCGGCATGTTATGGCTGATGAGGATCACCGGCAGCCCGCGATCGCGCACGCGCCGGATCAGTTCGAGCACCATGTTGCCTTCCTTCACACCGAGCGCGGCGGTGGGTTCGTCGAGAATCACCACGTGCCGGGCGAAGGCCGCGCTGCGCGCCACCGCGACGCCCTGCCGCTGGCCGCCCGAGAGCGTTTCGACCGCCTGGCGCATCGAGCGGATGCCGATCTGCAGGTCCTTCATATGCGCGGTCGCTTCTTCGAGCATGCGGCGCTTGTCGATCATCTTGAAGAGCGAGCCGCGCCAGCCGGGCTTGAGCAGTTCGCGGGCGAGGAACAGATTTTCGGCGATGCTCATTGCCGGCGCGACCGCGAGTTCCTGGTACACGGTCTCGATGCCTTGCGCGCGCGCATCCAGCGGACTGCGGAACTTGACCGGCTTGCCGTCGAGCAGGATCTCGCCTTCGTCCGGCACGGTCGCGCCGGACAGCGCCTTGATCAACGACGATTTGCCCGCGCCGTTGTCGCCGATCACTGCCATGATTTCTCCGGGCAGTACTTCGAAATCGCAACCGTCGAGGGCGGTCACGTTGCCATAGCGTTTGATGAGTCCACGGGCCTGCAGAACAGGCATCGTGGCGGAAGCGGTATTGAGTGTCGACATGACGGGCTCCGGTGTCGGCCAGAGTTAGTGCTTCAGCACTTACTCTGGCCCCATGCAAGACTATTGCGGTCGGCCAGACTTAGTGCTTCAGCACTTACTCTGGCCCCATGCAAGACTATTGCGGTCGGCCAGAGTTAGTGCTTTGGCACTGACACTGGCCCCATGCAAGATAATTGCTGTGAATGCTCAACCGCGACGATGGGAGAGTTTGTCCGCGGCTACCGCGAGAATCACCAGCATGCCGGTGATCAATACCTGGTAGACCGAAGAAACGCCGATCAGCGTCAAGCCGTTGCGGAACACGCCGACGATCAACGCGCCGAGCAGCGTGCCGACAATCGAGCCGCGTCCGCCGAACAGGCTCGTGCCGCCGAGCACGACCGCGGTAATGCTGTCGAGATTCTCGGTTTGACCCGCCTGCGGATCGCCCACCCCGGTGCGCGACACCGACAGCAGCGCGGCAATGCCATAGATCGCGCCGGCCAGCGAGTACACGGTGAGCAGGATCTTCTGCGACGACAGGCCCATCAATCGCGCGGCCTCGGCGTTGTTGCCGAGCGCGTACAGATGCCGGCCGGGCACCGTGTCGCGCAGCACGAACCAGGTGGCCAGATACATCAGCAAGGTCAGGACCGTGCCGTAGGTGACATCTGCGGGCCCGAGCTTGAACGTGTTGCCGAAGAACATGATCGCGTCCGGCAGGTTCGACACGCTCTCCGCATTCGAGTAGATCTGCGTGAGCGCGAACGCGATATTCAGCGTGCCCAGTGTGACGATGAACGCGGGCAGTTTGATCCGCGTGATCAGCACGCCGTTGAGCGCGCCAAACAGCGTGCTGGCGGCGATCCCGCACAGAATCGCGAGGATCGGCGGCACGCCTAGCGTGACCGCGAACTTGGTCATGATGATCGAGCCGAACGCCATCACCATCCCGCACGACAGGTCGATGCCGCCGGTCAGCACGATCAGCGTCTGGCCGATCGCGATGACCGCGACCACCATGGTCTGCTGCAGGATCAGCGAGAGGTTCTGGAACGACAGGAAGCGGCTGCTCTGCGAGATGAAGAAGCCGCACGCCAGCACCAGCGCGATCAGCGGCCCGACCTCGGCGAGCGACGGCAAACGGTCGGTGAAGGAGCGTGCATGGCCGGCGGGCGCGGAAGGTGTCGACATGATGGAAGTCCTCGTTACATGAGCGTGGCGGCGAGGCCACGCGGCAAATCAGATGGCGGCCCGTTGCGGCGGGCCGCTAGCAGTGCGCGTTACTTGTTGCCCCAGCAGTTGTCGAGGCCGTACTTCGTGTCCTTGCTGTCGATGCCGGACATCGGCTTGTCGGTGATCAGCGTCACGCCCGTGTCCTGATACCCGGAGACCTTCTTGCCGGTCTTCGCGTATTCGACGCCGGCGCTGACGCCGAGCGAGGCCATCTTCAGCGGATACTGCTGTGAGGTCGCGGCGATCGCGCCGGCCTTCACGTTGCGCACACCTTCGCAGCCGCCGTCGATCGACACGATCATCACGCTCTTGTCCTTGCCAGCCGCCTTCAGCGCGCGGTACGCGCCCGCCGCGGCCGGTTCGTTGATCGTGTAGACCACGTTGATGTCGGGCGACTTCTGCAGGCAGTTTTCCATCGCCGTCTGGCCCTTCGCCTGATCGCCGCGGGTGTCCTGGCTGCAGACCACCGACGGGTCGCCTTCCTTCACGCCGAAGCCTTCGAGGAAGCCGTTGTGACGCAGCACGCCGACCGACACGCCGGGCGCGAGGTCGAGCGTGGCGATCTTCGCGGGCTTGCCGTTCAGCGCGGCCTTCGCGTATTTGCCGATCAGCACGCCGGCTTTGAAGTTGTCGGTGGCGAAGAGGGCGTCGGTGGCGTCCTGCGGGTCGGTCGGCGTATCGAGCGCGACGACCATCACGCCGGCGGCGCGGGCTTTCCTGATGCTCGGCACGATTGCCTTGGTGTCGCTCGGCGTGATCAGAATCGCTTTCGCGCCTGCCGTCATCATGTTTTCGATCGCGGTGACCTGACTCGCGTTGTCGCCGTCGAACTTGCCGGCGGCGGTGATCAGCTTCGCGCCGTCTTTTGACGCGGCCGCCTCGGCGCCCTGTTTCATCTTCACGAAGAACGGGTTGGTGTCGGTCTTGGTGATGAGGCCGACGACCGGCTGATCGGCCGCCTGGCTCGCGCTCGCGCACCACACCGCCGATGCCGCGACGCACATCGACACGATTTTCCTGGCGACAGGATGCCTGTGGGAATTCAGATTCATGGGGATGCTCCTCCGGTTGTTCGCAACGACGTGGTGGTGGACTGCATGGCGCTTGCGGCGCGAACGCTGCGCGCTCGCAAGCTGGTTTCCGAGTGCTCCCGAAGCGACGGCGGCTAGCACCGCGGTTTTTCGCAACGGGCCGGTTAAATCACTTTGGTTGATTTAGTACAGCAGGTGGGGCGACCTGCGTCAAGGCAGCGTTTTGGACGGAAGTTGATGCGCGCACCCTGTGAAAAGGCCGCGAGCCTTACGTGGCGAGACTTGGGCGGGGTGGTGCGATGCAAGATGGAAGAGCCGGGGTTGGGGAAAGTCCTGGCTCGTATGGAAGGCTTTTGAAGGCTGAGCGATGCGGTTTCAACTGCGAATGACGTGCGTCGAGAGGGTATTCAGCGAATCCTGAAGTGCGGGGCTCACGCAGGCGGTGGCGGCAAAAAAGCATCTCTACCGTGTACGGATGTCGAGCGCTGGGAACTCAGCGGATTGCCGCAGGTTCTTGTGGGCTGGAGGGCTGTAGAAATCAGCTGCGCCCGAACGCTTCGTTACGTGCACGCCGCTGCTACGGCCGCGCACGCGGCACGCCGGTCGAAGCCCGCACGACGAGTTGGGGCGGCGACGAAATCCGCATCGGCACGCTGGCCGCGCCGCGACCCGCGTGGCCATACGACGACTCGATCAGCTCGCGCAAAAGCGACACCGCGAGTCCCGCGGCTTCGACCGTCGGCACCGCCACCGTCGTCAAGGCGGGCCGCGAATCGCGCGCTAGCTGAATGTCGGTGATACCGATCACCGAGAGGTCGCGAGGCACGTTCAGACCGAGATCGGCGGCTGCGTGCATCGCGCCGAGCGCAGGCAGGTCGTTGGTCGCGAAGATCGCGGTGAGCTTCGGATCGGCTTCGAGGAGCGCGCGCGCCGCGACGTAGCCGCCGTGGATCGTATCGGCTGCGTGCCGGACGCGGTTCTTCGGCACGCCCGCCGCGCGCAGCGCATCGACGAAACCTTCGTAGCGCGCCGCGTGAATGCCCGAAGCCTTGCTGCCGACAATCGCGCCGATCCGCCGATGCCCGAGTTCCAGCAGATGCGCGCCGGCCAACTCGCCCGCGCGGCGAAAATCGACGGCGACGCACGGCAGTCCCGGCGGCTCGTGCGGCCGCTCCCACATGCACAGCACCACCGGTGTGCCGCGCGCTTCGGTCGTGTGAAGGTCGGCGAAGTCGAGGTTCGCGTTCGTCACGAGCACGCCCTCCGAAAGCGTCCCGGCGATCTGGTCGAGATACGCGCGGCCGGTCAGCGGGTCTTCGTTCGTATTGCAGATGATCACGAAGTGGCCGCTCGTGCGCGCCGCGCGTTCGACGGCAAGCGCGAACTCCGGATAGAACGGATTGGCGATGCTCGACACCATCAGCGCCAAGGTCGGCGCGCGGCCCTCGGCGAGCGCGCGCGCGGCAAGATGCGGGCGATAGCCGAGCGCCTCGACGGCATCGAGCACGCGCTGCCGGGTCGTCGCGCCGACGCGGCCGCGATTGCGCAGCACGTTGGATACCGTCGCGGGGGTGACGCCCGCGTGACGCGCGACTTCGCTGAGTGTGGGCATGATGTTTTCAGTATTTGGGAGGGCTGCCCGACATTTGCGTCGCCGTCCAAGGCGCGGCACCATCTGTCGCACAGACAAACGACATCGGAGACAGGCAGGGCCCAACGATCGCTCATGCGATCGCTTTTTTCGGCCTTGCTGATTAAGCGCTTAATCTCCGGCTTCGAGCTGATTAAATCACGGAGTCGATGCAATGGCGAGCATTTCGTTAAGGGGCGTGCAGAAAGCGTATGGCGATGGCGCGCCGGTGATCCGCGACGTCGATCTGGAGATCGCGGAGAACGAGTTCTGCGTGTTTCTCGGGCCGTCCGGTTGCGGCAAGTCCACCTTGCTGCGCATGATCGCCGGCCTCGAAGACGTAAGCGACGGCGACCTGTTGATCGGCGGCCGCCTCGTCAACGACGTGCCCGCCGCGCAGCGCGGCGTGGCGATGGTGTTCCAGAGCTACGCGCTGTTTCCGCATATGACCGTGTTCGAGAACATGGCCTTCGGCCTGAAGCTCGCTAAAACCCCCAAGGACGAAATCGACCGCAAGGTGCGTGAAGCCGCGCGCATCCTGCAACTGGAGGCGCTGCTGGAGCGCCGCCCGAAGGCGTTGTCGGGCGGGCAGCGGCAGCGCGTCGCGATTGGCCGGGCGATCGTGCGCGAGCCGGGCGTGTTCCTGTTCGACGAACCGCTGTCCAATCTCGACGCCACGTTGCGCGGGCAGACCCGTGTGGAGATCGCGCGGCTGCACAGGCGGTTCGCCAAAGCGAGCGTGGTCTATGTGACGCACGACCAGATCGAGGCGATGACGCTCGCCGACAAGATCGTGCTGCTGCATGCGGGCAAGGACACTGAACGCTACGGCAGCATCGCGCAGATCGGCGCGCCGCTGGAGTTGTACCACCGCCCGAGGAGCCGATTCGTCGCCGGGTTCATCGGCTCGCCGCGGATGAATTTTATGCCGGGGAAAGTGGCGTCGATCGATGCACAAGGCGTGCTCGTCACGCTCGATCACACCGCCGAAAACGTGCGCGTACCGGTGAGCGGCGAGGGTCTGCAAGCCGCGCAGCCGGTCACGCTCGGCGTGCGTCCCGAACACCTTGAGTTCGTCGACGCCTCGTCCGACCAGCCCGAGGACGGCGTGCTCGTGCGCACCGTGTCGCTCGTCGAACAGCTCGGCGAACACAGCTATGTTCACCTCGATCAGCCCGGCGGCGCCGTGCTGATCGCCAAAGCGCCGGGCGATACGCGCCTCGCGCCCGGGGATCGCGCGAGCCTGCGCGTGCCCCGTCCCGCTTGCCATCTGTTTACCGAAGACGGCTTTGCCGCCGCTTCGCTCGAATCCGTCGAACACTACGCGTAAAGAAGATCAGGAGACGTTGGGATGCGCCTTGGAGTCTGCTATTACCCGGAACATTGGCCTGAGTCGATGTGGGAAGACGACGCTCGCCGGATGAAAGCACTCGGCATCGAACAGGTGCGAATCGCCGAATTCGCGTGGAGCCGCATCGAGCCCGCGCCTGGCGAATACGACTGGGGCTGGCTCGATCGCGCGATCGATGTGCTGGGCGCAGCCGGCCTGAAGGTCGTCATGTGCACGCCGACCGCGACGCCGCCCAAGTGGCTGATCGACCGTCATCCGGACATCCTGCCGATCGGCGCGGATGGACGCCCGCGCGCGTTCGGCTCGCGGCGGCATTACGACTTCTCGTCGCCGTCGTATTTCGAGGCGTCGCAACGCATCTGCACGGCGGTCGCCGAGCGCTACGGCCGGCATCCGGCGGTCGCATACTGGCAGACCGATAACGAATTCGGCTGCCATCACACGGTGCTCAGCTATTCGCCGGCGGCAGTGGCGCGCTTTCGCGAGTGGCTGAAGGCGCGCTATCGCACCATCGACGCATTGAACGACGCGTGGGGCACGGTGTTCTGGAGCATGGAGTACCGCAGCTTCGACGAGATCGACGCGCCGGTGGCGACCGTGACCGAAGCGCATCCTTCGCACCGTCTCGACTACCGGCGTTTCGCGTCCGACGAAGTGGCGCGCTACAACCGCATGCAGGTCGAGATCATTCGCGCGCATTCGCCGGGGCGGCCGGTTGCGCACAACTTCATGCAGCTGTTCACCGAGTTCGATCACTACAAGGTCGCGGCCGACCTCGATGTCGCGAGCTGGGACAGCTATCCGCTCGGCGCGCTCGAAGAGCAATGGTTCGCGCCGGACGTGAAGGCGCGCTGGCTGCGCAGCGGCCATCCCGACTTTGCGTCGTTCAATCACGATGTCTACCGTGGCATGTCGAAGCTGCCGTTCTGGGTGATGGAGCAGCAGCCCGGTCCGGTGAACTGGGCAATGTGGAATCCGGCGCCGCTGCCCGGCATGGTGCGCCTCTGGAGCTGGGAGGCGTTCGCGCACGGCGCGGGCTGCGTGTCGTACTTCCGCTGGCGGCAGGCGCCGTTCGCGCAGGAGCAGATGCATGCGGGGCTGAACACGCCCGACAACCGGCTCGATGTCGGCGGCAATGAGGCGGCCCAGGTGGCCGACGAGATTCGCACGGTGCTCGCGTCGAATGGCGACGCGAACGCTGCGATCCGTTCGAAGGTCGCGCTCGTCTACGACTACGAGGCGAAGTGGCTGTTCGAGATTCATCCCCAAGGGGCGGACTTTCACTATCCGCGTTTCGCGTTCGAGTACTACTCGGCGCTGCGCGCGCTCGGACTCGATGTCGATGTCGTGCCGGTGGACGCGCCGCTGGACGGCTACAGTCTGGTCGTCGTGCCGCCGTTGCCGGTCGTACCGGACGATTTCGCGGTGCGCCTCGCGCGCTCGGGTGCGCAGGTCGTGCTCGGTCCGCGCACCGGTTCGAAGACCCGCGACGTGCGCATTCCGACCAATCTGCCGCCCGGTGCGTTGGCCTCGGTGCTGCCGGCGCGCATCTGGCGCGTCGAATCGATGCGGCCGAACGTGACCGAAGGCGTGCGTCTCGCGGACAGCCAGCAGGCGAGCGTTGCCGACGGCCTCGCGCGTCATTGGCGCGATTTCATTGACAGCGATGCGGCGGCCTCGCTCGACGTGCGCGCGCGTTTCGCGGACGGCCACCCCGCGTATGTGCGCAGCGGCGCGTTCCATTACTTCGCGAGCCTGTTCGACGACGCGCTCACGGTGCGGCTATTCGAGCGGATCGCACGAGAGGCCGGCGTCACGACCCTGCAGTTGAGCGACAGCGTGCGCATCAGCCGGCGCGGCGCGCTGACCTACGCGTTCAACTACGGCGACGACACCCATACGCTCACCGATGTCGCCGACGATGCATTCGTGATAGGTTCACGCGCACTCGCACCACAGGGCGTGGCCGTGTACCGGTCGCGCTGACGCGCAGGCTCGCAGAGGATTCCACGCAGTAACGACAACGACGCAAAATCAAGGCATAAAGGAGACGGGCAACATGCAACTGAAACCACGCAAGATTCTGTTGGCATTCGCACTGGCTGCGGCGGCTGTGGGGACCTCGGCCGTGAGCACGGCGTCGCAGGCCGGCACGCTCGCGATCAACATTGCGTACAAGGGGGCAAACCAGCGCGCGGTCTGGCAGTCGGTGGTCGATGAGTTCAAGAAGGCGCATCCCGGGGTCGACGTGAAGGTGTCGTTCGTGGACGAGGAAGCGTACAAGGTGCAGTTGCCCGGCTGGCTCTCCACCGTCGCGCCGGATGTGGTCAACTGGCACGACGGCGAACGCATGGCGTATTACGCGCAGCGCGGCCTGTTCGAAGACCTGAGCGGCGACTGGGCGAAGAACGGCTGGAACGACATGTATGCGTCCACCAAGGAAGCGTCGTCGTATAAGGGCAAACAGTATGCCGCGCCGACCGTGTACTACTCGTGGGGCATGTTCTATCGCAAGGATCTGTTCGAGAAGGCCGGCATCAAGGGCGAGCCAAAAACGTGGGATGAGTTTCTCGACGCCGCCAGGAAGCTGAAGACAGCCGGCATTACGCCGATCGCCGTCGCGGGGCGTGATGCGTGGACGCTCGCCGGCTGGTTCGACTATCTCGATCTGCGGCTGAACGGCAACGCGTTCCATCAGAAGCTGATGGCGGGCGAGATTCCGTACACCGACCCGCGCGTGAAGAAGGTCTACACGACGTGGAAGCAATTGCTCGATGCCGGTTATTTCATCGACAACTCGCTGTCGTACGATCTGGACGCGGTGCAGCCGTTCCTGTTCCAGGGCAAGGCCGCGATGATGCTGATGGGCACGTTCATCACCGCTGGCTTTCCGCCCAACGTGAAACCGCAAATGGGCTACTTCCAGTTCCCGGTGATCGACTCGAAGGTGCCGACCGCGGAAGACGGGCCAGTCGAATCGCTGCACATTCCGTCGAAGGCGAAGAACAAGGCGGATGCGCATGCGTTCCTCGCGTTCGTCGAAACGCCCGAGATCGGCGCGCAGCTCGCGGCCGGGCTCGGCTCGCTGTCGGCGAACAGCAAGTCGCCCGAACCGGAAGAGCCGATCTCGAAGATCGGCTTCCAGATTCTGGCGAACACGAAGGGCGGCATCGCGCAGTTCTACGATCGCGATATGACCAAGGAAATGGCTGACGAAGGGATGAAGGGGATGCAGCAGTTCGTCTCCGATCCCACCAAGCTCGACGACGTGCTCGCGCAACTCGAGCAGACCCGTAAGCGCATCTACAAGAAGTGAGCGGTGGCGGCCGGGAGGCCGCTAGCCGTCGGATTGGATCGGCAACTATCTTGTATGGGGCCAGCGTAAGGCGCTAGGAGAATGATCGTGTCGCATTCCGTCAGCCGTCAAACTGTCGGCGGTCCTGTAGAACCTGGCGGCCCTGGCCTGCCCGCATCGGGCGGCGCGCTGCGCGGCGGGCCGCCGGCCGCGCAGCGCCGGCGCCCTCCCACGCCGACCGCGCGGCGGCAGCGGCGCGCGGCGTTCCTGTTTCTCGCGCCGGCCTGTGTGATGGTCGCGATCTACGTCGTGTGGCCGATCCTGTCGACCATCCGGCTGAGCTTTTTCAACTGGGACGGCATGACCGAGCCGTCGTTCATCGGTCTCGCGAATTACATCGAGCTGTTTCACACGCCGACCTTCTACACGGCGCTCAGGAACAACCTGATCTGGCTGGTGCTGGTCCTGCTCGCTCCGCCGATGGGGCTCGCGGTCGCGCTGTATCTGAACCAGGCGGTGGCGGGTATCCGCATCGTCAAGTCGCTGTTCTTCGCGCCGTTCGTGCTGTCGGGCGTGGTGGTCGGCCTGATCTTCTCGTGGTTCTACGACCCCACCTTCGGCCTGCTCGCGCTGATTCTCGGCCACGGCGTGCCGGTGCTCGGCGACCCGCGCTACGCGACGCTCGGGATCGTGTTCGCGGCGCTCTGGCCGCAAACCGCGTACTGCATGATCCTGTACCTCACCGGGTTGACGGCGCTGAACGGCGAGCAGATCGAGGCCGCGCGCATGGAAGGCGCGCACGGCTGGTCGATGTTGTGGCATGTGATCCTGCCGCAACTGCGCCCGACCACGTTCATGGCGATCGTCGTCACCATCATCGGCGCATTGCGCAGTTTCGATCTGATCTCGGTGATGACCGGCGGCGGCCCGTTCGAAAGTTCGACCGTGCTCGCGTACTACATGTACGACCAGGCGATCAAGTATTACCGCATCGGCTATTCGGCGGCGGTGGCGGTCGTGCTGTTCGGCATCATGCTGGTGTACATCGTTTATCACTTGCGGCGCATGCTGCGCACCGAGCAATAGAGGAACCGATCATGTTTCCGATTCCGATCGACAAATGGAAGCCGGCCGCGCGCCGCACGTACAAACTGACCTTGCCCATCGCGCTGCTGATCTGGCTGCTGCCGATGATCGCGGTGCTCGTCACGTCGGTGCGCTCGACGGAGGAACTGAGCGAGGGCAATTACTGGGGATGGCCGAAGCACTTCGCGATGTTCGACAACTATCGCGAGGCGTTGACCACGTCGCCGATGCTGCATTACTTCTGGAATAGCGTGCTGATCACGGTGCCTGCCGTGGTGGCTTCGATCGCTCTGGCGGCGATGGCCGGATTCGCGCTGGCGATCTACCGGTTTCGCGGCAATTCGACGTTGTTCGCGACGTTCGTCGCGGGAAATTTCGTGCCGGTGCAGGTGTTGATGATTCCGGTGCGTGATCTGTCGTTGCAACTCGGGTTGTTCAACACGGTAAGCGCGCTGATTCTGTTTCATGTGTCGTTTCAGACGGGTTTTTGTGCGCTGTTCTTGCGCAACTTCATCAAGCAGTTGCCGTTCGAACTGGTCGAGGCAGCGCGGATCGAAGGCGCGAACGAGTGGACGGTGTTCTTCAGGATCGTGCTGCCGTTGATTCGTCCGGCGCTCGCGGCGTTGGCCATTCTCGTGTTTACGTTCGTGTGGAACGACTATTTCTGGGCGCTCTGTCTGACGCAAGGCGACGATGCCGCGCCGATCACGGTGGGCGTCGCCGCGTTGAAAGGGCAGTGGACGACCGCGTGGAATCTCGTTTCGGCGGGGTCGATTCTGGCCGCGCTGCCCTCGGTTGCGATGTTCTTTGCAATGCAGAAGCATTTTGTCGCGGGCTTGACGTTTGGGGCGACGAAGGGGTGAGAGTGTAGGCGTTACTGGGTGCTTTGTTGTCTGTTGCCAGTTGCCAGTTGCCAGTTGCCAGTTGCCAGTTACCAGTTACCAGTTACCAGTTGCCAGGAGAAGGGTTGCCCGCGAAAGCGGGCTTTTTTCGATGCTCCTTTCTTCTGACTCATCGAACCCGACGAGGCGGCCAATGGTCGGGTGGGCCCCGTTCGGGTCGACGAAACTGTATCTGTCGTATCGGCGACCCACGGCGAAAATAGGCATAACATTTGGAAAGCCATTACCCAGCCGAGGAACGCCATGAATCGCCGCTACGTCACTGCCGATGTCTTCACGGACACGAAATTCAGCGGCAATCCGGTCGCCATCGTGCTCGATGCGCAAGGCTTGTCGGGCGCCCAGATGCAGGGCATCGCGTGCGAGTTCGGATACAGCGAAACGACGTTCGTACTGCCGCCGCGCAATCCCGCTCACACTGCATGGGTGAGAATCTTCACGCCGAGCCGCGAAATACCTTTCGCCGGACATCCGAACATCGGCACGGCATTCGTGCTCGCAGAAAACGCGGCATTGCGGCAGCAACCGTTGCCGGACCTGCTCGTCTTCGAGGAGATCGCGGGCCTCGTTCCGGTGAGGCAATTGAAACAGGGCGGCACCTTGGTCGGCGCCGAGCTCGTCGCGCCGGAGCCGTTGACGCGATTGTCGCAAGTTTCCGCAGGGCGGGTCGCGGCGTGTCTGTCGCTCACAGCCGACGATGTGCTCGTCAACACGCATGCACCTCAGGTTGCGTCGGTCGGCCTGCCGTTTCTCGTGGTTGAACTCGCTTCACGCGACGCGTTGCGGCGGTGTATGCCGAATCTCGGCGCGTACAAAGGTGTGCTGCCTATCGACGGCGCGGTGTCCATCTACGCTTATACGCGCGAGGTCGGCCCGGCCAGGTCCGCAACGATCTGCGATCTCGACGCGCGTATGTTCACGCCGCGCATGACCGAAGACCCCGCCACCGGCAGCGCGACCGCCGCGACGGCCGCCCTCATTGCCGAGGTTCGCGGGCTGTCGGAATTGTCGTTGTGCGTCGCGCAAGGCGTGGATATGGGACGCCCGAGCATCCTGTCCGTGAAGGTCGATACGCGCGATGATCGGGCCGAGGTTCGGGTCGGCGGAAAATGCGTCAGCGTGATGGAAGGCACCTTCGAACTCGCAGGCGAGCACTGACTGCCGTTCCGGTTGACCCTTCGACTTCGCGATGTGGGTTCCAGTCAGTTGCTTACCGAACGCTCGTTGAACTGTTGCATCGCGTCGCGCAGCGCGGCGTGCGCGTTATCGAGCGGCAGTCTGTGCTTGCTGGCGAGCTGCACGGCAGGCGACATCCACGGATGAGCGAACGCGACGACGGTTGCGCCTGCTTCATACGCCTCTTCCGCCGACGATGCGATCGCCGTGAAGCACGCGTCGAGATCACCACTCTGAAACAGCGCCCAGACCCGCGCGAGATGGATGGCTTCGACGGATGCGTTGTTTTCGCGCGTGCTCGGTGAACAGCTTGCGCGTGGGTTCGATCGCGGATTCAGCGGCACACAGCACGGCAATGACTCCGCCCGCTTTCGCTGACGCGGCGGCCAACGCGGTGTCCGCTCTCACGATCGGCGCGGGCGACAGCGGATTGGTGACGCCGCCCGCCATGTCGAAGCTGGACAGGGCGCAACTGTCGACCCCGTGGTGCCATAGTGGGTTGCGCGTGCGAGGGAACGCCGCTATGCGCGCAAAAAGTCCGCAACCCAATCACGCGAATGTCTATCCCACGGCGCAAGCACCCTTGCTCAGGTATGCAGGAGTCCGTTGCATTGCCCACGCCGGTTGCGCAAGTTCTGTCCAGCACACTACGCTCGCCCAATCACTCGATTACTCCGCCGCCGCCGTGCAAACCCCTATCGGATAAGATACGGCCCGCCATGCAATTTTTTAGAACGGAAGGAGTGTTTTTTAATGATTCAACCGAGCAGCGTGTTCAAGGAGAACCTCGCCCAGATGCCCGCCATCGACGGTATCGCGCGTATCGATCTGGTGGATGACAAGGGCGCCGTGGTCGCGAGCATCGAGAACAAGCCGGGCAAGCAGGGCTCGCTCACGGTATACAACTATCTGCGCGAAACATTCGGCTCGCTGGACGCCAACGCCGCTGAACACGGTCTCGCGTTGTTCGCCGAACACACGGCCGACGCGCGCAACCGTCCCGGTGCGCATCCGAACGTCGACCTTCTGCTCGCGATCGCGGCGGGCGGTGACGCATTGCGTATCGACGTGATCCCCGCTGCTTGAGGTGAGGCGTTTCGCGTCGGGTTCGCAGCCGTAATTTGCTGACGTCGAGCGCGCCGTCGTCCTCGGCGGAATTTCCCGCTTGAGGGCGGAGGAAACGCCCCCTCGCGCAGCGAACCCGCGCCTTGACGCAAGCGGCTCGCAATCCCCGGCGGCGCGCCTATTCTTCAGTAGAAAGCCACGTTTTCCGCAACGCCTCGGATTGACTTGAAAATCGGCTTCTGTTCGAGAGATTGAAAATCGCGGGTCCGGCGCAAACTGAAATCGTCCAATCCCGCCAAGAGCCTGCGATGTCTTCCCGCCACGACAAAGATCACCAGTTCGAAACCGGCTCGCCGGAAATCGGCACGTCCGACTGGAACCGCCCGTCGGCGGCCGCCGACTCCATGCACGAGCTGCAGTGCGCGTCGGAAATGGTGTTGCAACTCGCGACGCAGACCCACGCAGCGGTCGCGCGCAGCGACATGGCTGGCGCGCAAGTGGCGCGCGCGTCGCTTGAAAAGCAGCTGACGCAGACCACGCGGATGATCGACGAGCTTCTGTTCGGCGGCTCCGGCCAACCTACGACGCACTGAGCGGCCGCCTGGCCCGACCGTATCAATCGCAATCTCGACCTTCCGAATACCGACATGAGTGCCTTGACGATAATTCTCTGCATCTGGGCCATGGTCGCCCTGTGCGCGATCCTTTTTATCCGTGGCGCCAGTCCACGGGTCGAGCGTCCGGCGAAAGCGCCGCACAGCCGTCCGTCGCGCTATTCGATCGCGGAGTAACGGCTTCACGCACCGGCCGGGTCGCTAGCAATTGGGCGCGCCCGACAATCACCTGATGCATGCCGCCATCGTGCGAGTCGGCGGGGTAACATGAAGTGCGCCAGCGCTCACGCTGGCTTGCATTGACGATGCCTTCACCGGAGGTTTTCGCATGGACACTCATTCGATTCTCGGCATGATGCATGCCGAAGAGGCTTTGCTGGTCTCCATCGTGCGGTCGTTGCCTGCCGACATCAAACGCACCATCGCCAACGATTTTCACGAGCAGGTCGAACTCGCCGAAACGTCGCATCTGAACCCGACGACCGATCGCGACGCGAGCGCCGCGTTCAAGGCTCATATGAGGCGGCTGTCGAACATGCTGGCTTCGTTGTCTTGACGGAATGACGACGTCACGACGCATCGAGCGGTGATCAGAGCAACCGTCAAAAGAAATCGCCGGAAGCGGCATTGAATCGCGATTCGCGCGCGAGGAAAGGGCGCGTGAACGGCGGAGAAGAACCCGAGAAGCAGGCCGCCCAACACTGCGCATGGCCCCCGTCCCCGCACAAGCTCGTCGTCATCCACTCCATCAAGCGCATACGCGCTTATTAGGGGCAGCTTAAGTCTGACTTAAGAAAGCATCCCTAGGCTTGCCAGCAGCTTTTAAGCAGCGCCTTACACAGTGCCCGCAGGCGCTGATTCAATGAACCCACCGGTACGTGCGTGACGTTGGCGCATGTGACGGTCGACCGCTTAGCTCTAGTCAATGCCTCTCTCCGTAGCTCGCGTCCTGCCCGGGCGCGTCGGCAAAATCATTTTTCTGGGTGCGATCAGTTCCGTGTGTGCGGCTTACCTCGTGAGCCATGAGCGTGCTGCGCGTACCGACGAACCCGACGTCTCCCTGGTGAGCAAAGATTCCGCCCGGCGCGCCGCCGCTTCGCCGGCCACCGCGTCCCCGGCTGCCGACGTTGCGAGTGCCGCGTCGGGCACACCGGCGGCGAAGCCTCCCGCGTTCACCGTGAAGAAGGCTTCGATCGGGCGCAGCTTCGCTGCGGCCGCGCAAAGCATGGGCGTCGATGCGGGCACGACGTCGATGCTGGCCCGCGCACGGCGCGGCGATCTCAGCTTCTCGCGCGATCTGCGGCCCGGTGATCGCGTGAGCGCGGTATTCGACGAAAGCAGCGACAGCCAAGCCGCGCGTGAACCGCTGGCCGTTCGCGTGGTTCGCGGCGCGACCGCCCACGACGTGTTCCTGTACAAGGATCTCCAGGGTAAGCCCTTCTACTATTCGAAAGACGGCGCGAGTACCAACCCTTCGTTCGAACGCTATCCGTTGGACTTTACGCGGGTGTCCTCGGACTTCTCGTTACGCCGTTTCGATCCGGTGCTGCATCGTTGGCAAAGTCATGACGGCGTCGATCTTGCCGCGCCGATCGGCACGCCCGTGCACGCGACCGCGCGTGGCGTGGTCCGCTTCATCGGGCGGCAGACCGGCTACGGCAAGGTGATCGTGATTCAGAACCCGCCGCCGTATTCGACGACCTTCGCCCATCTGTCGCGTTTCGCGAAAGGGCTGCGCCGCGGCAGCCGTGTGAGCCGCGATCAGGTGATCGGTTATGTCGGCGAAACCGGCTGGGCGACCGGCCCGCACTTGCACTACGAAGTTCATGTGCACCACGTGCCGAATGATCCGCTGACGGTCGAGCTGCCACAGAAGACGCCGCTGCAGGCCGCCGAAATGCAGCAGTTCAAGGCTCGCGTGGCGCAGTTGTCGGCACTGTTGTGAACCGGCGCGTGCCATCGCCAGGCGCGCTATTCGCGGGCGCCTGAGCGGTTGCAGAACGCTAACTGCTTGCGATGACACAGTCCGTCGTCGCTTGCATGCGGGTTGTTCGAACGGCCTCGTCGCCTTCTCAGTTTTGCGACACATAGGACCGCGCCCGGCACTGCTGTTTCGATCAATCAGGCAGCGGTATATCTCACCGAAGCGTTCGGCGAAGCTTTGCCGGTCAACCCGTCTACGGGTTTTCCAGTGCCCGCGAGATGACTGGCCGCCGCTCGCACGGAAGCGCTGCCACGGAGCACGGCGGCGTCTCAACTACGATTCATCGAGTGCCGTTGAGTGGGCTGTAAACCGCGCGTTGAACCGAACGCCTTTGTCTGACGAGGCTTTGAGGCCTCATGGCATAGCTGTTGCAATATGAGAATCACAAGACAAAAACACGTTGCAGCCGGCAACGGACCAGCATAAGTAGTGAACAAATACGGCGGCAGCACTGTCCTTGCGGATAGCGTTCGGGGAGGTCGGCGCGTTCGCGAGGTGCGGCGGGGTCAACATAAAACGGATGTCGATAAAACGGCGACACGGGCCCTCGGTACTCAAGGTATCGACCGCCCCTGATCATGACGACGTGAAGCGGCGACCTCGCCACTTTTTTCCGAATCCATAGACGGGCCTGAGCGCTGCTTCGCCGGGTGTCCGTATGGACGAACCGCGTGCCACACGACGCTTGCGCGCGGCCCATCGGACTGCGAAGATCGCATTAACGCGCCCGATGCACTGCTAACGTAGAGTGTTCCGGCGCTTCCCGCGAGGTTGCCCGCAACCGTGCGCAGCGCAAGGCCGGCGGCTCTCGATGCACCGTATCCCCGGGGAATCCCATGTTTGCATCAAGCGCGTTTGCCGGCCTGCCGCACCACGCGAGTCTTTGGCTCCAGGCGTACGCGCTCGTGCTGGTGATGATGGCGGTGGGTGCGACGCTGGAGCGCCGCTGGCCGGCCGCATTGCTGCAATCGCGCTCGGCGCAGCGTCTGAACATGGCCTATGGCGCTTTGTATCTGGCACTGGTGGAAGCGGTGAAGCCGCTGACGGCCGCGGCCAGCGTCGCCATCGTGAACGCGCTCGGCGGCGGCATGGTCGTGCTGGTGTCGCGCGGATGGGGCGCGCTGGCGTCGTTCGTGATCGTGCTGCTCACCATCGACCTGCTCGAATACGCGTTTCACCGTCTGCAGCACACCTGGCCCGTGCTGTGGAAGCTGCATTCGCTGCACCATAGCGCGGTCGACTTCAATGTCACGGTGACGCTGCGGCATCACTGGTTCGAAGTTCTGATCAAAGGCTGTCTGCTTTATCCGCTGGTGGGCGTGCTGTTCAAGGTCGAGCCGTGGATCGTCGGGCTGACATCCTTCGTGTTCATGTTCGGCAACTACTTCGCGCATCTGAATCTGCGCGTGGACCTGGGCCGCTACGTCACGTGGGTCAACAATCCGCAATATCACCGCTTGCATCATTCGATCCGCGCCGAACATCTGAACCACAACTTCACGCAACTGCTGCCGCTGTGGGATCACCTGTTCGGCACGCTGTGGGTGCCGGCGAAGCACGAGTGGCCGGCAACGGGACTCGACGGTGGCGCACAGCCGCACTCGCTGCTCGACGCCGTCAGCTGGCCGCTGGACCTGCATGCAGGACGCGCGGCGGCGCTCGGTCGCGAGCCCGCGGCGCTGCTGGACAAAGAGACGAAATAAACACCGCTGGCCGCGAGCAGGCACCGGTTGAAGCCGCCGCGCGGCAAGCCGCGCCGCTCTATGCGAGCCGCGCGCTGCGCACTGCCTTGCCGCCGAGCACGCACACAATCGACGCAGCCATCACGAGCACACACAGCGCAACGCGCAAGCCGAGCAGGCCCGCGCCGAGACCGATCAACGGCGGCCCGACCAGGAACCCGGCATAGCCCGCGGTAGCCGCCATCGACACACCGATCGCCGGCGTGACAGTCGAGCGGCCCGCTGCGCTGAAAATCACCGGGACGATATTCGAGAGGCCGACGCCGACCATCGCAAAACCCACGCACGCGGTGAGCACCGTCGGCACGCTGAGCACCAGCGCGAGCCCGGCCATCGCGATCAGACCGCCGAGCGCGACGACCCGGCTCGAGCCGAAGCGGCGCACGGACACATCGCCGACGATGCGGCACGCGGCCATCGAGAACGCGAATGCCGAATAGCCGATCGCGGCGACACTGGCCTCCTGGTTCAACGTCGAGCGCAAGTACACCGCGCTCCAATCGGCCACCGCGCCTTCCACCAGCATGCAGAGGAACGCCAGCAGCGCGAGTTTCATCACGGCGCCGCTGGGCCACGCGAAGCCGCTCGACGCAGCGGCCGCGCGCGGGCCGAGATCGCGCAAGGCCAGCAACGCGGCGCAGACGATCAGGACTGCGATGAACGCGGCCGGCGCCAGCAGGCCGCCGCTCACGCCGACGCCGCTTTTGAGCAGCATCGCCCCGGTGGCCGCGCCGAGCAGTCCCCCTGCGCTCCAGGCCGCATGGAACGACGACATGATCGGCGCGCGCCACTGCGATTCGATGGTGCTGGCGTGACCGTTCATCGACACGTCCAGTGCGCCGTTCGCCGCGCCGAGCGCGAGCAGCACGATGCAAAGCGTGACAAGGTTGGGCGCGAACGCGGGCAGCGGCAGCGTGATGACGAACGCCGCGCCGAGCAGCGCGGTCGCGCGGCCGCTGCCGAAGCGCGGCGCGAGTTGCCCCGCGAGCGGCATCGCGACGATCGCGCCCAACGCAAAGGCGAACAGCGCGAGGCCGAGCGAGGTGTCGTTGAGCGCCAGTCTTTCCTTGATGCGCGGCACTTCGACTGCCCACGCGCCGATCCCGAAGCCATTCGCGAGAAAGACGCCGAGGGTCGCGATACGCTCCTTCAGCGGCTTGATGTGAGAAGTGGCAAGCGTGGTCATGAGCGCGCCACCATCACGTTGTCGCAGACCGCTTCGAGACTCGCGAGCCGCGCGGCCGGCACATCGGTTTCGACGAACAGATAGTCGACCGCCGATGCGGGCGCAACCGCAAAAGGCGCGGCGGTCATCAGCTTTTCCGAAGTCAGCGCGATGGCGATCTGACCGCTTGCTTTCACCATCGCCCGTTTGAGTTCGGCATCTTCTGCGTCGAATGCGGCGACCCCTTCGTCAGGGTCGAACGCACAGGCGCCGAGGAAGCACAGGTCGGCGCGGATGTGCTGGATTTGCAGCAGAGCGGTCGCGCCGAGCGAGCCCGACGCGCCCCGCGCGATGCGCCCGCCGATCAGAATCACGTCAAAGCCCGGCCGATTCAGCAAGCGGGTGCATGCGTCGGGCGCATTCGTCACGACGGTCAGGTCCGCGTTGTCCGGCAGCGCGGCCGCGATGGCGGCGTTGGTCGAACCGGCGTCCAGCAGAATCACCTGCTTTGGACGGACGATCGAAGCCGCGGCGGCGGCGAGGCACGCCTTGCGATCCACGGCCTCGCTCATGCGGACCGCGGCGGGCTTGTCGGCGGGCGAGAGCAGCAGGGCGCCGCCGTACACGCGCTTGCAGTGCCCCTGTTCGGCCAGATCGCGCAGATGGCGGCGCACCGTGTGCTCCGAGGTCTGGAGTTCGGCGGCCAGCGCGGCGGCCAGCACGCGCCCGTGCGTGCGCAGCCGCTCCAGAATCACCTGCTCGCGCTGCTCGGGCAGCAGTCCGTTCATCGCGTCTTCTCGGGTTCGCTGCATTTGGGCCCACCATGCCGTTGGCTGTTAATCGATCATAAACGAGCAAAATGTATCGTAAATGTGCAGAGAGTGCAATATGCGTTACAACGGTGCGAAATCGCCTGACAATTGCAGTCCCGCATCGCTGCGGCGCGCGGGTGCTGGGTGTGATGGGCGCGAGACTCATCAGGTGGCCGCCCCGCGACACCTTCGTGCCTACTTTGCGTATATGACGACTAGACGCTATTCAGCCGCCGCGGGGTCCGCCCACAAATCACCCGGTCCACGACCCATACCACGACGAGCGTGGCGCCCATCAACGGAAACACGATGCCGAGCAGAACGAGGCCGGTTTTCCAGCCGCGCATCGGCGGCACGGCGCGTTCGCGCGACGGTGCGCCGAGCGAGCGCTGCGGCCGCCGTTTCCACCACATCACACAGCCGGTCACGGCCATCGCGGCGAGGCCGAGCGAAATCGCCGCGCAGAGAATCTGGTTGGCCACGCCGAAATAGCGGCCCATATGCAACGACGTTCCGTACGACACCGCTTTCGACACCGCGCCGTAGTCGGCATAACGGATGTCCTTCAGCACCGCACCGCTGTATCGGTCGATGTATAGCGTGCGCTCATCTTTCGGATTGCCAGGAAAGTACGACACCGTGTAGACGTCGGTCGCCGAGCTTGGCAGCGCGATGCTGTAGTCGTCCGTCAAGCCAAGCGATGCAGCGATCGCGACGATGCGCCCGAGCGGCAGCGGTTGCGGCGCGTCGGCGCCGGCAGAGTCCGCGTTGGAAGAGGGCACGTGCGAATTGCCGACCGCCCACGGTGTGCGCGGAAGCGGCAGATCGTCCATTACCATGCCGGGCATCGAGTCCACTTGCGCCGAAGGGGCGCTATGTTCAGCGAGCGCGTGCTCGGCGGCGTTCGCGGCATGCGTCTGGACTGTCGAGTCTCGCTCGTCGTGCTTGGCTGGCCGCGCCGAGTGCAACGGCAAGCCTCCCCAGGCGCCCGGCGGCGCGCCGAGATTCGCGGCGCTCGCGAGCGCTTTGAACTGCTTGCCCCACGAACCCGACCAGGGCAGGCCCGTCAACACGAACGCGAGTGCGCCGAGCGCCAGCCAGATGCCCATCACCGCGTGCAGGTTCTTCCACAGCGCGCGCCCCTTCAGCGCGAAGCGCGGCAGTAGCGCGGCGCGTGCACTGGTTTTCTCGTGCGGCCACCAGAGTGCGATGCCGGTGGCGATCATCACCAGGGTCCAGCAGGCGGCCAGCTCCATCAGCAGTTCGCCCGGCTTGCCGAGCAGCAGCTTGCGGTGAAGCATCCGGTCCAGCTGCATGAAGCGGCGCTCGACGCTGAGCGTGCCCAGCACGTCGCCGTTGTACGGGTTCAGATAGACGCTCTGCTTTTCGCCGTCCGCGAGACGGAAGATGAATTCGGCGCTGCGTCGCGGGTCGTTCGTGATCGTCGCGGTTACCGCTGCGGAGCCAGGCGGCATCGCCGCGCGTGCTCTCGCAAGCAGCGCGTTGTCGGGCAGCCGGGGCGTAGCCTGCGATTCGACGACCAGGCGGTGACGATAAATCAGCGGTTCGATTTGCGGCTGGAAGCAATACAGCGTGCCGGTAATCGCGAGCACAACCAGAAACGGCATCACGAACAGGCCGGCGTAAAGGTGTCATCGCCAGAGCGTCCGATAGCCCGGGTTCGTCGTGCCGGTGGCAGAGCCGATGCGTTCAGCGGTGGTAGTGGACATGGAATCCTCGTCGGGCGGAAATGGGTCGGTCGGTTTGCGGGTGCGTGAATCACTCATGTCATGTACTCAGATGCGCAGCTTCGCTTCCACATAAAACGTGCGGCCCGGATACGGGTGATAGACGAAGTAGCGCGCGTCGAACAGGTTGTCGACGCCGATGCCTACTTCGCTGAGCTTCGTCGGCCTGAAGGTGAATTTCGCGTCCGCCACCGTGTACGAACTGGTGCCGCCGAATACATCCGGGTGGGTGTCGGTATTGGTGAGGGTGTTGTACTGCCGCCCCGAATAGCGCGCGGCAAGCGTGAGCGCCGAGCGTTCGTCGAAGTGATAGGTCGCCGCGACATCCGCGCGCCACAGCGGAATCCGATAAAAGTACTTGCCAACCGTGGCCGGGTTCTGCGCGTTGGCGATGATCTTCGACTGCGTGTAAGCCACGCTCGCCAGAAGGTCCAGTCCGCGCACCAGCACGTCCTGTCCCGAGTAGCTCGTTTCGACGCCGCGCGAGCGGACCTTGCCGATATTCTGGAAGTTCGTCACGTTGGGAATCACGGTCGTGTCGGTCTGGCTGAAGATCGTGTTCTTCACGTCGTCCTGAAACAGCGAGAAGCGGAACACGCCGTTCCAGTGCGCCCATTCCGCGCTCAGTTCTTTCGACAGATCGTCCTCGGGTTTCAGGTTCGGATTGTTGTTGACGATCGACGAGCCGTTGATTTGCCCCTGGAACAATTCGCTGACGGTCGGAAAGCGGTACGCGCGGCCGATGGAAGCGCGCAAGGTCAGATCGTCGCTCACGTCGAACGACAGCGAGGCCTTCGGCGAGAAGTGACGCTGGTTCGCATCGCTGAACGCAATGGTCCGGCCGGGCAGCGACTGCGATCCGCCATAGGCTTGCCAGTCTTCATAGCGCACACCGTAGACGAGCTTCCAGCGCGGCAGAAAACGCCATGCGTCCTGCGCGTACAGCGCCTGAGTCTGCGTCTTGCCGACGAACGCGTTGGCAAACGAGGCCGCGTCGCCATCGCGCCAGTTCAGCGTGTTGTAGCTCTGGTTGTCGAGAAAGTAGTTGTCGTAGTGATAGCCGAAGCTCAGTGCGTGATTCGCGAGACCGGCTTGCGTGCTTGCAGGCGTGTAGGTGCTGCGCAGATCGAGCGTTTTCCAGCCGGTGCCGTCGCCGAAGATGACCGTGCCCGGACCATTGCCCGGCGCGCCCGAATTGGCCGTGCGCGCCACGCTGTTGCCGATGTCGTAGTACGAGGCAATCGCTTCGCCGTTCCAGCCGGTGGCGTTGCGCGTTTTCAGTGACACGCCGTACAGCCAGTTCTCGCTGTGGCCGAGACTCGGCGCGAACGCGGCAGCGGGAATCGTGTACCGGTAGCCGCCTATCGACACCGTGCCGCTGTATACGGCGTTGCCGTTCGCATCGCGCAGGAAGCTGGATGTCTGGCTGTCGTAAGTCTGGTGCCAGTAGCCGAGCGTGAAGCCCGCTTGCAGCGTCGGCGTGAAGTCGTACTGCATCTTCAGCTTGAACTGGTCCTGCACCGTGTGCTCGATGCCTTCGCCGTTCACACCGAGTACGGCGGTCGGCATATTGGTCTGATTGTTGTAGAAATACGCGCCGGTCACGGGCGTGTCGCCGGGTTTCGCGGGCGTGGCCGATTGCGCGAGCGTGGCGAATTGCAGCGGCTGGCTGGTGTTCTCCAGATGGTTCACGCCGAGCAGATAGGAGAACTTGCCGACCCGGTCGCCGATCGACGCGCTCATCTCGCTGCCGTTGAAATTTGGGTTCACGCCGTACAGGCTGAAGTGCTGAGTGAACGCCTTGACGTCCGCGTTGGCTTCGAATTGCTTCGGCATGCGCGTGCTGATGAGCACCGTCGCGCCGAGCGAGTTGCCGGGATACAGCGCGGAAAACGGCCCATAGATCACGTCGACCTGTTCGATCTCGTCGGGATACACCATCGACCAGCGCGGCGCAAACGTAAAGCTGTTGCCGAGCAGGTTGGAAAACAGCAGGCCGTCCGCGTAGACCAGACCGCGCGCGCTTTGCGCGTTGCTGGTGCCGCGCACGGCGATGAGCGAATTCAGATCGCCGATGAAGCGCTTGCGCACCGCGAGGTTCGGCATGTACTTCAGCACGTCTTCGGTGTTGACGACGTTCCAGTTGCCGAACTGCTCGCGGGTAACGGTTTCGACGGAGGCAGGCAGGTTCGGATCGACGGCGCGCGGCGAGGCGCTCGCGCTTGCGGTGACGCTCACCGCAGGCAATGTGGCGTCGGTGGCCGAGTTGTCGGCGTGGGCGGGCGACGAGACGAAGGCCGGCACGAACGCCGGAATCAGCGCGGGCCAATACGCTGGAAAAAGCGGCTGGGCGGGCCGTCGAAACGGGACGCCGCCGCGAGCCTCACGGCGGACGCAAGAGGGCAGCCTCCGCAGGGCGAAGTCGAACATGAACGTTTCCTTGATGCATTGAACAGGCGATCGCGCGCCCCCTCGACGGGTGCGACGAATGCGCGATCAGGACCGGCAGCGATCAGGAAACGACAGGTGGGGCTCTGGGGCGTCCCGACGGGAACGCGCCGAGTGGCGTGAAGCGGGTAGAAAGCGCGGGCGGCGCGCTGCCGGCGAGCGCGAGAGCGGCAGGCGGCTCGACGGCCGCGATCGTCGGCATCGCGACGTGATGTTGGAGCAGATGACAGTAGCCGCACGCGCCGAATGCCTCGTCGTGGCTCAGATGCAGCGGCTGCGCAGCGGTGTGCGCGACGAGGCCCGCCTCGCTCGCGCCGGACGGGTGCAGTGCCGAACAGAGCGCGGCGATGGGCTCGTGCGCGCGGCCCGACAGCAGCATCTGACTCGCGAGCGGCGCGAACACGACGAGCCACATGGCGAACAGGCCAAGCCATGCGGTCATGCGGTTGCGGGATCGTAGAGTCATGATGGTCGGGATAAAGGCGGGGGCGATTCTAACATTGCCGCGCGATCTTTTCTCCCGTGATGCCGCTTATAGCGGCGGATTAGACGGCTAAAAGCCGCTCATTTCTCCGCGTTGGAACCACCTTGAATCCCTTAAGCTGCGTGGTGAAATGCCGATCGCACCGACGGCGCCGACCCTACTCGCCAGCACTCATGACGCCCACGCAGACGCTCGCCTCTCCGATCGCCGACCTCAACCAGCGGGCCGTCGCGTTATGTTCGGCCGGACAGTTCGCCGAAGCATTGTCGATGGTGACGCCGTGGCTCGACGACACCACGCTGCCGAACGACGCACGGGCCGACTCGTTGAACATCGCCGGCGCGTGTTGTTTCGCGCTGCGCGACATGACCGATGCCGAAAGCCACTGGCGCCACTGTCTGCGCGTCAAGCCCGACTATGCCGACGTGTACGGCAGCCTCGGCTCGCTATTCCAGTCGCTCGGGCGACTGTCCGCCGCGAAGGCGATGTATCGGCAACTGGTCTCGCTGCGGCCCGATCACGCCGCCGCGCATCACCATCTCGGCAACGTGCTCTACGGACTCGGCTACAAGGAAGAAGCGGAAACGTCGTATCGCCTGGCGGTGACGCTGCGCCCCGACTATGTCGAAGCGCACTACAACCACGGCATCCTGCTGTGCGATCTGCGCCGCCCGGATGAAGCCGAAGCCGCTTATCGCCGGGCGCTGCCCGGACTGCAAAACTACCCCGAGGTGCACAACAACCTCGGCAACGTGCTGGTGGCGCTCGGCCGCATCAAGGAGGCCGACGCGGCGTACCGCCAGGCGCTGACCCTGCGTCCGCAGTATCCCGAGGCGCTGAACAACCTCGGTGGTGTGCTAAGGGCGGTTCAGCGGCTGCCGGAAGCCGAACTGACCTTCCGCCTCGCGCTGACCGTACGGCCCGATTATGCGGAGGCCCATCTGAACCTCGGCGCAGTGCTGGTGGACCTCGCGCGTCTGCCTGAGGCCGAAGCGGCTTACCGCCAAGCGATCGCGTGCCGCCCCGACTACGCCGAGGCGCACTACAACGTCGGCATCGCGCTGTTCAGGCAGGAGCGTTTCGACGAGGCCGAGCAGGCCTATCGTGAAGCGATTCGCTGCCAGCCCGGTATCGCGCATGCGCATAACAACCTCGGATGCGTGCTCCGCGTGCTCGACCGTTTCCCCGAAGCGCTCGATGCGTTTCAACGCGCGCTCGACGTATGTCCCGGGATGGCCGAGGCGCATTCCAATCTCGGCAGCGCGTTCGCGCAACTCAGACGCGTGCCCGAGGCGGAAAGCGCATACCGCCGGGCGCTCGCACTACGCGCCGATTACGGCGACGCGCGCTTCGGTCTGGCCGGGCTGCTGCTCGGCATGGGCCGCTTCGAGGAGGGCTGGGCGCTGTACGAGTGCCGCTACGAACAGCCCGCGTTCGTCCATCACAGGACCCGCGCGATGCTCGGCTGTCCGCAGTGGCTGGGCGGTTCGCTCGCCGGCAAGTCGCTGCTGGTCTGGCAGGAAGACGGCCTGGGCGACATGCTTCAGTTCAGCCGCTACTTCGCAATGCTGAAAGCTCAAGGGGCCGCGCATATCGCCTTCGCGTGCGCGCCGGCGCTGCATCGGCTGATGGCCCAGGTGGACGGCGTCGATGCCGTGCTCGATCACACCGCCGCGCAGGCGCGCGCTGCGGACTATGACTGCTGGACGAGTCTGTTGAGCGCACCGCTGTATCTGCACACCACCATCGATACGATTCCGCGCGCCGTGCAGATCACGCTCGAGCCGGCGCTCGTCGAGCAATGGCGGCCGGCGTTGGACGCGCTGCGGTCCGGCCGCAAGATCGGTCTGGTGTGGAAGGGCAACGCGAACCACCATAACGATGCGAACCGCTCGATGGCTTCGCTGGCGACGCTCGCGCCGCTCTGGAGCGTACCGGGTCTGGGTTTCGTGAGTCTGCAAAAAGGCCAGGGCGAAGACGACGCGCGCCATCCGCCCGCCGCTCAACCCTTGCTCGATCTCGGCACGAAGGTGACGGATTTCGCGGACAGCGCCGCGATCATCGCGCAACTCGATCTGGTGATTTGCGTGGATACGTCGATCGCGCATCTGGCCGCGTCGCTCGGCAAGCCATGCTGGGTGATGCTGCCGGAACGAGATGTGGACTGGCGCTGGATGCACGAGCGCGACGATTCGCCGTGGTATCCGACGCTGCGCCTGTTTCGCCGCGCGCCGGGCGAGGGCTGGGCGGCGTCGGTCGAGCGGGTGAGGCAGGCGTGCGTCGAGCGGTTCGGCGCGGCTACGTTTCGCTCAACTGCAGAGGGTAAAGCCCCCACGGAGACAGCTCGAAGCGCTCCTTGAGCGGCTTGGCCGACAACTGCGGGATAGTGTCCGCATCGAAGATCGCCCATAAGAGCCCCACGCCGCCGAGCAGCAGCGGCTTGCCGTCCATCTGCGTGGCGACGATGAAGCGATACGCGCGCACCGTGTCGAGTGTGGTCGTCACCGCATAGCCGTCGACCGCGTGAAGCAGGACTTGCGTGCTGCCCGCGCCGGGCGCGCCGACGTAGTCGAGCACGTCGGTGAGCAACGGGCCGCTGAACGTGTGCTGGCGCGAGTCGTATTCGATGGTGGGCTTGATCGTCACAGCCTTCATGCCGGCCAGCAACGACAGATCGACGCCATATGCCTGCGAGAATTTCACCTGATGCTTCGCGAGCAACGGGTAATGCCTCCGTCTGTGTCGTGGCTACGCTTTATATATGGCAAGGATTCCATATCTTCTTTGCACGTGCCGTGTCATCTGCCCGTCGCGATGCCTGCGCTTCTTCGCAGGGTGATGTCGAAGTCGCGTGATCGACCCGTTCGCGCTAGGCCGACACGATCGACATGGAAAATCCATCCCATCCTTTGATGCCGACCGTTTGCACGGCAGTCGAGTCGAGCTGCGGATTCGTCGCAAGCAGCCTGAAATATTCATGCAAGCCGACGACGTCGGGATCGGTGCTGTGCTGATCCGCGATGCGGCCTGCGCGAATCACGTTGTCGCCCACGATCAGCGTGCCGGGCCGGCTGAGTTGCAGCGACAGGCGCAGATAGTCCGGATAGTTCTTCTTGTCGGCGTCGAGAAAAATCATGTCGAAAGGTTCGACGCCATCGGTCACGAACTTCGCGAGTGTTTGCGCGGCAGCGCCCATCACGATCGAGACGATGCCCGACAAACCTGCCCGCTCGACATTGGCCCGCGCCACCGCCGCGTTGTCCGGATTCATTTCGAGCGAGATCAGGCGGCCGCCGGTCGGCAGCGCGCGCGCCAGCCAGATCGTGCTATAGCCGCCCAGCGTGCCGACTTCGAGAATGCGCCGCGCGCCGCGCAGCTTCGCCAGCAGGTGCAGCAGCTTGCCCTGGTTAGGGGCCACGTTGATCGGCGGTAGACCGGCCGCGGCACTCGCGTCCAGCACTGCATCGAGCACGGCATCGGGCGCCAGCAGCCGGCTCGTCAGAAATTCGTCCATCGCGTCCCATTGTTTCTGAGTCATCGTCTCACCCTGCTTGTCGAATTGGAGGTGCTTGTATGTTTGTAGCAGAAAAGCGCAATGGGTACTGTTTCGCAGCGCATGTTCGCGATGCAGTATTTGGCCGATAAGCAAATGCGATGGCATGGCACGCTGCTTTAAGCGTTCCCAGAACTCGTCCAATACCTACAATAGTGCTTGGCACACAGCTAGAACGGTGGCTCGAAATGACACACGGCGCGACATTCCCCACGACCTTGCGGCGCTTTGACGGCGCAACCGGCATCTTCTCTTCGCTGCGGGAAGCGCGGCGATGAGCGGCCCGACTCGCATCGCCACGATCGCTTTCATCGGCTTCGGCGAGGCCGGCGGGATACTCGGCGCGGCGCTTGCCGCGAAAGGCGTGCAGGTGTCGATGTTCGATCTGCGGCGCGATGTTCTTCGTGACAAGGCGCTGGCTGCGGGCGTGCGTGTCGCCGACACATTGCAAAGCGCGCTCCACGGCGCGCAAGTCGTCGTCTCGGCGGTGACCGCGCAAGCCGATCTAGAGGTGGCGCAAGAGGTCGCTCGCTGCATCGAAGCGGAGCAGGTGGTCCTCGATATCAACTCGGTCTCGCCGCACACCAAGCAGCACGCGCAGGCGTGCATCGAAGGCGCGGGCGCGCGCTACGTCGAGGCCGCCGTGATGGCGCCCGTGCCGCCGTATGGTCTCGCGGTGCCGATGCTGCTGGGCGGCGCTGACGCCGCTCGCCTCGCGCCCATGCTCAACGTGTTGGGTTTCGATGCGCGAGCGGTGTCGGCGAAGGTCGGCGTGGCCTCGGCCGCGAAGATGTGCCGCAGCGTGATGATCAAGGGCATCGAAGCGTTGACCGTGGAATGTCTGCGCGCCGCGCGGCACTACGATGCGGAGTCGATCGTGCTGGCCTCGCTCGCGCAGACGTTCGGCAAAATGCGCGACGACGCGGACGTGCCCGGCTATCTGGTCAGCCGCGTCGCCGAACATGGGCGCCGGCGCGCGGCGGAAATGCGCGAGGTTTCGCAGACGCTGCAGGAGGCCGGTATCACGCCGTTCATGAGCGAGGCGTGCGCGCGTTTGCAGGACAGCATCGTGGATGCGATGCAGACGGGCGGTATCGACTACGGCACACTGCCCACGCCGTTCGACTGGCGCGCTTTCTTCGACGAGTTGCCGGACTAGCCGCGCTGGGCGCCGTCGCGCGCGGCGCTCAGGCCGCGCCGAGGGTGACGGTGCGCGTCACGTCGACCACCGACAGCCGGATCGCGTCGATCAGCGCGCGCGCGGCCGGCGACGGCGTGCCCGCCGCGCGCACGGTCAGGCCGATGTCGCGCCGCGTGTTGTGCAGTTGCACGTCGAGCACCACCAACTGCCCGGAGCGAACCTCGTGATGCAATTGCTGCGCCGACAGCGCGGCCAGCATGTCGGTGCCCAGCAACAGCCCGCGTATCACCGCGAGGTCGGCGGTCTCGACGGTGGGCAGCGGCGGCTTGACTTTCCTCCGCTTGAATTGCGCTTCGAACAGCCCGCGCGCTGGCGAGTGGCCGCGCGGCAGAATCCACCGCGCGTCGCGCAAGCCCATGATGGTGAGGCCCCGCTCGCGGGTCAGCGGATGATCGCGGCGCACCAGCACCACCATGTCTTCCGACATGAGGCGCTCGTTCTTCAGGCCGCTCGACGCGTCGTTGTCGCGCAGCGCGCCGAGAATGAAATCGATGTCGCCCGCGCGCAGGCCCGCCACCAGCGTCTCGTAGGCGCTTTCGTCAGTGACCACGCGCACGCCCGGATTCTCCGAGCTCATGCGCGCAATCGCTTTGGGCAGGATCAGCGTGCGCCCGAGCGGCAATGCGCCGACCGTCACGAGACCCTGAATCTTGCCGTGCAACGCGGCGATATCGTCCGGCACGTGCCGCAGTTCGTTCAATGCGCGGCGCACGTGCAGCAGAAACGTTTCGCCTTCAGTGGTGAGCAGAATCCCGCGCGGGCTGCGGTGAAAGAGGCTCAGGCCCGAGCCGCTTTCCAGCACGCGAATCGCGGTACTCACCGCGGGCTGGCTGATGCCGAAGGTCTTCGCCGCGCTCGGCATATGCCGGTGCCGCGCGAGTGCCACGAACAGTTGCAGTCGCCGCGTGTTCAGCAGATAGGCGGGCAATGAGCCTTCCGCTGCCGGCCGGCGGCGCGCCTGGCGCGCGGCGCACCACTGCGCAACCTCTTCCAGTTCCGCGAAAATCCGCTCGCAACGATGCAGCACCGCGCGCCCGACCGGCGTCGGCAGCATGCCCGACGGGCCGCGGTCGAACAGCGGCTCGCCGAGCGCCGACTCCAGCTCCTGCACCGACCGCGTGACCGCCGATTGCGCGCGAAACAGCGCGGCCGCGGCGCGCGTCGCGCTGCCCATCTCGGCGACGAGGCGGAACGCGCGCAGTTGCGCGAGGTTGAGCAAGTCCTTGCTGTTGAGGGACGACGGCGCCTTGAGAGGCGCGGCGTGAATGGCGAGAGCTGGGCTGTCGCTCGTCATGCGGCACCCGCGATCAGATGCAGCGACGGCAGCGACAGGTTCAGGCTTTCCTTCGAGATATGCGTGTGTTCCTTCATCAACGCTTCCACGCGCGCGCCTTCGCCTTTTTTCAGCGCATCCGCAATCGCGTGATGCTGGCGATGCGCGTACATCAGCATCATGAACTGGCGCTCGCGCGCGGCTTCGTCGAAGGCGATCGTGAAGGGCGACACGAACGGGATCTTGTCGTTCAGACTCAACGCGGCCGAGACCGCCACGTTCTGCGCGGCGTCGACGATCAGCGCGTGAAAGCGGCCGTTCATCTGCGCATAGCGCACGTCGTCGCCGGGCTGCAGTTGCCGCTGGTTGAAGAGGTCGTCGCCTTCGCGCAGGCAATCGTCGAGCGCCGCCGCCAGCGCCGCGCCCACGCCGTGTTCGGCGACCGAGCGCGCCGCGAGTCCTTCGAGCACGCCGCGCACGTCGATCGCGTTGAGCACGTCACGCACGCTGAAGCGGCGCACCACGTAGCCACGCCCCCCGGAGCGGTCCAGCAAGCCTTCCGAGGACAGCACGCTGAGCGCATAACGCAGCGGCGTGCGCGACACGCCGAGCCGCTGCGCGAGTTGCGCTTCCACGAGACGCTGGCTGGGCGATAGCTCGCCGGCCAGGATCTTCTCGCGCAAGGTCTGAACAATGGCCTGCTGGGTCGTCTCGTTCATCGTCGTGTACTCGTCCGAAGGTCCGAAGTATAGCCATGCGCGCAGCGCCGCACCACGCCTGCAAACGCTGCTTGCGACTTCTTTTCAAGGCCATCTGTTCTGTTTATCGCCAGCTGACGGCAACGGGGCGAGGCCACAGCTCGCCAAGGCGGTTCGGGATACCGACGGAGTCATACGCCACGCGGCTTGCAGCGCTGCGTCGCACCCCGCGCAGCGGCGTTGGGCATGGCTTCGGCCCATTACCTTACGGCCGGCTGCGGTTTACCCGTACTTCCTGTTCGACGGCACAATTCCTATCTTTGTATCCCAAGATGGTCGCGCTGGCGAGGTTGCTGGTCACGAATACCTATCCGATTGGCGTGCGGCACCAAGTAACGGAAGACTACGAATATGGCAAGGATCATTGGCGGCATCGGCACCTCGCATGTGCCCACTATCGGCATGGCGTACGACAAGGGCAAGCAGAACAATCCCGCGTGGGCGCCCCTTTTCAAAGGCTACGAGCCGGTTGCGAAATGGCTCGCGGACCGCAAGCCCGACGTGATGGTGATGTTCTACAACGATCACGCCAACAGCTTCTTCTTCGACTGCTATCCGACCTTCGCATTGGGCGTGTCGGCCAGCCATGAATTCGCGGATGAAGGCGCGGGCAAGCGCCCGTTGCCGGACATCGCCGGCCATCCCGATCTGGCGATTCACATCGCCGAGCAGATGGTCGCCGACGAGTTCGATCTGACGATCTTCCAGGACCGGGCGCTCGATCACGGCTGCAATTCGCCGCTCTTGCTGATGTTGCCGCACGACGGCGGCTGGCCGATGTCGCTGGTGCCGCTGGAAGTCAACGTGCTGCAGTATCCGCTGCCCACCGCGAACCGTTGCTACCGGCTCGGCCAGGCGCTGCGCCGCTCGATCGAATCGTTCGAGCAGGATCTGGACGTGGTGGTGGTCGGCACGGGTGGCCTTTCGCACCAGGTGCACGGCGAGCGCAGCGGCTTTAACAACACCGAGTGGGACATGGAGTTCCTCGACCTGATCGTCAACGACCCGCAGCGTCTCGCGGCGATGAAGCATGTGGACTACGTGCGCCTGGGCGGCGCGGAAAGCGTCGAGACGATCATGTGGCTCGCGATGCGCGGCGCACTCGGTCCGAAGGTCCGCGAACTGCATCGCAACTACTATCTCGCGACTAGCACCGCGATGGCCGTGACGATCTATGAAGACGAGGTGGCGCAATGAATCCGCAACTGATCGGCGTCGAAGAACTGACCGGCACGTATCCGTTCGACATTCGCCAGAGCATGAAGGCGATGCGCCTGAACCGCTTCTTCTGGCAGATGCGCGAAGCGCCGGCGCGCCAGTTGTGGCTGGAAGACCGCAGCGCCGCGTATGACGCGGCCGGGCTCACGCCGCAAGAGCGCACGCTGGTCGACAACACCGACTGGATCGGCCTGATTCGCTATGGCGTGTGCTTCTTCGTGCTCGAAAAATTCGCTCGCGTGGTGAAGATCACGAACCTCGGCATGTACGCCAGCATGCGCGGCGAAACGCTCGAAGCGTTCCTGAAGACACGCAGGGTGCCTGACGCCGTGTAAGCGCGCTCGACCCTGCCGGGCCGCCCGGCGGGTTTTCACTTCGATACCAACAAGACCCCGGATTCGATCGAAATCCGGGGCGGACCCGTATTTTTCCCAGAGACACGCATGACGTTTGCACACCCTCTGGCGCCGTTCATCGACGCGCGCGTAGCGCCGCGTTGCCGACGGCTCGTCTTTGCTTCGTGTTCTCCCATTCGCGCTTTCGAAGAAACGCGGCTGCCACGCAGCGCGCCGCCTTTCGAGGCCGGCCCGCTGGCTGAAGCCTGAATCCGCGCGCTGTAAAGTCACGCGAGTTCGTGTGGCCGCTTGCCGCGTGCGCCCTGTCGTAGGTGAAGTGGGTTTCGAGGAGAGCAGACATGAGCGGCAATTTCGGCATGAGCGGAACGGAACTCCGCAAGGGTATGAGATCGAGGGATTCCGAGTCGCCCGGCTGCAAGGCGACCTTGCGCGCGGGGGTGATCGGCGGACTGGTCGGTGCGGTGGCGATCTGGATTTACGAGGCGCTGGTGTGGGTCGGCGCGCAGCATCTGATGCCGCTCGCCGGCATTCCGCGCAACGCGACCGGTCTCGTGTTCGGCAAGCACGTGCAGGAGTCGCTCGGCATCGGGGCGTACGTCGTGGGGACCGGCATTCACTTCGTGTTCGCGGCGGAGTGGGGTGTGCTGTTCGCGGCAATCTGGCCTTACTTCCGCCGGCGCGGTTATGAGGCGACGCTGATCGCGTTGTTCTACGCGGTGATCGCGTGGATCGTCATGCACGTGGCGATCATGATCGCGTCGGACAACCACCCGAACTACTACGACCCGGCAGTGATTATCGGCGGGTTCATGTCGCACATCTTTTTCACCGTGCCGCTGGCTTTGACCGTCAAACGGCTGTTGCAGCCCGAGCGGTATTAACGCAAAGGGTTCGGCGCACCGGGGGGTGTAGCGCAGAAAAAAGTATTTCAACGAGACATAAAACCTGGAGATCCTAAGAATGATTAAAAGTATCAGACGAGTCGATGCGGTGTTGTTCGGCGCAGCGATGGCTGCCGCCCTGCCTGCTTTCGCTCAAAGCAGCGTCACGCTGTACGGCATCGTCGATAACGGGCTGTCCTACACCAACAACCAGGCGTCGCTCGGCGCGACCAGCGGCGGCAAATCGGCGACCAAGATGACCCCCGGCGTGTGGGCGGGCAGCCGCTTCGGCCTGAAGGGTGCGGAGGACCTGGGCGGCGGCACGAAGGCGATCTTCCAGCTCGAATCCGGCTTCAATTCGGCCACCGGCGCGCAGCAATACACCAATGCGATGTTCGGCCGCCAGGCCTGGGTCGGCGTGACCAACGCGAGCTACGGTACGTTGACGGCGGGCCGCCAGTAGGCGTCGTATTACCAGATGCTTTCGCCCTATAGCCCGACGACCTGGCTCACCGGCTATTACGGCGCGCACCCTGGCGATATCGACGGCCTCGATACGATTTACCGCTCGAACAACACGCTGGAGTACACGTCGCCGAAACTCTTCGGTCTGACGGTCAGCGGCTCGTATTCGCTGGGCGGCGTGCCGGGCAGCTTCAATCGCGGCTCGACGTGGACGACCGGCGCGCAGTATGCGCTGGGTCCGGTCGGCTTCGCGGTCGGCTTCTCGCGGATCAACAACTCGACCCTCGGCGGCGGCGCGTGGGGCGCGGATTCGACCACCACGAACGGCGGCGCGCAGATCGGCGTGTCCGCGCTGACCAACGGCTATCAGACCGCACAGGCGCAACAGCGCTTCGCGGTGGGCGGCGGCTAAACGTTCAACAGCGCATGGGACGTGACGGCGACGTATTCGAACGTGCAGTACATTCCGGGCACGGGTTCGAAGTTCCACGACACGGCGATCTTCAATACGGGCGGCCTCGTGCTGCACTGGAAGCCGGTCACGGCGTGGGATCTCGGCGCGGGCTACAGCTACACTCGTGCGACACGCGCGAACGGTATCGACGACAACGCGCAGTACCACCAGTTCAACCTCTCCGAGTACTACTCGCTGTCCAAGCGCACGGGGTTGTACGCGCTGCAGGCTTATCAGAAGGCGAATGGCAAGACGCTCGGCACCAATGGCGCGGGGCAGATCATCGACGCCACGGCGACGCTCGGCGACGGCTACAACACGACGCCGTCTTCTTCGGGCAGCCAGTTCGCGGTGGGTGTGGGGATCATTCACCGCTTCTGATTCGAGGTTCTTGTAGAGAGTGAAGCCGGGTTCCTTGAGCCGGGCTTTTTTGTCGGTGTCATTCGCATGGGTATCTGCTTCATCGCGGAGAGCACGGCTCAATCGATTCAAACCTATTACATCGGAGGTAATTGGCGAGCCTCTTCGGCGCGCCTAGTCTTCGGTTGTCGCGCAGTTCATTTCGAGCCGCGTTCACCATCGAGGACACATCATGTCGACATTCCAGATTTACGCTATCGACTCCGCGCCGGATCAATCCAAAGCGGTATTGCGGCAACTTCAGCAGACCTTCGGCTTTATCCCCAATATCGCGGGAGCGATGGCGGAATCGCCCGTTCTGATCGACGCTTTCCTGCGTCTGTTCCAAAAGGTCCATGCAGGCACTTTCACGGAAGCACAAATCCAGACCCTGCTGTTGACGAACGCAGTGACCAACGCGTGTTCATGGGCGGTGGCGTTTCACACGGCGTTGGCGCTGAACGAAAGGCTTGCACCCGCCGATGTCGACGCGATTCGCGCGGGTAGGGCTCCCGCGCAGCGCCAGCATGCGGCGCTTTCGACGCTGACGAAAATGTCGATCGAAAAGCGTGGCCATCTCGACGAGCGCGACGTGAACGCGTTTCTCGAAGCCGGTTTCCGGCGCGACCAGGTGTTCGAAGTGCTTGCCGTAGCAGCTGCGTCGACGATTACGAACTACGTCGGCAATATCGCGCAGCCGCCCTTGGAGGCGCGGTTCCAGGCGCATGCCTAGCGTGCCTGAGGCTTTTCTTTCCAACCCAGGATGGGTCGGCGGCAGGGAGTATGCTGACTCACCGAGTTCGGTGATCGTGCAAAGTCCGCTGATCACCAGACTCTGTGTTCCTGCCGACATGCGGAAAAGAAAATGATGAAGCCTGCCAATCCAGTCAAGAGAACGCCGCCGAACGACCTCGGCGCGCTGTTGCGTCACTGGCGAGATATGCGCGGCGTCAGCCAGTTGGACCTGTCGTTCAATGCCGGCGTCTCACAGCGTCATATCAGTTTTATCGAAAGCGGACGCAGCGTGCCGAGCCGTCAAATGTTGATGGATCTCGCGCAGACGCTCGACATCCCTCTGCGCGAACGCAATACGCTGCTGCTGGCCGCGGGCTATGCGCCGATGTACGCCGACGCCGCGTGGAATGCTCAGGAAATGCAGAGCGTCACGAAAGCGCTCGCGCGAATGTTGCGCCAACATGAGCCGTTCCCGGCACTGGTCATGGACCGCTACTGGAACGTGTTGATGACGAATGAGTCTGCGCCGAGGTTTTTCAATTGCTTCATCGATATGGCGGCGCGCAAGGGGCCGCCCAACATGCTGCATCTGATCTTCGATCCGGAGGGGATGCGGCCGTTCGTTGCCGATTGGCAAAGCGTTGCGGATAGTCTGATTCAGCGCGTTTATCGCGAGTCGGTGGGCCGTGTGATCGACGATACGACGCGCGAGTTGTTTGCGGCGTTACGCGCGTATCCCGAGGTGCCTGCGGATGCGCATTCCGCCCATTTGTTCAGCGCCGATGCGGGCGCGGCTGCGGCCATGCCGGTCATTCCGATCGGCTTCGTCAAGGATGGTCACGTGCTGAACTATTTCTCGATGGTCGCGACCGTGGGTACGCCGCAAAGCGTCGCGGCGCAGGAGTTGCGGATCGAATGCATGTTCCCTGCGGATGATGAAACAGAAGCGCTGCATGTGGAGATGCTTGAGGCGCTTTCGCAGCAGGATTGAACTGGCGCGTTGAGCCGCATCTGGAGGGCTGATGCCGCGGCGGCACCAGGCGCCGCGTGTTGTCCATTTTGACCGGTCACCGCTTTTCGTTCAGCGAAGTGCTGACGCAAACGCGTATCGACGAAGCGAGGGCGCTGCTCGCACACACGCCGATGCCGATCAGCGAGATCAGCGAACGCCTTCACCGTCAGGAATACGGGCTCGCGTGCCGGCTCGGAAATCACCGAGGTCTATGCCGCGCTGCCGGCCGGTCTGGGCGAGCCGCCCAAACGCCTCGTCGGTTGGCAAAAGGTCGCGCTGCAACCGGGGCAGTCTCAGCAAGTCAGCGTATCGATTGCGCCGAAGCTGCTGTCGACATGGGATGCCACCGCGCATGCGTGGAAGCTTAACAATGGTGCCTATCAGTTGATCGCTGGGGCGTCCTCTCGCGACCCGAACGCATTGAGCGCATCGGTCACGATTGGAGGGCATTGACCGCACCGTTGCGGCCGCCGTGGGTCGCTCGAGCGGCGTGAGCGGCTCGGCGATCTGAGTGGTTCAAGCCGGGCGCGCTGGCCGCAGACGCCTGGAAGCGCGGTACGGATGTCGACTGCCGTACCCCTTGCTCAACTCACGCCGCATACTTCCAATCCGGTAATGCGTCACGCCGCGCATATCCGTAGAAAAAATTATGCCCACTCCAAAAGAATGTGCTAGAAAATAACAATTGCACGGGGCACAGCCAATAGCCGCACGGGGCCAGCGAGCAAACGATCTTGGGCTTTCAAAATTCTTAATCGGCCGCGAGGTGGATCATGAGAATAAAAACGCTGTTAGGGTGCGGGGTGACGACGGTTGCGTCGATGCTCACGCTGCAATGTGGCCTCGCATGGGCCGATGGCCCCGAAGCCGCGTATGGCGCGGACGAAGCGCCGGCCGGGTCGCTCAGTCCGGACGAGTATCAGGTCAATGCCGACGGCATGAAAGAAGACCCGAAGGCGAAGATGTCGGACGTGGCGCGCGCGTATCGCAATGGCTATATCAATCGCGGTAAGGAAGATCAGGCGGGTTACGACGCGATGATCGACTCGCACAACCACGGCCAAAGCCACCCCACGAATACGCAGGTTGCCCGGGTGGATGTGCCGCCGTTGCCCGCCGGCGTCCCTGAAGACGACAACTCGAAGTACACGACCATCCCGCCGCAACCTCGCCAGTACGCGCAACGACAGGCAGCGCAGCCGCGTCAGGTACCGCAGCCGCCGCCGCAGCAGGTTCAGCAGGTGCAGTACCGGCAGGCTTATCAGGAACCGCAGTACGCGCCGCCCATGCCGATGCAGTACCAGCCGATGCCCGAGTATGCGCAGGCGCAGCCGCAGCCGATGTATGCCGAGAGTCAGCCGGTCTATGTGCGGCAGGAATACGCGCCGCCGCCGCCCGTCCAGTATGTGCCGGTCTACGCCCAGCAGCAGTACGAAGAGATGCCTGTGGTGGAAACCGTGATGCAGCCCGTTGCGCCGCCTGTCGCCTATCAGATGTATCGGCCGCCGGTTTATTGGGGTGCGCCGCGCGTGTACGCATACCGGGCGCCGGTGGTGAGCTATCGCATGTGGCGGTAACGCGTTGCCTGCTTGCTGAACTCGAGACGCGGAGTCGGCAGGGAAGGCGCCGGCCACGAAACACCGAAGACAGTGTGCGGATTTGAATAAGACCCGGCGGCATCGCTCCTCGTGAAGCGATGCCGCCGGGTCATGAATCGAATCGGTGGCGGCGTGCTGGGGATCACGCGCCGCTGCTGTGCCTCGTGCGCACCGTCAGCCTGTTCGATACCGACCGGACTCCCCGAACCGACCTTGCGGCATTTCCAGCCCGCTGGATCTGCGAGCGCTGAGGCACGTGGCCGGTCAGTGTCACGACGCCGTGGCGCGCCTGCACATGAATAGCCGACGAATTCAGCCCCGTTGTGCGTGTGAACGCCCGGCGAACGTCTCGGACCACCTGGCTGTCCGATCTCGCCCGGGACGACGATGACGACGTCGTGACTTGCGGGCTTTGCGTGGGCGCATCGTTCTGCATGCCACCGGTGGTCTGCGCATCAGCGTAGGTCGCGCAAATCGCGATGGCCACGGCGGCCATCGCACCGATCATTCTTCTCGCGCCGTTTGTCTTCACTGTTCCTCCTTTGCCGGGTTTCCGGGCTTTGCCGTTCAAGCTGCGTGGTGCCAGCGGGGCGAGGCAGCGAAACACGATGCCGCCTCGAGAAGCGTATTCGATCGCCGCAGTGATTATATGTCGCGATGGCGGCCTCAACGGGAGCTTCGCGGCTTTGCCGTGTCGCCGTTGTTTGTCGTGGACGGAGATGGGCGTCGGCTTGTCCTTTGCCGCCTGAGTCGCCAGAGAGCGGATTCCATTTGCGCGGTTTCGCGGCCGATGCGCGCAAGCTCCTGGGTATCCCGGGTGTAGTAGTTGGCCAGTCTCAATTGCGCGTAGCGGAGCAGCGCGGCCTTCATCTGCGCACCGATGGGCGCGTCCACCAGATCGGCCCGCGCATATTGAGTGTCGATCGCGTTGGCTTCGTTTTCTTCGAGACTTTTGCGCTGGTCGTAGCGGTTGACCCGCCATCGAAAGACTGAAGCCGATGAGCAGAGCCAGCAAGGTCAACGTCGATGTCTGCACCACGCTGAAATCGTCCCGTTCATCTTCGGGCAATGGCGCGCGGTGCCGCAGAACAAATGCGCCGAAGGCCATGGCGGCGACAAAAAGCACGAGAAGCGAGATAAACAGAACGGCCGGTAGTCGACGATTGCTGCCATGCTTTGCCTCCATTGACAGAATTTCCTCAACCAGCGCGTCGGCGCGGGGCCGGCGCCGCGGATGCAAACCCATCCACCGCCCGGTCGCCGAACGCGCTTGCAAAACCACCGCCGTCACATGCTATTGCTCGGCCAGAACCTGCTCGATGACCTTCACGAACTGCTCGACCGGTTGCCCGCCGGTCACGAGATATCGACGGTTGAAGATGATAGCGGGCACCGACTGGATGCCCATCTCCTGATTGTTCTGTTCTTCCGCGCGCACCTCGTCGGCATATGCGCCGCTCATCAGCACGTCGCGCGCTTCGGCGGCGTTCAGTCCCACGGATTGCGCGGCTTCGATCAGCACGTCGTGATTGCTCGGGTCTTTGCCCTCGGAATGATAAGCGCGCAGCAGCGCAAGCTTGAGCGGCAACTGCGCCCCCTGGATGCCCGCCCAATGCAGCAGGCGGTGCGCATCGAACGTGTTGTAGACCCGCGTGCGCGGGCCGAAGTCAAAGCCGACGCTTGCGCCGCGCTCGCGGATCATGGCCTGCGTCTCGGCGATCTGCGCCGGCGTGCGGCCGTACTTCTTGCCGAGATAGTCAACAACGGCTTCGCCGTCCGGACCCATCTGCGGGTTCAGCTCGAACGGATGCACGGTGATCTGGGCATCGACGCTGCCGGCAACGCGCACCAGCGCGAGTTGCAGCGAAGAGAGGCCGATAGCGCACCACGGGCACGCGATATCGGAGACAAAATCGATGGTGAGCGCTTGTTTCATTGCTGTCCTTACGGGAATGGCACGTGCGCGACCCGCATGAGACGGGCGCAGCTGAGGCCGACAGCGTAGCCTGAATCGGCAACTCCTGCAGGATCGCATGTTTCTTGCTGCAGAGGTGCAAGCACCGCTGAATGGGACCGCAAGACCCGGAGTGTTTTGTTTGCGCCGCGCCCGTACACTGGTTCGATCCAATCACATTCCAGGAGCCGGCTGCGAGCGCAGCCGCCACGCAAGTATGAGTTCATCTATGGAGAAGACCGCCGTCGTCACGATGGCCGCGACGATCGCGCAACGGATCGACGCGCTTGACTGGCCGGGTATCGAACAGGATCTCGACCTGTATGGATGCGCCGCCGTGCCGCAACTCGTCGCGCAGTCCGAATGCGACGCGCTGACGGCGCTCTATGCACGCGACGATCTGTTTCGAAGCCGCGTCGTCATGGCGCGTCATGGTTTTGGGCGCGGCGAATACAAGTACTTCGACTACCCGCTGCCGGACATGATTGGCCAATTGCGCACGGCCATGTATCCGCATCTGGTGCCGGTCGCGAACCGGTGGAATGAAGCGATGGGCATCGACGTGCGTTATCCGCCGAAGCACGCGGATTTCATCGAGCGCTGCCATGACGCCGGACAGGTCCGTCCGACGCCGCTGATCCTGCAATACGGCGAGGGCGATTACAACTGCCTGCACCAGGATCTCTACGGCGAACACGTGTTTCCGCTTCAGGTCGCCATTTTGCTGTCGGAACCGGGGCGGGATTTTACGGGCGGCGAGTTCGTCATGACGGAGCAGCGGCCGCGGATGCAGTCACGCGCTGAGGTGGTGCCGCTCGCGAAGGGCGACGCGGTCGTGTTCACGGTGAACAGCCGGCCGGTAGAGGGAACGCGCGGCCCGTATCGCGTCAAGCTGCGGCACGGCGTGAGCCGCTTGCGCTCGGGACGGCGGTACACGGTGGGCGTCATCTTCCATGATGCGCTGTAAGTTGGCCGCAACGCCGTTACGCTAAACCTGCGTGACTGCGAAAATCGACGCGTCACGGCGCGAGCGATGGCGAGCCGTCATCGTCTGCGTTGCTCGATATGCGACGAGTGGCATGAACCGCACGGGCGGCATATCATTCGCCAGCCACTGCCGCCGGCTTTGGCGAATTCCGCAACCCGCGTCACAATCGGGCAACCGAGGGGAACCGAGGGGCAACCGAGCGCCGGCCGACATCATGGAAAACCTCCTCAAAAAACTCGACCTCACTTCGCTGCGCCTGTTCGTCGCCGTGTGCCAGGAGCGCAACATCGCACGGGCGGCCGAGCGCGAGTTCATCGCGTCGTCCGCCGTGAGCCGGCGCATCGCCGAGATCGAGGCGATGATCGGCTTGCCGGTGATCCAGCGCCAGTCGCGCGGCATCACCGTGACGCCGGTCGGCGAGACCGTGCTGCGCTACGCGCTGGCGATCATCGGCAACATCGAACAGATGAGCGCGGAGTTGTCGCGCTTTTCGTCGGGCGCGAAAGGGCGCGTGCGGGTGGTCGCGAATCTGTCGTCGATCGTGCAGTTTCTGCCGGAAGACGTGGCCGCGTTCGGGCGCGCGTTCCCCGAGGTGTCGATCGAACTGGAAGAGGAAAACAGCGCCGACGTGCTGCGTATCGTCGACGAGCACGGCGCGGACTTCGGCATCTGCAATCCGGTCGCCGGCAGCGAAGCGTTCGAGCAGGTGCCGTACCGGCAAGACCGGCTCGCAGTGCTGGTACCGGGCGGCCACCGGCGCGCCGGCGCGCCGCGCGTGGCGTTCGGCGAACTGCTGGAAGACCGCTTCGTCGGACTGCGCAGCGAGAGCGCGCTGACGCGGCTGCTCGCGCAGGAGGCGGGCAGCGCGGGTCGGCAACTCGACGTGCGGATGCGCGTCAGCAGTCTCGACGCGCTGTGCCGGATGGTGCACGCCGGGCTCGGCATCGCGATCGTCCCCGAGCAGGTCGGGTTGCTGTACGTGAACGCGCTCGACGTGCGGCTGCTGTCGTTGACCGATGCATGGGCCGTGCGCCGCCTCATCATGATCTTCAAGGCGCGTGGGCAGTTGAGCGCGAGCGCGGCGGCGCTGGTCGGGTTTCTCGGCAGTCAGCCGTAGCGCGCACGCGCGAGGCGGCGCATCGCGACTCATCGCAACCCCAGGCTCGCGAGCATTCGCCAACCGAGACGGCAGCGTTGCCGCACCGGCACTTCGGCATCGGCCTTGCGCGCCGTATAGTTAGCGCGAAGGAGGATGCATTGATGAGCGACACGATTCGTCTGGACGGCCGCGTGCTGTACCTGTCCCAGGACCCCGCGGTGATGGACGCGCAACTCGCCGGCAGGAATTTCACGCGCGCCACGGCCGGCGCGCTGCGCGATAACGTGTCCACCGACGAGATCACCCCCGTGACCGTAATGCTCACCTATGACGAACGCCTCGGCCAGTATCCGTATGTCGGCTTCAAGGCGGGCGAGCGCATGCCGATCGGCCGCAATGCGGTGAAGGACGGCGGCTTCCAGGTGACGGTGGCGGGCAAGCGCTACGGCAAGGGCTCGTCGCGTGAATCGAGTCCGCTGGCGGAACTGTCGGCGGGCATCCGGCTGATCGTCGCGGAGAGCTTCGAGCGCATCTATCAGCAGAACTGCGACAACATCGGCATTCTCACGACCACCGATTTCTCCGTGCTCGATCGTCTGATCACAGGCGAAGCGGTGCCGATCGACGAGTTTCTCAAAGGCCGCGACGCGCTCACCCAGCAGATCATTCGCAGCGGCGGGTTGCTGGCGTACAGCCGCTTCGCGGACTGGCCCGCGCCGCGTGTGCGCGACCATGCGGGCAATGGCGCGCAAGCCGCCGAGCCCAGGACGCTGGTCGAAAAAATCATCGAGCGCCACCTGCACCCGGGCATCGCGCACGCGGAGCGCGGCGACGGCGTGTTCATCGCCGCCGACTGGCGCTTCAGCCACGATTACTTCACCGGCATGTGCGCGCATCTGATGCATCGCGCGTTCGGCAAACCCGCGCCGTTGCACGCGCCGGATCACATCATCGCGTTTCAGGATCACCTGGTGCTGGCGCCGCAGAGCATTCCGCACGTGCGCGACGGCCTGTTGCCGGGCGTCGCGAATCTGATGGAAGGTCACACGTCGTTCTCGCGCGATTATCCGGTGCGCTCGCACGGCGCGCTTGAGTCCATGCCGGGTTCCGAAGGCATCTGTCACGCGCTGATGGCTGAGCAGTATGTCTTGCCGGGCGAGGTCGCGTGCGGCACCGATTCGCATACGCCGCATTCGGGCGCGCTCGGCTGCCTCGCGTTCGGCGCGGGCGCGACCGACATCGCCAATAGCTGGGTCACGGGCTACGTGCGTTGCAAGGTGCCGCAGACGCTGCGCATCGAGATCGACGGCCGCTTGCGCGACGGCGTGACCGCGAAGGACGTGGTGCTGCATCTGCTGCACATGGATGCAATCCGCGCGGGCGGCGCGATCGGCCTCGTATTCGAATACGGCGGCGCGGCGGTGCGCGCGATGTCGATCGACGAGCGCGCGACCTTGACCAACATGGTCGCGGAGCTGGGCGGCTTCACCGGCATCGTGGAGCCGGACGAGCGCACGGTGGCGTTTTTGAAGGAGCGGCGCGGCGTCGATTTCACGCTGGAAAGCTGGATGAAAAGCGACCCCGGCGCGGCCTATCACGATACGATCCGTATCGACGCTGGCGCGCTCGAACCGATGCTTGCGCGTCCGGGCGACCCCGGCAACGGCGTGCCGGCGCCGCAACTGGAAGAGGACGTGGCGATCAATATCGCATACGGCGGCTCGTGCACGGCGGGCAAGCGCGAGGACTTCGATTTCTATCACGAGGTGCTGCGCTGGGGCGTCGAGCAGGGGATGCGGGTGCCCGAGGGCACACGCCTTTACCTGCAATTCGGCACCATGGCGGTGCGAGCGTATTGCGAGGCGCAAGGTTATTTGCCGGTCTTCGAACGTGCGGGCGTGACGCTCGTGATGCCGGGCTGCGGGTCGTGCGCGAACTGCGGGCCCGGTCAGTCGGCCGATGCGAGCGACGTGACGATTAGCGCGATCAACCGTAATTTCCCGGGCCGCTCGGGGCCGGGGAATGTCTGGCTCGCGAGTCCGTATACGGTGGCGGCGAGCGCGCTTGCTGGAAAAATCACCACGTTCGAACAATTGAAGCGCGCACGCGGCTAGAATGCTGGCCAGACCCTGGGGCCGGCATCGTGGGGCGTGCGTCGCGCGAAAGTATTGAAGGCCGGCACCCGAGTGGGCTCGACGGGGTTCACTTTTGGCTAGCATTACCAGCAACTGGCTTGCGTGCGACGACGCGCAACTACGTTGCATGGGACCGGAGTAAGCGCTGAAGCGCTAACTCCGGTCGACAAGGAGACACACAACATGGCATCCCCAGATCACGCGGGCTCCGTGGCGCGCGGCAGCCGCGACGCTGCATACCCGGCCACGAAAGACAACACGACAGCCAACACCGCCTCACTCGACGCCGGCAGCATTTCGGCACGCCTCGACCGGCTGCCCGCTACCCGCTCCATCTGGAAGCTGGTGGTGCTGCTGAGCCTCGGCTTCTTCTTCGAACTCTACGATCTGCTGTATTCCGGCTACGTCGCGCCGGGCCTCGTCAAGAGCGGGCTGCTGAGCGCGACCACCCACGGCCTGTTCGGGTCGACCGGCGTCGCGAGCTTCATCGCCGCGTTGTTCAGCGGGCTCTTTATCGGCACGATCGCGTGCGGCTTCTTGGCGGATCGCTTCGGACGCCGCGCCGTGTTCACGTATTCGCTGCTGTGGTACACGGCCGCCAACGTCATTATGGCCTTTCAGCAATCAGCTACCGGGCTGAATTTCTGGCGCTTCGTTGCAGGAGTTGGCATCGGCGTGGAACTGGTGACGATCGGCACATACATCTCCGAACTGGTGCCCAAGGATTTTCGCGGACGCGCGTTTGCGTGCGAGCAGGCAGTCGGATTTACGGCAGTGCCGGTGGTGGCATTTTTGTCTTACCTGCTCGTGCCGCGTACATTCCTCGGCCTGGACGGCTGGCGCTGGGTCGTGTTGATCGGCGCGCACGGTGCAGTCTTTGTCTGGTGGATTCGTCGAGCATTGCCGGAAAGCCCGCGTTGGCTCGCACAGCAGGGACGTCTGGCAGAAGCGGATCGCGTGATGACCGAACTCGAAGCGAAAGTGCGCAGCGAATACGGCCGCGAGTTGCCGCCGCCCGCGCCGCCGGTGCCGGTTGCGCCGCGCGGCAGCTTCCGCGATATGTGGGTGCCGCCGTACCGCAGCCGCACGGTGATGATGACCCTCTTCAACATCTTCCAGACGGGGGGCTTCTACGGATTCGCAAACTGGGTACCGACACTGCTCATCAAGCAGGGCATCACGATTACGACGAGCCTGATGTACTCGAGTGTGATCGCCTTGGCTGCGCCAGTAGGTCCGGTTATTGGGCTTTTCATCGGCGACCGCTTCGAGCGCAAGACGGTGATTGTGGTGATGGCTGCCGTGAATATTGTCTGCGGGCTGTGGTTCAGCCAGGCATCGGGCGCGGTGCTGCTGGTGAGTCTCGGCGCATGCCTGACGCTGGCGGGCAATATCATTTCGTACAGCTATCACGCGTACCAGACCGAACTCTTTCCAACCAGCATTCGCGCGCGCGCGGTGGGTTTCGTTTATTCGTGGAGCCGGTTTTCGGCTATTTTCACAGCCTTTCTGATTGCTGCCGTGTTGAAGCAATTCGGCACGACCGGCGTGTTCGTGTTCATCGCAGGCGCGATGCTGATCGTCATGCTGGCAATCGGGTTGATGGGACCGCGTACGAAGGGTATTGAGCTGGAAAAAATATCCCAGTAACTTGGAGAGACGAGTCTGTGAGAAGGCTGCTTACAGCGGCCGTAATAATCGCTCCCAGTAATGGGCCAGCTTGAACTGGCATTGGCGGCGACGCCCGCTCGCACGTCCGTTTGTCGGGCGCTGTCGGATCTGAACCGGCGGCTCGGTTCAGCTACCGGGAAAACGGCTGCACGGGTCAGTCGATCTGCGTCGTCGCGGCGTCGGCGCCAAACCGCCGTCGAAACTTTGCCACTGTTTTCGTGAGCGCTTCTGGCAAAGGGCAAATAAGAGCGTAACTGCCTGCTCCCGACGGTGCAGGACGGCTCGCCGTCGCGAAGAAATTTTGGTTGAGACTGCTGAATACGAGCTGTCGAGGCGCACCGAGATTTACGGCACAGTAGATGTCAACAGGGTGACGGGTGCCGCAGACGTGGAATTGCCTGGACGCGGTAACCAAACGAGTGTTGCGATAGGGATGCGGAGTTTCTTCTGAACTGATAGTGTCGGTTAAACCGACAGATGGAAATGTCAGGTTCCCTTCGCCGCTTTGGCAAAGGCTTCTCCGAGCTTGTCGAAGTGCTTCAGCGCAGCCTGTGTGAGTTCGATCTGCTTGCGACGAGCGTCTTCCGTACCGGTGAGTTGCAACCAGCCCTTTTCTCGCATCGATGTGATTCGGGCATGTAATGTGGCAGGCGACCCCAGTTCGCTTTGCGCCATCATGTCCCGTACTGACAGACGGTTCTTGGTCTGTGTTGCGCGAGCTACAAACTCAAGTATCCGCTCTTCGAGCGGATCGAGCGCGGCAAGCGTAGGCAAGCCGCGCAATGCCTCGGTCAGTTGCAGGAATCGCAGGTAGATATCAGCAGGACGTGTCATTGCTTACGCACTGTTGAGGATAGGCTGTTGAAGACAGGCGCTCGCGGGATGACATGCAGGCGCGTTATGATTCGCTCGATAATAAACAATGGAAGGATAGTTTACCGCAATGTCTAGCTTACGATTGCATTTCTGGTCGATTATTGGCACCGTGATCGTGTTCTGTCTGTCGCTGTGGATCAACCAGGTGGTGTTCACGCACACCTCTTTCGTGCAAGGCATCAACTGGATATACCTTCCGTCTGGCGTGCGACTGCTGAGCACGCTGCTGCTCGGGTTCGACGGTTTCGTGGGTTTGCTGCTCGCTGGTTTGCTGACGGACTTTCTTTACTGGTTTCCCCATGACCCGGTGCGCGCCATCGCGGGCGCAATCCTCGGGTCACTGGCACCTTATGCCGTCTACCGGCTCGCACTAGAGTTCTACGACCTGCGCGCCACGCTGACCAATCTCACGCCCAAACGGCTGCTTGTCCTGGCGGGTGCGTATTCGGTCGCCAATCCGCTATTCCATCACTTGTGGTTTGCGCTGACCGGTACGACGGAGAAATGGTTCGAGAGCTTCTTCAGCATGTTCGTAGGCGACCTGACGGGCGCGCTGATCATGCTGTATTCGATGAAGGGAATTCTTGCCTTATTGCCGAAACAGCCGGGCAATTCTCGAAGCGGGTTCGCCGGTTACGGCGGCCCAATACGTCGACGCCATCGTGAGTTTCTGCCTGCGCCTGCAGACGTTCCCCTGAGCGCGGCGTGCCCCGCGATGATGTGTTGCCTGGCCTGCGCGTGACCCACTACCGGCAGCGCGCCGTGATTGCTTACCCTGTGGATCCCGAGGTGCTGTCAATCGTTGGGGTGTTCTACGGCGGACAGGCTTGGGAACCGTCTTTCGCAGACCCGACGGAACACGACCACTGATGAAGCGCCCGCACCGTGGTCGCCGGCGCGAGCGGTCGGCGCGTAATCAGCGAGTCAGTCGATGAGCGCCGCAGGAAATCGAGAAGCACGCTAGATGGATTAATCTCGTCAGCCTGACCAGCCACCTGTTCTGAACCGGACGGATGCAGCTCGATATTTTCAACGACAGCCGCGACCTGATGCTGCGCAACGATGTCCTATCAGCGTTGCAGCAGTTCGATGCCGCGGGCGCGCGGCGCGCGCTGCAGGCCCTTGCGAACGAATATCCGGACGACGGCACCCTGGTGTATTTCGGGTCGATCGTCAATGCGCTCGAGGCGCGATCGACGGTACCGTTTGAGCGTCACGAAGCCGCCCTGCAGGCTCGCCAGGCGCTATCTGACGAAGTCCAGCCCGCAGTCGCGCGTGGTATGCCCGAGGCAGACGGGGGCCACCTGGCTCGCCCCGCTCTGGGCAGAATTGGCCGCACGCGCCGCTGGGCTGCCTTTCCGTTCGGACTACGCGGATGCGCACGCTGCGCCGCTCTTCCTGCTTGCTGCACGCTGCGCCGAGGCGTCTGATGCAATATCGCGCATCGCGTCCTGGCGACGGATTCCAGCGCCGCTTTGCTGGATGACGGAGGCAAGCTACCGGCTCGATGGCCTGGACGCGGCCTAGCCGTTGCTGGCGGAGCTGGCGTGGTTTTCCGCAACGAGACACACGTCGCACACGGCATGAGTCAGACGGCCGCCATGCGACGCCACCTTCCAGTGCGTTCGACGGGACGTTGATACAACGCCTGGTGCCTACAAATGCGGTCGATAGGGCCATTTATGGCAGTGGTTCGGTCCATGGTTTTGGCGAGCCTATGATCAGCCCGTTCGCTCACTGTCCCGCAACTCCTGGCGCGGCAAAGACGCCGTCTGAGCGGTGAGTTGCGACGCACGCACGACGCGCATCGAGCCTCGAAAAACGCATGAACCGGTTATTTCCGTGGTAAATGAGCTGGCCGGTTACGTCCCGAGGGAAGCGGCTCAACGTTCTCCAACACCCCTATTAGCGCAGGAATACCCGCATGAAAGTAGCCGTGATACAGGCCGCGCCCGTTCCCTTCGAGAGGGCGGCGACAATCATAAAAGCATGCACCGCGATCGACGATGCCGCGAAACAGGGCGCACAGCTCGCGGTCTTTCCTGAAGCGTTCGTGTCCGGCTATCCGTATTGGTCGATGTTCGTGCAGGCGTACGATCTCAGAGGCTTGCGCGAGTCGTCGCGCCCCGTCATCGAACTGGGCCGGAAGCTGGTTGCGCAAGCAGTGAACATCGACGCGGGAGATCTGGCGCCGATTCAGGAGCGATGCCGCGACAAAGCCTGCTCCGTCGTGCTTGGCATGAACGAAGTAGCGGGTGGAACGCTGTACAACTCGCAGGCTTTTATCGACGCCTCGGGCGTCATCGCGGGTGTGAGACGCAAGCTGCTGCCTACGCTGCAGGAAAAAATGCTCTATGGGCAAGGCGACGGCAGCGACCTCAGCGTGTTCGAACTGGGCGGCCGGCGCGTCGGCGGATTGATCTGCTTCGAGAATATCAATCCGTTATTCCGTTACGCGCTGCAAGCCCAAGGGCAGGAAATCCACGTCGGCGCCTGGCCAGGAGGCGCCCATTGGTCGCTCGATGCGATGGACGCCGCAGCGCGCCAGTACGCGATCGAAGGTCAGTGCTTCGTCCTTTCGCCAACCGCCGTGCTCACTCAGGACATGCTCGATGTTTTGGGCGAATTCGGTGGAGCCGACTTAAAGCTGGGCGGCGGCGCGTCGTCGGTGGTCGCGCCGAATGGCAAGTACCTTTGCAGAGCCACGGCTGACACCGAACAGATTCTGTTTGCCGACCTCGATTTTCAGTTGCTCCGCGACATGAAGCGACTGGTGGACGGCGCCGGACATTATTCGCGACCCGACGTGTTGAGACTGCTGCTGGACAAAACACCCAAAACGTCGCTGCAGCCATTCACAAGCGCGAATTTCACAACGAACTGATCAGGACCTTTCCCGGGTCTTATCAACATGAACTCAATCCATTGCATCACAGGAGTATCGGCATGAAGCGGTCGCTTTCGCTTGATGATTCGACGCCGACGAACGTGGTCGACGGAGCGCAACCGGCAGACGTAACGCGCTATCGGCGCGTCGTGGCCGCGTCCGCGCTCGGCTGGGGACTCGACGGTTTCGATCACACGATGTTTGCGCTCGCGCTCGGCGCGATTCTGACGTCGCTCCATTTATCGATCGGGATCGGTGGCACGATCGCGACGGCGAGTCTCGTTGCCTCCGCCATCGGCGGCATGTTCGGCGGTGCGCTGGCCGACCGCTATGGCCGCGTGCGCGTGCTGGTGTGGGTGGTGGTGGGCTTCAGCGTTACGACTGCGTTGACCGCGACCGCACAGAACGCCACGCAGCTGGTGCTGTGGCGCACGCTCGAAGGGTTGTGCTTCGGTGCGGAGTGGCCGGTCGGCGTTGCGCTGTTGTCGGAATATGCGCGCGCCGAAAGCCGCGGCCGATTGATGGCGTTCATGCAGAGCGCCTATTCGGTCGGTTGGGCCGGATCGACTATCGCCAATTTTGTGGTGTTCTCGCTTGCGCCGGCCGAAACTGCATGGCGTTGGCTGTTCATTCTAGGATTGCTTCCAGCTCTCGCGATCTTCGTCATTCGTCGTGGCATAGAGGACCGCGTCGATCCGGCGCGCACCGGCAAACCGCTGAATCCATTTCAGGGTATTGCCCGGCTGTTTCATCGGGACCTGCGCGCGGCGACGCTATCGTCGACCGCGTTCCTCGTCGGCATCCAGGGCAACTACTACGCGATTATGTCGTTTCTGCCGCTATATCTGGCCACGGAACGCGGCCTGCACGTCGCGGGCACGACCACCTTCATGTTGATCCAGATTGTCGGCGGCTTCATCGGCTACATTGGCAGCGGCTTCTTTCACGACCGATTCGGACGCCGGCCGACCCAGACCACGGCGATCCTGTTCTCGATGTCGAGCGTGGCCGCATTTCTGTACACACCCGTGCAATCGCTGGCGATGGGTTATGTCCTGGTGTTCATGGTCGGCATGAGCATCTCGTCGGCTGCGGGCGGGCTCGGCTCGATTCTCTCCGAGCAGTTTCCGACCACAGCACGGGGGGCCGGGGTAGGCTTCACTTATAACGTCGGGCGCGGCGTAGCGGCTTTCGGTCCGATGCTGATCGGCTTCATGTCGAGCCGCTATGGTCTAGGCTGGTCGATGATGGTCGTCGGCATGTGCCTGTCGTCGCTTTCGACGATTGCACTATGGACGCTGTCCGAGACCCGGGGCAAGGATATCGTTCACGACACGGGCGCCCGGCAGTAAGCCGCTTTCAACAATCATGGTCCCGCGCTCCATTCATTCACCGCGGGACCGTGATTGTGAGGTGAATGTTCACGACCCCGGTTCATCGTCGTGACTTCTCACCCACGTTGAGTATTCCCCTGAAAACGCCGCGTGACATATTGGCGAAGCCACGCATGCCCCGGGTCGTTCTGATAACGCTCATGCCAGTAGAGCGAGATCTGGATGGGCGGCACCGCGAGCGGCACCTGCCGGATCACGAGTCCATGGCCGCCTAGCATCTGCGCGACTCTCTGCGGGATATTGGCAATCAGATCGGACTGTGCGACGACGAACGGCGCGGCCAGGTAACTGGATAGCGTCATGTTCACCCTGCGCCGCTTGCCAAACTGTTCCAGCCGCCGATCGAGCAGTTCTCCGGCATTGCGGGTGTGCGCCGCCAGATCGATATGCCCATAGTCCAGCCATGCGTCGAGATCCCATTCGCGGGTCAGGCACGGGTGGCCTTCGCGCACCACGCACACCACCGGGTCATCGAACAGCGGCCGCATTCTCAGCGTGTCGGCTGGCTCGGGATAGTAGCCCGCAACGAATTCCACGTGATTCGACTCCAGCATCGCGAGCCCGTGATGCGGCCGCGCGGCCAGCACGGTCAGCGCGATGTGCGGCGCGTCCTGCGCAAGCGTCGATGCCAGCGCGGGCAGCAGCGCGAACTGCACATAGTCGGTCGCATACAGCGTAAACGCGCGGCGCGACTCGGCCGGATCGAAGTCGAGCCGGTCGAGCGTGACGTCGAGCCATTGCTCGACGAGCGGCTGGAACTGCTGCCCGAGCGCGATCGCGCGATCGGTGAGGCGTGCGTTGTTGCCTTCGCGGATCAGCAGCGGATCGTTGAATACCCGCCTGAGCCGCGATAGCGCCGCGCTCATCGCCGATTGCGTGATACCGAGCCTTTCGGCCGCGCGCGAAACATTGGCGCAGCGCACCAGCGCATCGAGATGCAGCAGCAGGTTCAAATCCGGGATTTTTTCCATGTCCTACAAATTTGGTGGATACGGGTATTTATGGCGGCGCTTAGCCGTTGCCGGCAATCGCTTTAGCATGCCTTCACTGTCTCGCCGATATGGAAGCTTAGCGCAACTCAAAAGATCTTTTGCGCCGGGGCCACATTGTCGGGAGACGAGCATTGACTTCTCCAGCAAGGGCTTCAACCATGTATCGAATCGGCATTGATGTCGGCGGCACCTTCACCGACTTTGTGGTTACCGACGAACGCAGCGGCGAAACCGTCTTCCACAAGGTTCCGTCCACCCCGCATGACCCATCGGAAGCGATCGCGAGCGGCATCGAGGCGCTCCTCCAGATGCGCGGCATCGATCCGCGCGACGTGTCGCACATCGGTCACGGCACGACCGTCGCGACCAATTTGATCATCGAGCGCAAGGGCGCGGCGACCGGCCTCATCACGACCGCCGGGTTTCGCGACGTGCTGGAAATCGGTCGTCAGACCCGTCCGCATCTTTACGACTACAGCGTCGGCAAGGCGCCCGCGCTGATCGCCCGCGCCAACCGCCTCGAAGTGCCGGAGCGCATCGACGCGCAAGGCAACGTGCTCGTCGCGCTCGACGAAGCCGCGGTGCGCGACGCCGCGCGGCAACTACGCGACGCCGATGTTCAGGCCGTCACGATCTGCTTTCTGCATGCGTACCGAAATCCGGTGCACGAGCAGCGCTCGCGGGAGATCGTCGCCGAAGAATTCCCGCAAGCGTATATCAGCATCTCGAGCGACGTGCTGCCCGAATTTCGCGAGTACGAGCGCCTGTCGACGACCGCGCTCAACGCGACGGTCGGCCCGAAAATGGCGCTGTATCTCGAGCGTTTCCTGAACCGCGTACGTGAGCTGGGCGTCGCGCGCGCGCCGTCGACGATCCATTCGAACGGCGGTCTCATGTCGATCGATACGGTGCGCCAGTTCCCGGTGCGCACCTGCCTGTCCGGCCCGGCGGCGGGCGTGGTGGGTGCCGCGGCGGTCGGGCGCACGATCGGCTTTCGCAATCTGGTCACGTTCGACGTCGGCGGCACCAGCACCGACGTATCGCTGATTCACGACGGCATGCCGCTCTTCACATCGACGCGCGCGGTCGCCGGCTATCCGGTCAAGACGCCGATGGTCGACATCCATGTGATTGGCGCGGGCGGCGGCAGCATCGCGGCGATCGACGACGCCGGTTCGCTGAAGGTCGGCCCGCACAGCGCGGGCGCGGTCCCGGGTCCGGTCAGCTACATGCGCGGCGGCACCGAGCCGACCCTCACCGATGCCGAAGTCGCGCTGCAGCGTTTGAACCCGGTCGCGTTGCTCAACGGCCGCATGCCGGTCGATGCGGAGGGCGCGCGCCGCGTGATCCGCGACCGCATCGCCCAGCCGCTGTCGCTCACGACCGAAGATGCCGCCGAAGGAATCATCCGCATCGCCAACGCGAACATGGCGCGCGCGATCCGTTCGGTGTCGACCGAACGCGGCTACGATCTCGCCGAATTCGCACTCTACGCGTTCGGCGGCGCGGGCCCGCTGCACGCGCTGGAAGTCGCGCAGGAGTGCGGGATCGGCACGGTGATCGTGCCGCAGGAACCGGGCACGATGTGCGCGCGCGGCATCCTGCTGTCCGACATCTCGTTCGACTTCGTGCGCAGCCGGATCGCGCTGATCGACGCGCACACATGGCCATCGATCGTGGACGCGTTCGTCGGCTTGCACGCGCAAGCCGACGCATGGCTCGATCAGGAGGGCGTGAACGCGGCGCAACGCAGCTTCGTGCTGGCGATTGACGCGCGCTACGTCGGACAGAATTTCGAAGTGCAGGTGGCAATGGACACGGTGGGCGCCGCGGATCTGGCGGCGTTCGAAGCAGGCTTTCGCGCCGCGCACGTGCGCGAATACGGCTATGACGTGCCGGGTCGCGCGATCGAGGTGATCAATTGCCGCCTGAAGGCAGTCGGCGCGGTGCCGAAGGCGCCGCTGACGCCCGCCGGCGCGAGCGGCGCCGATGCGAGCGCGGCGCGCAGCGGCGAACGCGGCATCTATCACGGCAAGCGTCACGGCTGGCAGTCGACGCCGGTCTACGATCGCGCGCGGCTCGCGCCCGGCGCGACGCTGCAGGGGCCGGCCGTGATCGAGGAGATGAGCTCGACGACGGTCCTTGCTCCGACTCACGCGTTGCGTGTCGACGCCTACGGCAACCTGATCGTCCGGGTCGCCTGAACCACAAAGGTCAATCATGAATTCCACGCCTCTCACCGAAAGCCAGTTCGATGCGCAGCAGGAAGCGCTCGCCGATCCGATCGAAATGGAAGTGTTCGCCAACCGGCTACTGTCGATTAGCGAAGACATGAACAACACATTGGTTCGCTCGTCGTTCTCGACCAACATCAAGGAGCGTAAGGACTGCTCGGTCGCGCTGTTCGACGACCGTGCGCGGCTCGTCGTGCAGGGCACGCAGATTCCACTGCACCTCGGCTCGCTGAACGGCGCGGTCAATGCGGTGCTCGCACACTATCCGGCCGATCGCATTGCGCCCGGCGACGTGTTCATCTGCAACGATCCGTATCTGTCGAACGGCAGCCATCTGCCGGATATCAACGTCGTCACGCCGGTGTTCGCCGATGGCGAGCTCGTGTTTTTCGCCGCCAACGTCGGCCATCACGCGGACGTCGGCGGCACGGTGCCGGGCTCGATCGCGGGCGGCTCGCGCTCGATCTTCGAAGAAGGCATCCGCATTCCGGTCGTGCGTATCGTGCGCAACGGCGTGCTCGACGAAGAGATGCTGCGCGTGCTGTGCAACAACACGCGCGACCCCGAAGAGCGTTCGCTCGATCTGCGCGTGCAGATCGCAACCAACGCGCGCGGCGCGCAGGCGGTCGCGGGTTTGATCGCGCAGATGGGCATCGCCGCGGTGCGCCGCTCGGTCGACGACGTGATCGGCTATACGCGCCGGCGTCTGCTCAACCGGATTTCGGAACTGAAGCAGGGGGTCTATGCATTCGAGAGTTTTCTCGACGACGACGGCCTCGGCGGCGGCGAGCCGGTGCCGATTGCGGTCAGCGTCGAAGTGCGCGGCGGCACGCTGCGCTTCGACTTCACGGGCTCGGGCAAGGAGGCGCGTGGCGCGATGAACCTGCCGGTGAATGCGTTGCATGCGTGCGTCTACTACGCGGTCAAGGCGTTGCTCGATCCGGAATTGCCTGCCAATGCAGGCCTTTTCGAACCGATCAGCATTTACGCGCCACTCGGCACGATCACCAATCCGGCGCCGCCCGCGGCGGTGGGCGCGCGATCCATCACCGCGCAGAAGGTGGCCGGCGCGATCTTCGGCGCATTTCGCGGCGTGCTGCCGGACGAGCGAATCATGGCGTCGTCCAATGACTGCTGCCCCGCGATCGTGTTTTCCGGTCCGCTGCGCTCGCGTCCGGGCTCGTTCGTCTATCTGGAGACGCTCGGCGGCGGCAGCGGCGCGCGCTATGACGTCGACGGCATGGACGCGGTGCACGTCCACATGACGAATACCTCCAACCTGCCGGTCGAGGCTCTGGAAAACGAATATCCGCTGCGCGTCGACGAATATGCGCTGATCGCGGATTCGGGCGGCGCCGGCCGCACGCGCGGCGGCCTCGCGATCGCCAAACAGATCTCGGCGCTGGGCGAGGGCATCGTGTTCTCGGCGCGCTCGGACAGTCACGTGACGGGCGTGGCGGCGGGCGTCGCGGGCGGCCATGACGGCCGGCGCGCGCGCCTCGTGAAGGAAGCGAACGGGGCGAGCACCGAGCTGTCGTCTAAGACCGCGAACATCGCGCTGGCGAACGGCGAAAGCGTACGCCTCGAAACGTCCGGCGGCGGCGGCTATGGCGCGCCGCTCGAGCGCCCACGCGGGTCGATCGAACGCGACGTGCGCGACGACAAGATCTCGCTCGAAGCGGCGCGGCAAGCATACGCGTTCGCTCTCGCGCCGCAGGAGGCGCAGTGAGCACGCGTCAAAGCGCCCACACGCGCTTTGCCGTGATCGGCGGCGGGCTCGTGGGATCGGCCATCGCCTACGGGCTTGCGCGGCACAACGAGGAGGTCGCCGTGTTCGACGAGGGCGATCTCGCGTTCCGCGCATCGCGCGGCAACTTCGGGCTGGTGTGGGTGCAGAGCAAGGGGCTCGGCATGCCGGAGTACGCGCAGTGGACGCTGCGCTCCGCGTCGTTGTGGCCGGCGCTGGCGAACGAGCTGATCGAATGCACGGGTGTCGATCCGCAGCTCGCGCAGCCGGGCGGCCTGCACATCCTGTTGTCCGACGACGAGTTCGCGCGCCGCAAGGCGTTCCTTGAAAAGCTGCACGGGCAGCCGGGCTTCCCGACGTATCCGTATCGCCTGCTCGACCGGGCGGAGCTGAAGTCGATGTATCCCGGCATCGGGCCGGACGTGGTCGGCGCGAGCTACACGCAGTACGACGGACACGCGAATCCGCTGCGCCTGTTGCGCGCGCTGCATACCGCGTTTACGCAGAAGCGGGTCGTGTACCGGGCGAATCACGCGGTGGATCGCATAGAGCCGCTGGACAGCGGCTTCGCGATCCACGCGGCAGGCAGCCGCTTCACCTGCGAGCGCGTGGTGATCGCAGCCGGTCTCGCCAATGCGCAGCTCGCGCCGATGGTCGGCCTCGACGTGCCGGTGCGTCCGCAGCGTGGCGAGATCATCGTGCTTGAACGGATGAAGCCGTTCCTGCGCCATCCGATGCTGACGCTGCGTCAGACCGGCGAAGGCACGGTGATGATCGCCGAAGCGAAGGTAGAGGCGGGCTTCGACAAGAGCACCGACATGGGCGTACTGGGCGCGCTCGCGCGGCGTGCGGTGCGCTCGTTTCCCGCGCTGGCCGAGGCGCGCGCGGTGCGCATGTGGGGCGCGCTGCGGATTCTCTCGCCAGACGGTTTTCCGATCTATGCGCAGTCCGAACGGCATCCGGGCGCGTTCGCGGTGACCTGCCACAGCGGTGTGACGCTCGCCGGCGCGCATGCGCTCGACCTCGCGCCGCAGATCGCCTCGGGCGAACTCGACGCGAGCGTGCGCCCGTTCACGCCGCAGCGTTTCGCAGAAGGAGTGACTTATGTTCCGCATTAGCGCGCAAGCGCAGATTCCGCTGGAACGCCGGACCGTGTCGTTCATGTTCGAGAACACGATAGTCCGGGCGTTCGAAGGGCAGACCATAGCGCAGGCACTCGTTGCCGCCAACGCCGGGCGCTGCCGCACCACGCCCGTGAGCGGCAGTTCGCGCGCGCCGTATTGCCTGATGGGCGTGTGTTTCGATTGTCTCGTCACAGTGGACGGCAAGCAGAACCAGCAGGGCTGTCTCGTGCCGGTGCGCGAAGGCATGCGCGTAACGATCCAGCATGGCGAGCGGCTGTTGTCGCCGGAAGGTCGAGGAGAAGCCGGTGAGAACTGATTCGCATATCGAACGACACTACGACGCGTTGGTCGTCGGCGCCGGGCCGGCGGGCATGAGCGCGGCGTCGAACCTCGCGGAACGTGGGCTGCGCGTCGCGGTGATCGACGAGCAGACCGCGCCCGGCGGGCAGATCTACCGCGCGGTCGGCGCGAGCCCGCTGCCGGCGCGCGCAATACTCGGCGAAGACTATTGGCATGGCGAAACGCTATTGAGGCGCTTCGTCGGGAGCGGCGCGGCGTATCTCGCGCAGACGACCGTCTGGCAGATCGATCGCATAGGCGAGTCGTGGCGCGTCGCGGTGTCGACGGCGGGTAAGTCGCGCCTGCTGTTCGCCGCGCACGTCATACTGGCGACCGGCGCGCAGGAACGTCCGGTGCCCGTTCCCGGCTGGACCTTGCCGGGCGTCATGACGGTCGGCGCCGCGCAGGTGCTGCTCAAGACCACCGGCGCGGTGCCGCAGGGCGCGACGGTGCTGGCCGGCTGCGGGCCGCTCCTATGGCTGTACGCCGCGCAGGTGCTGCGCGCGGGCGGCCGCATCGATGCGCTGCTCGATACGACGCCGCGCAGCCAGCGGCGCGCGGCCATCAAACATGTCTTCGACTTCCTTCGCAGCGACTACCTGAAGAAGGGCGTATCGCTGCTGAGGGAAGTGAAGCGCCGCGTGAAGGTCATCGGCGATGTCGCGAGCTTCGCGGCGACGGGCGCCAATGCGCTCGACGGCGTGGACTACACGCTCGCGGACGGCACGCGCGGCCGCCTGCCGGTCGATACCTTGTTGATACATCAGGGCGTGGTGCCGAACGTGAATCTGTCGAACGCGCTTGGCTGCGCGCACGAATGGAACGACGCACAGGCGTGCTGGCAGCCTGTGCTCGATGCGTGGCTGCAGTCGTCGCAGCCAGGCGTGTTTATCGCGGGCGATGGCAGCGGCATCGGCGGCGCACGTGCGGCCGAAACGCAAGGCGAACTCGCGGCGCTGCAAATCGCGCATGTCGCCGGTGTGACGAACGCCGCGTCGCGAGACGATGCCGCCCGCGCCGTGCGTGCGCGTCTCGCCCGCGCGCTGCGCGGCCGAGCCTTCTTCGAAACGCTGTATCGGCCCGCCGACGCCATGCGCATCCCGCGCGGCGATGTGGTCGTGTGCCGCTGCGAGGAAGTGACGGCACAGCAGGTCGTCGAGGCGGCCAGGCTTGGTTGCAGCGGGCCGAACCAGCTCAAGGCGTTCCTGCGCTGCGGGATGGGCCCGTGCCAGGGCCGCATGTGCGGACTGACCGTCTGCGAACTGCTGGCGCAGGAAAGCGGGACATCGGTACGCGAAGTGGGCTACTACACGCTGCGTTTTCCGACCAAGCCGCTCACGCTCGCCGAAATCGCGGCGTTGCCCGCGACCGAGGAGGGAGAGAAGTCCATCGTCACTGCATAAGTTTCATCCGGGCGCCGCCGGTGCGACGCCTGATTTCATCAACCCGGTGGTCTCAAAGTAGAACGTTTCTGGAGGTGCAGATGCACGCAGCAGTGAGTTTGTGGCCGCTGGTCGGTGTGGCGGTCATCGTGATCGGATTTGCGTTGCGCATCAATCCGATGCTGGTGGTCGTGGGCGCAACGGTCGTGACCGGGGTGCTCGCGTCGATGCCCGTCACGCTGATCCTGACGCAGATCGGCAATGGCTTCGTCAAGACGCGCAATCTTCCGCTCATCATCATTCTGCCGCTGGCGGTGATCGGTCTGCTCGAGCGCTACGGGCTGCGTGAACAGGCACAGAACTGGATCTCGAAAGTGCGCGCCGCGACGGCAGGGCGTCTGCTCATCAGCTACCTGGCGGTGCGCGAGCTGTCGGCCGCGCTCGGACTCGTCAGCCTGGGCGGCCATGCGCAGATGGTGCGTCCGCTGATCGCGCCGATGGCCGAGGGCGCCGCGATCAACAGGCACGGCCCGCTCTCCGACGAACTCAGGAACCGCGTGCGCGCCTTCGCCGCCGCGACGGACAACGTCGGGCTGTTCTTCGGCGAGGACATGTTCGTCGCGTTCGGCGGAATCATGTTGATGCACACGTTGCTGGCCGACATGAAGATCGACGTTACGCCGGTCGCCATCGCGATGTGGGGCATTCCCACCGCGCTCGCCGCTTTCCTGATCCACGCCGTGCGCCTGTACCGTCTCGACGGCTATCTCGCACGCGCCGTCGACCCCGCCGCGCCACGCCGCGCGGCGGCGGTCACGGCGACGCCGTCCGAGTCGGAGGGACACTGAGATGATTCTGCGCACCGAATATTTCTACTGGCTCGCGGGTGTCATCCTCGCGATCACCGGCGTGCTGATCCTGCTCGACCGCACGCACTCGCGCCGCCTGCCGAGCGGGATGTTCTGGCTGATCTTCGCCACACTGTTTCTCTTCAGCGACCGGCTGCCGCCCGTCGCGGTGGGCACGGCGGTGGTGGCGGCGGCGCTCATCGCGGGATTCGGCGGCCTCGGGCGGGGCAAGTCTTCGCTGCTGCCCGACGCCCAGCGCAACGAGAGCGTGCAGTGCCTCGGCAACTGGCTGTTCTTGCCCGCGCTGATCGTGCCGGTCGGCACGCTGATCGGCTCCGTCGCGTTGCCGAAGCTCGCGCTCGGCGGACTGTTCGTCTTCGATCAGGCGAACCCGACACTTGTCGCGCTCGGCGTGAGCGTCATCATCGCGGTGCTGGTCGCGTGCCAGATCACGCGTGGCACGCCCATCGAAGCGCTGCGGCAGTCGCGTCATCTGACCGAGTCGTTGGGCTGGGCGCTGCTTCTGCCGCAGATGCTCGCGGTGCTCGGCCTGATGTTCGGACGCGCAGGGGTCGGAGAGGCGGCCGCCTACCTCACGCATACCTACATCAACACGGACGTCAAGCTGGTCGCAGTCATCGTCTACACCTTCGGCGCGGCGATGATGACCATGATCATGGGCGGTGCGTTCGCGGCCTTCCCCGTCGCGATGATGGCGGTCGGCCTGCCGGTACTCATCCACACCTACCACGGAAATCCCGCCGTGATCGCGGCGATCGGCATGTTCTCGGGCTACTGCGGCACGCTCGTCACGCCGATGGCGGCGCACTTCAACATCGTACCGGCCGCGCTGCTCGAACTGCCGGACCGCTACGGCGTGATTCGCGCCCAGGTGATGACCGCATTTCCACTGCTGCTGGCCAACGTCGTTCTGCTCTATCTGCTGATGTAGCGCGAGCCTCGCGCGCCACGCCTGGCGCATCACGGCGGGAGGCGCGCAGCGAGCTGGCAGCGCGCTGCATCCGGCTGCCCAAATCCCACGCATAAGACACCTTTTCGCGCGGACGGTCCACCGCCCGCGCCGGGGGACGTCGCGCGTTTTTTTAGTTCCACTTACATGGCAGTTCGGGATTTATTCATGAAGAAGCATCTCTGCGCGCAATCCGCGGCGCTCGCATTCCTGCTGGCGGGGACGACCCTCGCGCACGCGTAAGGCAGCGTCACGCTGTACGGCATCATCGACGAGGGTCTCAACTGCATCAGCAACAGCGGCGGCGGCAAGGTCTTCAGCACCACGAGCGGCGTGATCCAGGGGAGCCGGTGGGGCGTGCGCGGCGTCGAGGATCTGGGCGGCGGACTGAAGGCAACCTTCGTGCTCGAAAACGGTTTCGACGCGTCGACCGGCAAGCTGGGGCAGGGCGGCCTTGAATTCGGGCGACAGGCTTGGGTCGGCCTGAGCAGCGCGCGGCTCGGCACGGTGTCGCTGGGGCGTCAGTACGATCCGCGTGTCGACTTCGTCGGAACGATGGTCGCGGCGACGCGCTGGGCAGGCGCGTTCGGCACGCATCCGGCGGATATCGACAATCTGAACAACTCGTTTCGGATCGACAACTCGATCAAATACAGGAGCCCGTCGTTCGGCGTGCTTGTCTTCAGCGCGCTGTATTCGCTGGGCGGCGTCGCGGGCTCCGTGGGCCGCAACCAGATCTACAGCGTCGGCGGCGGCTACATCTACGGGCCGTTCGCGCTGGGCGCCGCGTATTTCAACGCCCACAACCCGAACGTGTCGTACGTCGGCGCGACAGGAACGGTGGCTGCGACGACCAACGGGGTGCCGGGTTCGAATCTGGGTACTGCGCCGTCGCTGTCCGGATTCGCATCCGCGTCCACGTATCAGTCGATCGCGGCGGGCGGCGCTTATCAGTTCGGGCCGGCGCGCGTCGGCATCACCTGGACGAACACGGCGTTCAAGGGTCTCGGCGACACGAGTTCGGGACCTAACCCGCTCGGCTTCACCGGCAGCACGCATTACAACAACGCCGAAATCAACGGCGAGTACCACCTGACGCCCTCGCTGTTGATCGGCGCCGCGTACGATTACATGAAGGGCAGCAGCATCAGCAGCACGAAGCGCGGACGGCTCGGCGGCGCGACGTATCAGCAGGTCTCGCTCGGCGCGGACTACTCGCTCAGCAAGCGCACCGACGTCTATGTGATGGGCATGTACCAGCATGCATCGGGAACGGACTCGACGGGTGGCGAAGCGCATGCCGCGATCTACTTGATCACACCATCGGATTCAAACCATCAGGGCGTCGTGCGAATTGGCATGCGGCATCGCTTCTGATGCCGCGAGATCGTGAGCCGGGCGGCCCCGGCTCACGCAAAGCGGTGTCGCTAATCTGCGGCTGATGTCAGCGAGTTGGCGAATGGACCGAATTCCGCCCGCTTCAGCCACGAGTCGACGAGTGCGTGTGCAGGGGTTCGGTCCCGTTCAACGAATTTCGTAGTCTGCTTTCTTCACGCTGCTTCCTGCTGGTCCAGCTTCGACGCAGCGCCAGTGCAAGCTGCGCGAGTATCAGCAGCAGGCAAACGCCGAGGAACGCTGCGCTGATCGGCTTGTGCACGAAGACGGCAAGGTCCCCATGCGACAGCAAAAGAGAGCGACGGAAATCTTCTTCGGCCATCGGACCCAGGACATAACCAAGAAGAATCGGCGCAATGGGAAAGTCGAGTGCCAGGAAGATTGCACCCGCTACGCCGAACACGAGTACTTCGCCCACTTCGAAAAGGCTATTGTTAGTGCTGTAGACCCCCACCGCAATAAAAAACAGCGCCGTTGGAAAGAGGTAACGATACGGTACGCGCAGCAGCTTGACCCAGACACCGATCAATGGAACGTTCAGCAGTATCAACAGCACGTTGCCGACCCAGAAGCTGGCGATCAATCCCCAGAAAAGATCCGCGTGCTCGGTAATAAGCTGCGGTCCAGGCTGAATGCCCTGGATCAGCAATGCGCCGAGCAGCAGCGCCATGACGGCATCGCCCGGAATCCCCAGACTCATGGTCGGAATGAAATCGACCTGGGTCTTCGAATGCGATGCCGCCTCCGGCGCGGCGACGCCTTCCAGCGCACCATGTCCGAAGCGCTCCGGCGTCTTCGATATTTTCTTTTCGAACGCGTACGCAATGAAGGTCGTAATGGTCGGCCCAGTGCCGGGCAGTGCGCCGAACAGGCTGCCGATGATCGTACCGCGCAGCATCGGAAAGAACGCGCGCTTCAGATCCTGGCGATCGGGCCGCATGTCGCGCAACCTTACCTTTGCGGCGCTTCCCACTACATCCATCCGGTTGACGCCGCGCAGGAACTCGCCGACTCCGAATAGTCCCATGGCGAGTGCGACGAGTTCCACTTTGTCGGAGAGCTCTGTCAACCCGAATGTGAAGCGTGCCACGCCCGTGTTCACATCGGTGCCCGCCACGCCGACCAATAGCCCGACCGCGGTCATGGCGACGCCCTTGAGCTTCGAGCCCTTGCTCATCGTCGCGCCGACCAGCAGGCCGAGCAGCATGATCGAAAAGATGTCAGTCGGGCCGAACTGAAATGCGAAGCGTACGAGTACGGGCGACGCGAACACCATCACCATGATGCCGAACGACGCAGCAAAGAACGACGCGATCATCGTTATGCCGAGCGCCGCTCCGCCACGGCCTTGCCGGGTCATCGGATAGCCGTCGAGGCAGGTGACGGCATGCGGCGGATGGCAGGGCAGGTTCAGCAGAATCGCTCCGATCGCACCGCCATACTGGGATCCGTAGAAGATGCCGGCCAGCATCAGGATCGCGGGAATGGGATGCAGCGCATAGGTGAGCGGCAGCAGCATCGAGATGGCCGACAGCGCCCCCATGCCGGGCAGCACACCGATCAGGTTGCCGACCAGCACGCCGAAAAAAGACCACATCAGGTTGTGCGGTTCGAGCGCAACCCCGAACCCCTGCCATAGATCCACCAACGATTGATAAAGCATGTCTCAACCCCAATGAACGAGCGGCAACTGGATCTTCAATCCCCACCAGAACACGATTACGCACACGACGCAGACCGCAATCGCCAGCCAGAAAGCGTCTTTCACCGTGTTGCGTTGGTCGCCCAGCGCCGATACGAAGACAATCGCGAAGGTCGCGGGCAACAGCCCAATGTAGGCGGCACAAACGATGAAGAGGCCGATGCCAAGCACGATGCAGATCCATCCGCGCCATTGCGGCGCGGCATCGCCGCTTGCGCGCGATGCCGCGCCCGCCGACTGGCCCGCGAACGCGATCGCGATGCCCGTCACGGCGAGAATGACGCCGATCGCGGTGGGGGTGAAGCCCGGTCCCATATCGGCAAGGTCGCCGACACCGTAGCTTGTACCGCGCACCGTCGCCGCCATGCCCAGCAGAAACATCAACGCGCCACCGAGATAGTCGCGAGTGCGTGGGTTGTGCAGACCTTGCATGTCTGTTTCCTCCTGCGGTTGCTGTTTAGGCCGAATGCGTGTTATTGCGGCTTGATCGCAGCCCATTTGACGACCTTGCCCGCCAGCGCCATCTGGTCCTTGATGAACTGCGCGAACTGGTCGGGCGTATTGCCAACCACGACGAGGCCGACGTTGGTCAGCGTGTCGTGAGCGGCCGGCGTCTGCAGTGCCTTGACAATGCCGGCGTTCAGCTTCGCGAGCACGTCCTTCGGCAGATTCGCGGGGGCGACGAAGCCGTACCACGACGACGCCTCGAACCCCGGAACACCGGACTCGGCCACGGTCGGCAGGTTCGGGAAGGCGGGCACGCGTTTGGCAGCCGCGACGCCGAGTGCGATCAACTGGCCGGATTTGATGTAAGGCATGGCAGCCGTGAAGGCATCGAATTCGACTTTCACGCGGCCGCCGAGCAGATCCGTGTACGAGTTCGCCGAACCCTTGTACGGCACATGGGTCATTGAAATGTCGGCCATGTGATCGAACAGTTCCATCGCCAGATGCTGCGATGAGCCGATGCCGCCCGATGCATAGCTGATCTTTCCAGGATTCGCTTTCGCCTTCGCGATCAACTCCTGCACGGTCTTGACCTGCAACGACGGATGCGCAACGAGCACGAGCGGCGCGTTCACGGCTAACGTGATCGGCGTGAAGCTCCTGACCGTGTCGTAGGGCAGATGCGTGTAGAGGCTCGCGTTGGCCGCGTGCGTGCCGGGAGACGCAATGCCGATCACGTAGCCATCGGCAGGTGCCTTTGCGACCAGATCGGCGCCGATGATCCCGTTGGCTCCCGGGTGATTCTCAACGATGACGGGCTGCCCCCATTGCGCGGTCAATTGCTTCGCGACGACGCGTGCAAGCAAATCCGTCGAGCCGCCCGGTACGTACGGCACGATGATGCGGATCGGTTTGTCGGGGAAGGTGTCCGCGTGCGCGACGGACGCCGCGCAGAGCGTGGAAAGTGCCAATGCAGTGAATGCAGCGAAAGCGCGGCGAAGGAATTGCATGTTTGTCTCCTGTTTTTATCTGATATTGGCCGGTCGATGTCGCGGCTCTTAAACGTACGCGGGACCGTCAATTACCGGATGAGCCGCAAGAAACGCTTCGTCCAATTCGATTCCCAGTCCCGGCGCGTCGCTAACCATCACGCAGCCGTTGGCGTCGAGTCGGTCGGGGCGATTCGTCAGGCTGTCGCGGAACGCGTTTTCGCGCGCCACGTCGGCTTCGAAGAAACCCCCGTTGTCGATCGCGCTCAGCATGTGGATACTAGCCGCCATGTTGAGCCCGCTTGCGGACGTGTGCGGATGGATTCGCAGCTTGTACGCCGATGCCATTGCGGCAATGCGGACCCCTTCCGTAATGCCGCCCGTCTTCGAGAGATCCGGTTGCAAGACACGAATCGCGCCATCTTCGATCACGCGATTGAACTCGAAGCGCGTAAAGTGGTTTTCGCCGGCGGCAAGCGGAACGTGTCCGAACTGGCTCGCTTCCCGATAGTTTCGGTGATCGTGCGGCGGGAACGGCTCTTCGAGCCACAGCACGCGATTCGCTTCGAGCGCGGGCATCGCGAGACGCACGTCGTCCATGCTGTAGCCCGTATTCGCGTCGACCATGATATCGATGTCGTCGCCGAATGCTTTGCGCACCGCTTCCAGTCGTTCGACATCGCGCCGAACGGTATCGCCGAAGCGCAGCTTGAGGGCACGATAGCCTTGCGCGACGAGTGCGCGTGCCTCCTCGACGAGTTCCTCGGCAGGCTGGAAGCCGAGCGAGATGCCGCCCGCGTACGCCCGGATCGGGCTGCGCGATCCGCCAAGCAGCTTGTAGACCGGCCAGCCGACGGACTTGCCACGAATGTCCCACAGGGCGAGGTCAATGCCGCTCATCGCCAGCGCAGCCGCTCCGGCCATGCCGTGACTCGCGAGCTGGCGGGAGTAGATGCGCGACCAGACGCCGACCACATCGGCGGCATCCATGCCGACGACGAGCTGGCTCAGCGTCGTGTTGATCAGGTGCGCGATGGCGCCCGGGCAACGCCCATGATGCGCCTCGCCCCAGCCCGTCACACCACCGGCCGTCTCGACCTTGACGATCACGCAGTCACGCTTCACCGCGCGGCCGATGCCGAGCGTCACGCCGTTTTTGACGGGCACTGACGTGGCATAAGCGTGGATCCGCTCGATGCGCAGGTTTGCGTCGAATTGGCTCATAAGGACACTCCGGAATCAGTTACCGCGCTGCCCGCATTGGAGCGTGCAGAATGCTCGCCCCAGACCTCGGGATTGACCATATGTTCGGGCCGCTCGCCCTTCAGCAACTGCACGACCTGGCGTGCCGCACCCAGACTCATGCGCGCCGAGCTCTCCTGCGTGAGCGCAGCGGCGTGCGGCGTGAGCACGACATTGTCGAGTTGGTGGAACGGATGGCCGGTCGGCAAAGGTTGCTCGGTGAACACGTCGAGCATTGCACCCTTGATCGCGCGCCGGCTTAGCGCGTCGACGAGCGCGGCATCGTCGATCACAGCACCGCGCGACGCGTTGACGAGCACCGCATGCGGCTTCATGAGTTCGAGGCGTTGGGCGTTGACGAGATGACGGGTCGCGTCGGTGAGCGGGCAGTTCAGCGAAATGAAATCGCTGCGCGCAAACAGGGTGTCGATATCCACGGGCTCGACGAAGGCCGGCAGTGCGTCGAGGCGCGGCTGCGAGCCGATCACGCGCATGCCGAAACCATGGTGGCAGGCGTGTGCGAGCGACGCACCGATCGTCCCCACGCCGACGATGCCGACTGTCTTGCCCGACAGCTCCGACGTGCTCGCGGACAGCGCGCGCGCCGCGGTCCAGCCGTCCCGGCGCAATCCGCTGTCCATCTCTGCAAAGCGGCGTGACAGGAGCAGGAATCCGCCGATACAGTATTCGACGACAGCCTGCGCGTTGGCGCCCGGCACGTTCGCGACGGGAATACCGTGCGAGGTCGCTGACGCGACGGGAATGAAATCGAGGCCGGTGCCGTTGCGCACTACGCCGCGTAGCCGGTTCGGCTGTTCGAACAGATCGGCGGGCAGTTGCGTGCGCACGACGAGCACGTCGGCGTCGCCTATCATTTGCCGCAACGTGTCGGCCGACTGGTCCGGCGCGACCACCACGTGCGCAACGCCTTCGAGCAGCGAGAGTCCCGCAGCATCGAGCGGCAGCGTGCACAGGACGACAGGCAGATTGGGCGCGGTCATGTTCATGCGACCTTGTAGCGTTCGAGCACTTCGCGATTGATTTCAATGCCGAGGCCGGCGCCCGTCGGCACCTTGACCATGCCTTCGCGATGCGTGAGGTCAGCCGAACTCAGTTCATCGCGGAACGGGTTGAACGTCTGTTCGTATTCGAGCATGGGTTGCGTCGGCACCAGGCACGGAGGTGTGAATGGCAGCGATGCGAGGAAGTGCATTGTGGCTGCGAGGCCGATTGCCGTGCCCCATGCGTGCGGTACGCATTGAACCGAATTCGCCTGCGCGAGCGCAGCGATCTTCTTGCATTCGGTGATGCCGCCCGCTGCGCAGACGTCGGGTTGCACGATGTCCATCGCGCGCCGTTCGAGGATTCGGCGGAAGCCGAATTTGGTGAATTCGTTTTCGCCGCCGGCGATGGCCATATCGAGACTTCGCGACACTTCGACATAGCCATCCAGGTCTTCGGGGGAAATGGGTTCTTCGAACCAATGCACGTCCAGCTTTTCCAACTCGCGGCCGATGTTGATCGCTTGCGGAACGTTGAAGCAATGGTTGGCGTCGACCATGAGCGCGATATCGGAGCCGACTGCATCGCGCACGGCTGCCACGCGCTCGATATCCTTTTTCAGCGAGCCGAGGCCGATCTTCATCTTGATCGCCTTGAAGCCTTGCGACTTGTAGCCGAGCGCCTCTTCGACCGCTTCTTCGTTGAGGCGGTCCATGTTCCTGAAGTACAGCCCGGTTGCGTACGCCTGCAACGAATTCCGGAAGCTGCCGCCGATCAGCTTGTGGATGGGCTGCCCGGTAGCCTTGCCGATGATGTCCCACAGCGCTATGTCGACGCCGCTGATAGACGAAATGGTCATGCCGCTCAGGCCGTAGTCCTTGACCTTGTTATACAGCTCCTCCCACAGCACTTCGACGTCGAACGGGTCGCGTCCGATCAGCGAGGGCCGCAGCAGAGATTCGACGATGGATCGGTTGACGGCCGCTGGCCCGTAGCAATCGCCCCAGCCGACGATGCCGTCGTCGGTGCGGATCTCGACGACCAGCGCGCCCTTGGTCTTATAGATCCATCCGCGGGACGATGTGAACGGCTCGTCGACATTGACGAGCAACTGATGGGCGATGACTTCTGTAATCTTCATGGTTGCGTGTTCGAACGTTACTGATTGACCGACGGGTAGGGTGCGCCATTCGACCACGGCGAGAACGGCGCAGGGATGAGAATCTTGTTTTCCTGATTGAGCACCAGCGGCTGGACTTTCGCGGCGTATGCCTTCCAGTCGGGATGCGCGAGGAGTCGTGAGCGGCGCGCGGCGCGGTCCTGCAGGTCTTCGTAGGCCCACAGATGGACCACCTGATTGAGCACGCCGAGTTCGCTGGTGAAATAGCCCACCAGATTGCCGAGAATCGGCCGCTGGATGGCAAGGCCTTCTTCCTGATACATCCGCACGTACTGCTGCGCTTTGCCGCAGTAGCAGGTATAGATGCGCTCTTCAATGATCATCAGTCGTCTCCGGGCCGTGACTTTGCTATAATCTATAGAACTATAGAGCTATAGTCCTGTATAGGACATACTATGGAGCCGGTGATGCGATGTCAATCGAGGGTAATCACCAGGCTCCCGGGAATCTGATGCGCCCAGTAAAGTGGGGCAATCCCCGCTGACGGTTGGGCGCATGAAAGAGACGGATATGGACAACATCAACGATCAAACGACCGTTCCGGCGCTGCGATTGCCGCAGCAAAATGGAGTGCCGAAATATCTGCTGCTGCGTAACTATCTGTCCGACGAGATCGCAAGCGGCCGGCTGGAGGCCGGCGCAAAGCTTCCTCCGGAAGATGCGCTTGCGGACATGATGGAGCTGAGTCTCGGCACCGTGCAACGCTCACTGCGCATGCTCGTCGACGAGGGCAAGCTGGTGCGCAAGCACGGTACAGGCACTTTCGTCGCGGATGGATCGACGATGATGCATGCGCCGTTTCAGCACTGCCGGTTCGTCGACGAAGCGACGGGACAGCTGTTGCCGATCTTTTCGAAGGTAGTGCGGCGGCGTGCGGTGAAGGAGCGCGGCCTCTGGTCTATGCGGTTGCTGGCTGCGAGGCCCGTGTGTATCGAGCGGCTGTTTTCGATTGCCAATGAATTCTCGATCTACACACACCTGTACTTCGACGCCGACGTGTTTCCCGAACTCGCAACCCTGGATACGGAAAAACTGAATGGCGCGAATTTCAAGGATCTGCTTGCTCGCGAGTTTCATCACCCACTCACGAAGTTCAGCGAGCAACTCACGGTACGGGTCTTCCCGGCATACGTGTGCAAGGCTTTGCGTCTGAAGGCGGAGACTTCGGGTGCCGTACTGGAAATCTTCGCATACGACCGACGTGGCGAGGTCGTGTATTTTCAGGACCTTTATATTCCGCCCAACAGCCGTCCGCTACAGATCAGCTGAGTCCGGCGTCGATTAGCGGCAACGAACGGGCCGCGGTGACCGGCGTTTCGTAAATATCTTGAACATCGCCTCGGGGTGGTATGAAGGCCTGCCGCTGACAGAGAAGGATGCTTGGCGTACGGCCGTCACATTGAACAAAGCGCTTCATCTCGTTCACCCCGTTACTATCTTCACTCCTCGATAATTGAGGATTTGGCCAGCCAGGCCCGGCATGATTCTCGCCCCCAGTCGCAGTCATGATCCGGGGGGTGTCACCGGGCCTGGTGGGTGGCTGGTGATCGCTAGCCGGGATATCTTGAGGCCGTCCGTAACGTGGATGCCGAGACTTGCCACCAATGTTGCAGGCCAAACCGTTCAACCCGCAAAGCCTCCGATGCAAGTAAACCAACAACATAGTTCAGTCGACGTATTCGTTGGCGTCGACGTCGGCAAAGGCCACCGGCGTACCTGCTGCGCAGGCGCGCCGCTTAATCGGCAATTACCTGAACTGGTATAACCAGAATCGGCCCCATTCCAGGTTGGCCGATCAGACACCGGATGAAGCACTTTGCCACGCTGCCAGCGATAAAATCGGCAGCTTGATTGCCTCAGCAATTCCACTTAAAAACCCGCAGATCCTGTCCGAACGAACGAGGCAACCTCTGACTACGAAAGTTCGGCATCGGATTAGGTTCGGTCATCTACGGGAATTGGCCCATGCTCGCACGCGGACTTCGAACATCCGCCCAAGTAAGCGACTCAACGGTGCGTGACATCGGGCCGCGGTGAGGCGCCGTCTGGTGCTGACACCGTTGCTTCGGGGAAGGGGTTCGTCGTCCCCGCTTTCATGGCGCGCACCGTTGCGCTCGCGTCCATCTTCCACCGACCTTCAGTCGACTTTCACGCCGATTCGCTCAATGCGGGTTCATTGACGATCTGCTTGATGACCGCCTCCATCAAGCCCGGAAAGCGGGCATCCAACTCAGCGCGCCGCAATGAATTCTGATGCACGGTGCCGGCAACGCGCGTGCGCACCAAGCCCGCTTCGCGCAGGATCCGGAAGTGATGGGAGACGCTCGACTTGGGGCGGCCACCGTCGAGGTCGCCGCAGGTGGCCTCGTCGACCGTTGAAAGTTGACGGACGATCTCGAGGCGCACCGGGTCGCTAAGAGCATGGAAGAGCCGCCCGAGCGTGAAGTCCTCGGCGGCGGGATGGGTATAGATGCGCATTGTGCAAATGATAGAGGTTTCTGCCATACTTCGTAGTTCGATGTTCGTCGAACTACCGTACAAGCCTTATTCACAGGAGTTTAGCCTGATGTCCGCATTATTTCAGCCCTACAAGCTTAAGGACGTTTCCCTACGCAACCGCATCGCAATTCCGCCGATGTGCCAGTACACCGCCGAAGACGGTCTGATCAACGACTGGCACCGCGTGCACCTGGCCGGTCTGGCACGTGGGGGCGCGGGGCTGGTGATCGTCGAAGCAACGGCTGTGTCGCCCGAGGGCCGGATTACACCGGGCTGCGCGGGCATCTGGACCGACGAGCAGGCGCAGGCTTTCGCGCCCGTGGTCGCATCGATCAAGGCAGCGGGCGCCGTGCCGGGCATTCAGATCGGTCATGCGGGCCGCAAAGCCAGCGCGAACCGACCGTGGGAAGGTGACGACCACATCGCCGACAGCGATCCCCGGGGCTGGGCGACCCTCGCCCCGTCGGCGATCGCCTTCGGCGGTGGCCTGCCGAAAGTACCTAAAGCGATGACGCTCGACGACATCGCACGCGTTCGCGAAGACTTCGCCGCCGCTGCCAAGCGCGCGCTCGATGCCGGCTTCGAATGGCTCGAGTTGCACTTCGCGCACGGCTACCTCGGCCAGAGCTTCTTTTCCACGCACTCCAATCAACGCGACGACGCGTACGGCGGCAGCCTCGAGAACCGCAGCCGCTTCCTGCTGGAAACGCTGGCTGCCGTACGCAAGGTATGGCCGGAGCATCTGCCGTTGACGGCGCGATTCGGCGTGATCGAGTACGACGGACGTGACGAGGAAACCCTCGCTGAGTCGATTGAACTCGCGAAGAACTTCAAGCACGAAGGGTTGGATATGCTCAGTGTCAGCGTGGGCTTTTCCACGCCGAAGGCGGCCATCCCGTGGGCGCCGGCGTTTCTTGCGCCGATCGCGGAGCGTGTGCGCCGCGAGGCTGGTATTGCCGTCTCATCGGCATGGGGCATCGATACGCCGGAACTGGCCAACCGCTCCGTCAAGAACGGGCAGTTGGACCTGGTGATGGTCGGGCGCGCGCATCTGGCCGATCCGCATTGGCCATACCACGCGGCGCGCAAGCTGGGTATCGAACGACCGTCGTGGACGCTGCCGGCACCGTACGCGCATTGGCTCGAACGTTACGCGGTTGCTTGAGCGCAGGTCGACGCCGATCACGGCGGTTTCTGCTGATCCGACCGGCGGCGCCACGCATCCAGTCGGGCTTTTCTCACGTAATCGTGAGATGAGTCGCGCTGTGGGCACATGCCTGCAGCGCCTCTCGATCCATTGCGGATACCGTGGATAAACCAAGCTGGACGGAGCGAATGCACTCCATGAAACAATCCCCGGCCGGGCGCTTAATGCCGCGAAATGAACCCGGAACCAACACGCTTGCCGGTTGGCGACGTCCTCGGGCCGGCCTTTTCGAGCAGGAACAGTGTTTCGGCGTCGGATCCACCGTCCAGCGGATCGAAATGACCGTTGCACTTCATCAAGAGACGTCCGGCCCACCGAGTGTCGAACGACCGAGCCGCCCTTCTTTCGTCTCGGCGGTACGTGGCTGGTTGCGCGGCCAGTGGCGCGTTTGCTGTTGATGCAATTTGGGCTGCCGCTGGCGGCAGTGCTGCTCATCGGTGTCTCTTAGTACAGCTTGCCGGCGCGGCGCAATCAGGCGGTAACCGCTAGAATTTGCGGTTTTAGCCCGGGATACGCCAATGTCTTTTGCCTCGCTTGGCCTGATCGATCCCTTGCTGCGTAATGTGCGGGACCTCAATTACCAGACACCTACGCCGGTGCAGGCCAAGGCGATTCCCACTGTGCTCAGCGGCAAGGACGTCATGGCTGGAGCACAAACCGGCACTGGCTCATCGGCGTAGGCGGCTTCATCAACATCCGCCAGAACGCGCGCAAGATGGTCTTTGGCGGCACGTTCACGGCGGGCAACCTGCAGGTGTCCTGCGAAGGCGGCGCGCTGCAGATCCTGAAGGAAGGCGCGCATCGCAAGTTCGTGTCGAAGTTGCGGCAGGTGTCGTACAGCGGGCCTTTCGCGCAGGAGCGCAAGCAGACGACGCTCTTCGTCACCGAGCGCGCGGTGTTCCGCGCCATCGACGGCGCGCTCGAACTGATCGAAATCGCACCGGGCATCGATCTCGAGCGCGACGTGCTCGCACACATGGCGTTCCGCCCCGTCATCTCGCCCCATCTCAAGCTGATGGACGAGCGCCTGTTCCGTCCCGAGCCGATGGGCTTCGATGCCGCGATGGCGTCGCAAGGCTGGCCGCGCCATCCGCGTCTTGCCGAGTTTGCGGAGGGTCAGCGGTGAAGCGCGAGTTGCAAGCTCTTCGAATCGATGGATCGACGCGGATCTTCGGCATCGTCGGCAGTCCGGTGACGCAGGTGAAGACGCCGCAACTGATGAACGCGCTCGTCGACGCCCCCGAGTGCGTCCGCATCCGGGCGAGGGCGTGACAATCGCCCAGCAATACGGGAACGTATGCCGACGTTTTGTTGAGTTGCGTCGCGGACTGAAGCTGCTATTCAGCGTCATGATCGCGATTGACGGCAGCAAGTTAAAGGCGGCGAACAGCCGACATAGAAAATACACTGCTGGCTAGTTTGACAAGCGTCAGCAGCAGATCAAGGAAAGCGCTCAACGACATCCCGTCGAGATCGAAACCGCTGACCGCCAGTCCGACCGCTTTCGACGTGAAGACCGTGCGGATTCACGAGAAGATTGCGATCCTGCCAGCAGATGCGTGAACTCGAATCTCTCCTATCACGACGCGCGCCGCCGTCGATGCGATCGTCTCCACTTGCGACGATGGAAAATACCATTCGGCTGCCGAAGAAGCGCTGAATGCTACAACACATCGAGCCCTTGCATCGTAGCGCCGCACGGATCAGTGCATCGGCGAGATCCGTCGATGCTCTACATCTCATTCCGGGGATCGAGCGCATCCCGCAGGCCATCTCCGACGAAGTTGAAGCTCGTCACCGCCAGCGTGATCGCAAGACCGGGCACGATCGCGAGCCACGGTGCGCTCGTCAAATAGGTCTGCGCGCTGTCCAGCATGTTTCCCCAACTCGGCGTGGGCGGCTGGATGCCGAAGCCGAGGAAAGAGATGTAGCTCTCCGCCAGAATCGCGTAAGCGACGTTCAGCGTCGCCGCCACGACGATCGGCGCGGCCGCGTTGGGCAACAGCTCACGGAACATGATGCGCGAGTGAGATGATCCCATCGAAAGCGCCGCCAGCGCGAAGTCGCGGGTCTTCAGCGACCGTATCTGCGCCTCGACGACGCGCGCGACTTCCATCCAAGACGTGATCGCGATGAGAAAGACTATCGACGGTACTGACGGAGAGATGATTGCGGAGATCGCGAGAAGCAGAAAGATCGAAGGAAAGCACAGCACGCCGTCGACCAGCCGCATCAGCACATTGCCGATCACGCCGCCGAAGTATCCTGCAATCATGCCGACGCACACGCCGATCACCATGCTGATCAACATGGCGACGAAACCGATCGACATCGAAATGCGGCCGGCCATCAGGAGCCGCGCGAACACGTCGCGGCCGAGCGGATCGGTGCCGAGAATATGCGCGCCGGAGAACGGCGGCATCAGCCGATGGCGGATGTCGATATACGTGTCGGTGAACGCGAGCAGCGACGGACCGGCGACGCAGGCGAGCACCATCAGCACGATGCAAAGCGCGCCGAGAATCGCCAGCTTGTGCCGACAGAAGCGGCGCAGCGCCGGGCTCATCCCGACACCTTTGGCGTAGTTGATGATCGACGGTTTGGTGGCCACGGTGGGTGTCTCACTCATCGACGCTCGCCCGCGATTCGGGGATCCGCGAAACCGTAGAGCAGATCGGCGAGCAGATTGCCGAGCAGCACGAGAACGGCGCTGAACATCAGGATGCCCATCACGGTCGGATAGTCGCGATAGCTGATCGAATCGAAAAACAGTCGGCCGATGCCCGGCCAGGTGAACACCGTTTCCGTCACCAGCGCACCGGACAGCAGGGTAGGCACATGCAGACCCGTGATCGTGATCATCGGCAACAGCGCGTTACGCAACGCGTGACGCATCACGATCTGATATTCCGGCACGCCTTTGGCGCGCGCGGTGCGGATGTAATCCTGGTTGATGACTTCGAGCATCGACGATCGCATGTAGCGGCTCCACACAGCCGTCGTCACCAACGCCAGCACGACGCACGGTCCGATCAAATGATGCACGTAGTCGAAAAACGAGCCGTCGCCTTCGGTCATGCGGTTGCCGGCCGGCAGCCAGTTCAGATGCACGGCGAACACATAGATGACCACGATCCCGAACCAGAACGTCGGAATGGACAGCGCGATCATCGCGCCGACGGTCGCGAGCGAATCGAACAGCGAATAGCGCCGCACCGCGCCGAGAATGCCGATGCACCCGCCGAAGAACATCGCGAGCAGCGTCGAGCAGAACATTAGTTCGAGCGTCGCGCCGATGTGGGACGCGATGATCGACGTGACGGCGTGCTGATCGCGATACGACAGACCCCAGTCGCCCTTAAGCATGCGCACCAGCCACTCCAGATACTGGATGGGCAACGGACGATCGAGGCCGAGCTGCGCCGACAGGCGATCGAGATCGGCCTGACTCATATCGCCGGAGGCCGCGAACTGCGAGAGCGGGCCACCCGGCGCAAGATGCAGGATGACGAACCCGATCACCGAGACGATCAGCAGCAGAATCGCCGAATGGATGGCGCGGCGGGCAAGAAAAGGCAGCATGAGTCCGGTCCCCCGACTGATCGATCGCTATACTTTCTTCTTCCAGGACCATTCGTTCATGTTCCAGCAGTTCTGGCGCTGGTTCACGTTGGGTCGATAGCCGAGCAGGTTGTCTTTCATGCCTTCGATGAACGAGTACTGGAAGAGCGGCAGTATCGGCAATTCCTCGCGCACGATGATCTGCAGCTGACGATAGATGTCCTTGCGCCTGGCCGGATCGAAGGTCGCTTCGCCGTCGGCCATCAGCTTGTCAGCGGCCGGGTTCGACCACTGCATGTAGTTGCCGCCGCTGCCGCCCTTCAACGGGATCGCGCTCGAACTGAAGCGGTTGGCCGGATCCGCATCCGCGCCGGTTCTGAACGACGTGCCGACCAGCAACGACTGAAACTGAGAGCGCGAATAGAACTCGCCCCAGATGATGGCGGCCGGCATGTTCTTGATCTTCATCGACACGCCGATGTCCTGCCAGTCCTGCATGATCAGCTGCTGACATTGCTCGCGCAGTACGTTGCCGGTGGTGGTTGACATCTCGAAGGTGAGCGGCACGCCGTTCTTGCTGCGCATACCGTTAGAACCCTTCGTCCAACCAGCCGCATCGAGCATCTTGTTGGCCGCAGCGGTGTTTTTGCTCTGCTTCGGCAGCCCGTTGAAATAGGCCCACGACTCCATCGGAATGAATGATTCCGTCGGCTTCATGACGCCGTAGTAGATCGCGTCGATGATCGCCTGCTTGTCGAGCGCCGCGTACAGCGCCTGACGCACGGCCTTATCCGCGAACGCCTTGTTGTCGAGGTTCGGCATCACGACTTCCAGATTGCCGTTGGTCGAGAGCGCCACCTTGCGGCCCGGCAGGCGCGAGGCTTCCTGATAGTAGTTGGCCGGAATGCCTGGCACGGGCACGAAGTCCACCTGGCCGGTGCGGAACTGCGTGTAGAGCGCGGTCAGATCCGGGATGTACTTCAGCACGACCTTCTCGAGGAACGGGCCTTTGCCGTGATAGCGCTCGTTGGCCACCAAGGTGATGTTGTCGCCGGGCGTACGCGTGCCCCACTTGAATGGACCGGTGCCGACCGGCGCGCTGTTGAACGGCGCGGTGTTCGGATCCGATGCTTTGCCGAGGATGTGCTTCGGCACCACCTGCGTATTGGCGAGCAGCGCGAAATACGGCGAATAGGCGCGCTCCATGTGCCAGGTGATCTCGAACGGACCTTTGACGACGATGTCCTTGACGAGGTTGTGGCCGATGCGCGCGCGCGAGCGGAAGCCCGGCGCGTTGATCAGTTCGATCGAATATTTGACGTCGTCGGCGGTGAACTTCGTGCCGTCGTGCCAGAGCACGTCGTTGCGCAGCTTGACGGTCCACGACTTGCCACCGTCGGCGATGCCGCCGTTGGCTTCGCTCGGAATCTCGATGGCGAGATCGGGACGCAGCGAGCCGTCCGGTTCGGCCGACCAGAGCGTGCTGAACACGTTGGTCCAGATCACCTCGTCGCACTCGACGCCCGGCATCAGCGGATTGAAGGCGGTCGGTTCCTGCGACATGCCGACGACCACCACCCCCGAACGCTTGCCCGGCGCGGGCGCATTTGCGTCGGCGCCGAAGGCCGGCAGCGAGCAGGCGGACAGGCCCATCAGAGCGCCGACGCTTTGACCGAGGAATTTGCGTCGATCGAGCGAGACCGCATCCGTTTCGATCGTTGCTTGGGTGTTTGACACTCTTTTCATCACGTCTCTCTGGTTGGACACGGCATCGATGCTGCAGCATTGGGCGACTGGGCCAGTTTCAATAAATTAAAAATTAGTGTCAAGAGGTGCGACGACATGGAAAACCCTGAATTGCCCACAAGCCGCCGTGAGATAAGATCGACGGGGTATCTGGTCTTGCCGCGATGTTTGCGCGTCGAGCCCGCAACCAACGCTGCAACGCTTAAAATTCAATAAAGTGAATTCAGGCTTCAACAAATGACGACAGCAAGACTCGGCGAGTCCGACACCGATGGCGACGATGAACGCGCGGAGTCGATCGAGATCGGTCGACGGCTCAAGCACCTGCGCACGGTGCGCGGCCTCACGATCACCGAACTTGCCGGCAGCTCGGGTGTGTCCGCCGGCCGGATCAGCCAGATCGAACGAGGGCAGTCCAATCCGTCGATCAACACGCTGCAAAAGCTGCGCGCGGTGCTGGGCGTGACGCTCTGGGCGTTTCTCGAAGACGACGGCGCGGCCGCCACGCGCGAATCGCCCTACGTGCGCCGGCGCGAGAACCGGCCGCGCATCATTTCCGGCACCAACCAGTTCACCAAGGAGCTGCTGTCGCCGACCGACAACGACGAGCTTCGCTTCATGATCCTCACGCTGCCGCCCAACGCCGAAAGCGACGATGTGCTGACCGGTCCCGGCGACAAGGGTGGGTACGTGCTGTCCGGCAAGGTGTCGCTGACGATTGGCAACGAAACGCTTGAAATCAGGGAAGGCGACAGCTTCCAGTTCAGGAGCACGATCGCGCATCACATCAGCAATCCCTGGCAGGACGAGGCGAAGGTGCTCTGGATCATCAACATTCGTGATTCACACGTTTAGCCCGCGCCGAGCGACTCGACGTGCGCTGCGAGCTTCCATGATTTCTCAAACCAGGAGAGGTTTTCCGATGACTCAAACGATCAAGCGCCACGACGTGACGGGACGACTCAGCAAGGTACTGGTCGCCAACGGGTTCGCGTTTCTGTCGGGCCTGACCACGCGCAATCGCGACGGCGACGTGAAGGCGCAAACCGCCGACATCCTCGCTCAGATCGACGACTATCTGGCGGCGGTCGGCACGGACAAGACGCGCATCGCCGTCGCCAATATCTGGCTGAAGGACATTACGCAGTTTGCCGAGATGAACGAGGCGTGGGAAGCCTGGGTTGATCGCGCGCAGCCGCCGGCTCGCGCGACGGTCGAATCGCGGCTCGCGCACGACAGCATCCTCGTCGAAATCCAGGTTCAGGCGGTGGTCTGAGTCCCTTCGTTTGACATTCGGTTTTCCGTTTCTTCCGCTCAACGAGTCATGGCGAACAACATGAATTCATCCAGCGCTACGCCACACGATCCTTCGTGGTGGTTCGAAGAGGCACTGCGCAACGAACGCGCGCAGCCCGACGCGCCGCCGCTGTCCGGACCGCTCACGGTCGATGTCGCGATCGTCGGCGGCGGGTTCACGGGACTGTGGACGGCGCTCGCGCTGCGCGAGCGCGCGCCGCATCTGTCGGTCGCACTGATCGAGGCGTCGCTGTGCGGTTCGGGCGCGAGCGGCAAGAACGGCGGCAAGGTTCACGGCTACTGGGCGTCGCTCGCCGGGATGGCCGCCAACATCGGACCGGACGGCGCGTTGGCCGTCGCCCGCGCGGGCACGCGCGCGCAGGATGCGATCCGCGCGTTCGCTACGGCGCCCGGACGCGACGTCTGGTGGCGCGAGAGCGGCAACGTGCGCGTGTCCGCCGCGCCCGCGCAGGACGCCAAGCTCAGGACCTACGTCGACACGGCGCGCCATCTCGCCGTGCCGGACAGCGTCCTGCCGCTGAGTCCCGAGCAGGTCGCAGAACATTGCCGATCGCCCGTGTTTCGCGGCGGCCTGTATTTTCCCGAAGGCGCCAACGTGCAGCCCGCGCGGCTTGCGCGCGAACTGCGGCGCGCGGCGATCGCCGCTGGCGTGCAGGTGTTCGAGAACACGCCGATGACGCGGATCGACGCCGGGACGCCCAACCGCGTCGTGTGTCCGAATGGCGAGATCGTCGCGAAGGAAGTCGTGCTGGCGACCAACATCGAGCTGGCGAAGCGCAAGGAAGTCGCGCCGCTGATGACGGTGTTCTCGTCGTACGCGCTGATGACGCAGCCCGCACCGGACAAGCTCAGCGAGATGGGTTGGAACAGAGACGAAGGCATCGCGGATCTGCGCATGTTCGTGCATTACTTCCGCAAGACGATCGACGGACGCGTGCTGATGGGCTCCGGCTCCGGACCAATCAGCTTCGGCGGCAACACCGCCAATCCGCTTCTGACCACCGACGTCGCGTCGGCTGGCCGCGCCGAGCGCGGCTTGCGCCGGCTGCTGCCCGCTTTCGCCGATGTCGCGATCGATCGCGTATGGGGCGGTGGTATCGACGTCTCGTTCGATCGACTGCCGTTCTTCCGCACGGTACCGGGCACGCGGGTTCACTACGGCTGCGGTTATTCCGGGCACGGCGTCAATCCGACCTACATCGGCGGGCAATGTCTGGCGTCGCTCGTGCTCGATGCGAAAGACGACTGGAGCAATCTGCCGCTGTGCACGCGCGAGCCGCAGTCGCTGCCGCCCGAACCGTTTCGCTACGTCGGCGGACGCTTCGTCCGCTGGGGCATTCTGGGTTGCGAGGAAGCCGAGGAATTTGGCCGGAGCGCGGGATTCATTCCGCGCGTCGCCGCGGCGATTCCGAAGACGTTCGGATTGCGGATCGGCACAAGGTGATCCATCACAGGAAAAAACGCTCATGACTGTACCGGTTTTGTCGGTTACGGATCTGTCGACTTCATTTCGCGTAGGCGGCGTCTGGCGCTCCGTCGTGCAGGGCATTTCATTCGACATCGCGCCGGGCGAAACGCTCGCGATCGTCGGCGAATCGGGATCCGGGAAGAGCGTGACGGCGCTCTCGATCATGCAGCTGACCAGCCGCGCGACGAGCCGAATCCAGGGCAGCGTCAAGCTCAACGGCCGGGAATTGCTTGGGCTGCCGACCATGCGCAAGATTCGCGGCAGCGAGATCGGCATGATTTTTCAGGAGCCGATGACGTCGCTGAATCCGGTCCTGCCGATTGGCTTTCAGATCGCCGAATCGCTGATGCTGCATCGCGGTCTGTCGAAGAGCGCAGCCCATGCGGAGTCGATCCGTCTGCTCGAAAAAGTGCGCATACCCGCCGCCGGATCGCGCGTGCGCGACTATCCGCATGCGTTCTCGGGCGGCATGCGTCAGCGCGTCATGATCGCGCTGGCGCTGGCATGCAAGCCCAAACTGCTGATCGCCGATGAACCGACGACCGCGCTCGACGTGACGATCCAGGCGCAGGTGCTAGATCTGATCAAGAGCCTGCAGGAAGAAGAGGGCATGTCGGTGCTGTTCATCACTCACGACATGGGCGTGGTCGCCGAGATCGCGGATCGGGTGGTCGTGATGTTCGACGGCCGGCAAGTGGAGTTGAACACCACCAAGACGATTTTCCGCGAGCCGGCCGAACCATACACACGCGCGCTGCTGTCGGCGGTGCCTCGGCTGGGATCGATGGCGGGACGCAAAGTGCCGTTGCGTTTTCCGGTGGTGAATCGCGAGACGGGTCGCTCGGACGTGCCGGCCGAATCGCCCGACACGGTGCGCGCCGGCACGCAGCCGGTGCTCAAGGTGAGCGGCCTCACGACCCGTTTCGATATTCGCTCAGGGCTATTGGGCAAGGTCAAGGGACGCGTGCACGCGGTCGAGAACATCTCGTTCGCCGTGCAGCCGGGCGAGACGCTGGCGTTGGTCGGCGAATCGGGATGCGGAAAATCGACGACCGGCCGCTCGCTGATCTGCCTGAACGAGCCGCTCGCGGGTTCGGTGGAACTCGAAGGCATCGATTTGCTAAAGCTCAAGGGCGAGCGCAGACGCGCGCAACGGCGCGGGATCCAGATGATCTTCCAGGATCCGTTCGCGTCACTCAATCCGCGCGTCACGGTCGGCGCGATAATCGCGGAACCGCTGGTGGCGAACGGCTTGGCGAGCAAGCAGGAAGCGCACGCACAGGCGATCCAGCTGCTGCGCCAGGTCGGACTGTCGCCCGATATGGCGGTCCGATATCCTCACGAGTTCTCCGGCGGTCAGCGGCAACGAATCTGCATCGCGCGCGCGCTCGCATTGGAGCCGAAGCTAATCATCGCGGACGAAGCGGTGTCCGCGCTGGACGTCTCGGTGAAAGCGCAGGTGGTCAACCTGATGCTCGATCTGCAGGCACGCATGGGACTCGCGTATCTGTTCATCTCGCACGACATGGCCGTGGTCGAGCGCATCAGTCATCGCGTCGCCGTGATGTACCTCGGCGAGATCGTCGAGATCGGACCGCGCGAGGCGGTGTTCGGCAATCCGCAGCATCCGTACACGAAGCGCCTGTTGGCCGCGGTGCCGATCGCCGATCCAAGGCAGCGTAGCAGGCGACGTCAGCTCGCTGCGGACGAAATCAGAAGTCCCGTGCGCCCGGCCGATTACTCGCCGGCGTTGAGACAGTATCGAGAAGCGTCCGCAGGCCACGTGGTAATGATGGAATGACAGCCGTAGCGGAACGGCGCGCAGCGGCGCCCGGAGGTCGGACCGGTGCTGCGCTCGAGTGCCGCTTCGTCGCTTCCTGGTGACGCGCGATCCGCCTTTATCCGATCGCGGCGCGGAGCGTCTCCTGTTGCGCCTGCTGGCCGCGATCGAACTTTACCGGCGTGATCGTCACTTAGCCCTCGGCAGCAGCGTGCTTTCACATTTGCGTCGGTCGTGTTGGGTCTGGATCGGCCAAAGATGACAGCAAGTCGTCGATGCGTCTCTGCACTGTCGCGCCGGTGCCACCACGCCTCGTCGCCAAGAGCGGAGACCGTCGACAGAATACGTCCGCATCGGGTCGCCCTTAGCCACTCTATTTCGGCGGCTTTCGGCCATGTACAGCCGTTGGCGCGCGTTTTCGTACGGACACCTGAACGTCGGTTACGCCCGGGTACGGGACATTTAGATACCGACTCGATCTGGCAAGGTGCAGGCCGAAGGGATGCTTCCGGCGGGCGTCCCTGCGCGCTGCATCAGTGACCGCCACTGGGTAAGGTCCAAAATCGATGGCCGCGGAGAGCGCGGTTCGAGTCGTTCGCAGCTGGAAGTAATTCTTGTTGGTGCTTATCCACAAGCACGGTAGGGAACGCCGTGTTGGAGGCTTCTGCCCCGAAGCTTCTTCCGTGCTTCTCTCTCCGACGCGGAGACGGTTCCTTGCTGTGTGTTGGCGACGTGCCGTCGAACCAGGGCGCGCGCCCTCAGGCAAGCGTCCTGATCGAATTGCTGATACCGCGTGCGCAATCGATCACCGCGGGTGCCAACCGTGCCTCTGCTTCCGCCGGCGTCCACCGACTCGTCGGCGCCACGACGTGAACCGCACCGACCGGTCGACGCTCCCCGTCGAGCACGGGCGCAGCGATCGTCATATCGCCGATGAACAGTTCCTCGCGGTTCGACGTATAGCCATTACGCCGTCCAAGCGCGAGCCGCGCCTCGATCTCGTCGAGATCCGTAACGGTGTACTGCGTATGCGCGACGCGATCGCTGGCCAACAGCAGCGTGCGTGACTCGCTTTCCGGGAGCGCCGCGAGATACGACCGTCCCGACGCCGTACAGTACATCGGAATGCGGCTGCCGATTGGCATATGAATCGGCACGAACTTCATACACACGAATCGCGCCACGTAGACCATGTCGACGCCATCCGGCTCGGTCAGATTGGTCGTCTCGCCGGTGACATTGGTGAGTTCGGACAGAAACGGGTTGGCGACGTCGATGAGCGTGTCGGCGGCCAGGTAGTTGAACCCGATTTGCATCACGCGCGGCGCCAGTTGATATCGCCTCGTACGCGGATGCTTTCTCACATAGCCGAGCTTCTCCAGCGTGTAGATCATGCGCTGCGCGGAGCTTTTGGTGATAGCCGTCGCCTCGGCGACTTCGGGCAGCGTCATCGACCTTCGCTGTGCGGTGAACGCGCGTAGCACCGCGATTCCCTTCTCCAGCGACTGATTGAACAGTGCGTCCGGCGTTTCTTCCGGCTCCGGGAGCGCTTCCGTCTCTGCGCTGAGCTTCTTGCGGGTCATGGAATCACCTAATTGCTTTCGCCTAACACCGACTCTAACATATCGAATATCGATACAACGGTTTCTTCTTTCGATATCTATGGTTCGAATATTTTGTTCTAACTGATGGGTATCGATATTTCGTTCGCCCGTCGTCAACTCGTGGAGAGACTCATGTTCCAGTTCGCCAAACGCTTCGCCAGTGTCTTTGCAACAGGCTTGCTGCTCGCCGGTGCGCCGGCCTTGTCGGCAGCCGCCCCCACCTACGGGATTGGAGCGACGGCCACCGGTGTGCCGTTCACCTTTCTCGATGTGAAGAGCAATTCGATTCAGGGCCTTCTGGTGGATGCGATTACCGCGACGGGCAAGGCTGCAGGCTTCGACGTGAAGATCGAGCAGACCACGTTCTCCTCTCTCATTCCGTCATTGACCACGAAGAAGATCGACATCATCTCGGCGGCCATGCTGAAGACGCCAGCGCGCGAGCAGGTCGTCGATTTCTCCGACACTGTGTACTCCTATGGCGAAGGCCTGATCGTGCGCGCCGACGATAAAGGCCAGTACACGTCAATGGACGACCTCAAGGGCGAAGTCGTCGGTGCACAGGTCGGCACCGCGTTCGTCGACGCGTTGAACAAGAAAGGCATCTTTAAGGAGGTCCGAACCTACGATTCAGTCGCCGACATCATGCGCGACGTCGCGCTCGGCCGCATCAAGGCGGGCTTCGGTGATCATCCGATCATTGCGTATCAGCTTCAGCATAATCCGAATCCGCAGTTGCGCCTCGTCAGCGGATATCAACCGTCGGTGAAAGGCCAATTGTGTTTCGTCGTGCGCAAGGGCGACACGGCCACGCTGGAGCAGTTGAATGCCGGCATCAAAAAGATCAAGGCCGACGGCACGCTGACGCAGATCGTCAAGAAGTGGCAGGTGGAATGACGCCGTCTTCAGAATAGGGACTGCCCGCCATGTTCTTCCAGAACGCCGTCGAATTCTTGCCGATCCTGCTGAAAGGCGCGCTCGTCACGATCGAGATCACCTTCTGCTCGTTCATTCTCAGCACGGCGCTCGGCCTGGTGCTCGCGCTGATGCGCGTGTCCGGCAACCGCATCGTGTCGAACGCCGCTGCCACTTTTATCAACGTGATTCGCGGACTGCCCATCATCGTTCAGCTGTTTTACATCTACTTCGTGCTGCCCGATCTCGGCGTCCAGTTGTCGGCGTTCCAGGCCGGCTTCATCGGACTAGGCATCGCATACTCGGTGTATCAGGCGGAGAACTTCCGCGCGGGCATCCAGGCGATCGATCACGGGCAGATCGAAGCAGCACAGTCCATCGGCATGCGCGGCGCGATGATCATGCGGCGCGTGGTCTTGCCGCAAGCGTTCAGGATCGCACTGCCGCCATACGGCAATACGCTCGTGATGATGCTCAAGGACTCGTCGCTCGCCTCGACGATCACGGTCGCGGAAATGACGCGTGCCGGGCAGCTCATCGCGTCATCGACGTTTCAGAACATGACGGTATTCACGCTGGTCGCGCTGCTTTATCTTGCCCTCAGCCTGCCGCTCGTCTATGGATTGCGGCGGCTCGAACGCCGCCTCGGACAGAAGGGAAAACGATGATCAAGGTCGACTCGATTCACAAGCGCTTTCACGATCAGCACGTGCTGAAGGGCGTCAGTCTGAACGTCGAACGCGGCCAGGTCGTGTGTCTGATCGGTCCATCGGGCTCAGGCAAATCCACACTTCTGCGCTGCATCAACGGACTGGAGCGGCATGACGCCGGCGTGATCACCGTCGAGGGCTGCGCCGTCGACGCGAAATCGAGACAGATCCACGAACTGCGTTCGCAGGTCGGCATGGTGTTCCAGCGCTTCAATCTGTTTCCACATCGAACCGCGCTGGAAAACGTGTTTGAAGGTCCGGTGTTCGTCAAGAAGGAAGCGCGTGCACGGGCACGCGAGCGGGCGCGGCATCTGCTCGACAAGGTCGGTCTCGCGCACCGGATGGACGCTTACCCGGCCCAAATGTCGGGCGGACAGCAGCAGCGTGTGGCGATTGCCCGCGCACTGGCCATGGAACCAAAAGCGATCCTCTTCGACGAGCCTACCTCGGCACTTGACCCGGAACTGGTCGGCGAAGTGCTGGGCGTCATGCGCCAGCTTGCCGACGACGGCATGACCATGATCGTCGTGACACATGAGATGAGCTTCGCGCGCGAAGTGGCCGACCGTGTGTGTTTTCTTCATGACGGCACGATCCATGAGGAAGGGTCCGCCGCCGATCTGTTCGAACGTCCGCGCAATCCTCGCACCCGCGAGTTTCTCGGCAAGATGCCTGCGCTTACCGAAGCCCCCCGGATTTGAATACCATCATGAGCCTGGTTGAAGTTGCAAAGCCGTTGCCTCCCTCTCTCTGGGCGGCGACGGCGGAACCCGCCGTCGCTACGCCGCCGCTCGATGGTTCCGTCACGGTGGACGTTGCGATCGTCGGCGCCGGTTACACGGGTTTGTCGACGGCCTTGCATCTGGCGGAACAGGGCGTACGGGTCTGCGTGATCGACGCCAACGAGCCCGGTTGGGGTGCGTCCGGCCGTAATGGCGGTCAGGTGATTCCTGGTCTGAAATATGATCCCGATGAACTCATTCGACGCTACGGCCCAATCGATGGCGATGCGCTGGTGCAAATGGCGGGCGGTGCCGCGGATGCGGTTTTCGACCTGATCGAGCGCCACGGGATTCGGTGCAATGCGATGCGCGCCGGCTGGATTCAGCCTACCCATTCGAGCAAGCTGCTCGGCACGCTTCACGCCCGGGCTCGGCAGTGGGAAGCGCGCGGCGCGCCGCTTGAACTGCTCGACCGTACGCAGATATCGAGGCGGCTAGGCACGGACGCATTCGTTGGCGGCTGGGTCGACCTGCGTGCGGGCAGCGTGCATCCATTGAGCTACGCGCGCGGCCTCGCGCGCGCGGCGCAATCGGCAGGCGCGGCGATCCACAGCGGAACCCGTGCCGCGAGCGCCGAGCACGGCCCGAAAGGATGGCGAATTCGCACGGCGCATGGTCCGGTCATCGATTCGAAACAAATCCTGCTGGCAACCAACGGTTATACCGATGGCCTTTGGCCGCGCCTCGCCCAATCAGTGATCGCCGCGAATAGCTTCATCGTCGCAACCAGGCCGCTGCGCGAAGAGGTTGGCGCAACGATCCTTCCCGGTGGCGAAGTGGCTTCCGATTCACGGCGCCTGCTGCTCTATTTTCGCAAGGATGCGCATGGGCGTCTGCTGATGGGCGGGCGTGGACCCTTTCGCGAGCCACGCAGCGCCGCGGATTGGGTGCATCTCGAGCGTGCCGCCCAGTTGATGTTTCCACAACTGAAGGACATCGAGTACGAATACCGATGGGCTGGTCGCATCGCCATCACACGCAATTTTTTGCCACACGTGCATGTGCCGGCAGAAGGCCTGACTATCGCTCTTGGTTACAACGGACGCGGCATCGCGATGGCGACGACGTTAGGAAAGCATCTGGCCGCTTTGATCGGCGGGACGACACGCGGCTTACCGCTTCCACCCACGTCGATCGAGCCGATTCCGTTTCACGCGTTGCAGCGGTTCTATATCAGTGCGGGAGTGGCGTGGTACAGACTGCTCGACGCGCTGTCATGAGCGCGCTCCGACTGATCGGCGCGCCGACGCGCGTCGTTTGCTGACAATCGAACTGCTGAGAACTGGCGGGCGATGCCGGCGCCTGCCGTGCTTGCTGAGCAGAGACGACGGTGCATGCTAGAGCCCCATGTCGATTGTTGCCGTGGCGGCGATGATGCGCTCTGCGCTTGCCAGGCCCAGCTTATTGCCGTCGACGTGCCGGAGGGGCCTGCAACGCTTGGAGACCGGTGCGTTTCAACAAAGCGTGATGCCAGGGCAGGTCACTCTGTTGTTCCAGCGCCGAACCCGCGATGCCGTTTATCCCGCAGCGCCGAAGTGAGTCGACTTCGATCAGAGACCTTGCGCGGAAGCGCCCGTTCGCTTCATGGTACAACCGGACCGCTTGCGAACTACCGCAACGAATGAAGGCCCAATGAGCAGCTGCGCTTGGGAACGACCGCTTCTTCTATGGGGACTTGTTTGTCAAGCCATTTTGATCACGTGAAGGGCTTGGACTTCATGGCGGCACCTGTATGTTCTGCTGAGCGGGTGAAGCGTTAGCACGACATGGCCGATCCCATCGTGATCCGAGGTCGGGGTGTAACGAGCGTTCGAGCCAGTGCCCGAACGAACTTCTATCCGTGCAGGGCGCGAACACCCTGCACCTCATGCAGCATGCGAGCAAGGCACACTGGCAAACCCCAGTTATGGGCGCGCCCCATCTGTTACCACGGTCACGGGGTTGCCGTGACCCGCGGTCGTTGCGGGCGCGTCGACCTTTGATCATGATGATGCGTTGCATACCAAGCCGTGCATGAGCACCGTTCTGCTCAGAACTTCAGGCAGCCGCCGGCTTAAGCGAGGCCCCGGCCGGGATCTCACCGTGCTCGAGGTAGCGCCACAGTGCGATGGCTAGGCGCCGCGCCAACGCCACGATGCCGACCCGCCGCATGCGCTTGCCGCTGCCCGCAAAGCGCTGGTTAAACCACCGGGTCAAGAGGCTCTCTGGCTGCAGGGTCAGCCAGCGCCAGGCCAGTTCGACCAGCATCGATGCGTGTCACAGAAATCGCCCGCATTGAAATCCGCGACGTGCTTGCCAGATCGGGGACGAGGCGCGAAGAAGTCAGTTTGCGAGGCTCGATCACGAAGGGTTGCCGTCCTCGATGTATCTACCTGTCGCATGAGCGCAGCATTGATGCGTTCGACCGCTATATCGAATGGCGCTACCAACGCGGTGCGGGCGCTGCCTTGGACCGCAGGGAGTATCGCGGCCTCATGCCCCACACCCGACTAATCCTCACGCAGAAGGGCGGCGCATTCGAGTTGAGCGTTAAGCGGCGGGTCAACTTTGATGGTGAGACCGTCGAATACCTCGCGGCCGACAGCCTTCAAAGTTATGTTACCGGCCTGTACCGTGCCGCTGGTCTCGGTGCGGGGCACAGCAGCCACAGCGGGCGCAGGACGTTCGCAAGCCGTCTGGTAGCTCAGGACCACTCGCTGGACACGGTGCAGTTGCTGCTCGGTCATTCACACCCAGACCATGTGGCCCCGTATCTTGAAGTCACCGAGAGCGATATGAAAGCGGCACTTGCCGCGATCCACGATGGCCTGTAGGCAATAGTGACATGCAGCGGCCAACGTAATAACATTGTGTTGACGTGATACGCACAACGGCATAACATTGTACTTACGGTGAATTTATGAAAACGACGATTCGCAGGATGGGTAATTCGCAGGGCGTGCTGATTCCGAAGCCCGTCCTCGCTCAGTTGGGCTTGGAGAACGAAGTGGAAATGGAAGTCGAAAACGACGCGATTGTGCTCCGTCGCCCTCGTCATAAAGCCCGCGAGGGTTGGGCTGAGGCGAGCAAGGCACTCACTGAGGCCGGTGATGACGGTTTGGTGATGGGCGAGTTTGGCAACGCCGACGATGCGGAGCTTGCATGGTAGTGCGCGGGGAAGTCTGGCTCGTCGCGCTCGATCCGACATTGGGTAGCGAGATTCAGAAGACGCGGCCCTGTGTAGTCATATCCCCGCCTGAAATGCACGACCATCTGCGAACGGTCATCGTTGCGCCGATGACGTCCAAGGGACGCCCAGCACCCTTCCGCATATCAGTGACTTTCAAGCGGAAACAGGGGGTGATTTTGCTGGACCAGATTCGCGCGGTAGACAAGGTGCGGCTGGTAAAGAAAGAAGGCGCGCTTGCCGATAAAACGATGTTGGACACCCTGCGTACCTTGCAGGAAGTGTTCGCGGAATAGGAAAACAAAAAATGGCAACGATTCTGATAAAACCGGTCAGCACGACGACTCGCGGCAAGAACGCGGCGGAGCTGACTGGTATCGAGGCAAGCGGGAGTGTCACGATTGCTGGGGCGGTAACGTCGGGAGGCGGTGCAATAAACGTGGAATGGGATGTCGATGGAAACTGCATCAATCACCATGACCGGTTCAATCTTGACACGGACGCGGACTCGACCGCTTCGAGCGCAAGACGGTGATCGTGGCGATGGCCGGCGTGAACATCGTCTGCGGGCTGTGGTTCAGCCAGGCGTCGGGCGCGGTGTTGCTGGTGAGTCTCGGCGTATGTCTGACGCTGGCGGGCAATATCATTTCGTACAGCTATCACGCGTACCAGACCGAACTCTTTCCGACCGGCATTCGTGCGCGCGCGGTGGGTTTCGTTTATTCGTGGAGCCGGTTTTCGGCTATTTTTACGGCCTTTCTGATTGCTGCCGTGTTGAAGCAATTCGGCACGACCGGCGTATTCGTGTTTATCGCGGGCGCGATGCTGATCGTGATGCTGGCGATTGGCTTGATGGGGCCGCGCACCAAAGGCCTGGAGCTGGAGAAGATTTCGAAGTAGGCGTGCTGGCAGCCGTGGTTGATCGATTGGCATCAGCCCCGATGCTAGCGCCGCGTCAGAACAACTGCCTCTGCCCCGACATCAGCGTCGTGAAGTCATCGCGCAGCAGCGGCAGGATCGCATCGGCGACGGGCTGCAATTGCCGCGTCAGATAGTGTTCGTAGTCGATCGCCGAGCGCAGCGTCTCCAGCGGCTCGGGACCGGCGACCGTCATCACGTAGCTGATCCAGCCGCCGTTCTGGTATTGCAGCGGGCGTCCCTGGGCCCGGTTGAACTCGTCCGCGACGCGCGCCGCGCGCACGTGGGGCGGCACGTTGCGCTCATAATCGCCGAGTGGCCGGCGCAGGCGCTTGCGATATACGAGCTGATCGTCGAGCTTGCCTTCGAGCGTGTCGCGCACATAGTCGCGCACGTAGTCCTGATACGGCTGCTGCCTGAAAATGCGCCCATATAGCGCCTGCTGGAACTGCTGCGCGAGCGGTGTCCAGTCCGTGCGCACCGTTTCGAGTCCTTTGTAGACGATCTCCTCGCCGCCGTCCGGCAACACGGTGAGTCCCGCGTAGCGTTTCTTGCTGCCTTCCTCGGCGCCGCGAATCGTCGGCATGAAAAAGCGCCGGTAGTGCCGCTCGAATTGCAATTCGAGCGCGCTGTCGAGCCCGAAGCGTGTTTGCAGGTTTTGCTGCCACCACGCGTTGATACGCTCGACCAGCGCGCGGCCGATGCGCGCGGCTTCTTCTTCGCTGTGCGCATGTTTCAGCCACACGAAGGTGGAGTCGGTGTCGCCGTAGATGACTTCGTAACCGTCTGCCTGAATCAGCTCGCGCGTGGTGTGCATGATTTCGTGGCCGCGCATCGTGATCGACGATGCGAGACGCGGGTCGAAAAAGCGGCAACCGGTGGAACCGAGCACGCCGTAAAAGGCGTTCATGATGATTTTCAGCGCTTGCGAAAGCGGCTTGTCGTGTTCGCGTTTGGCCGCCTCGCGGCCTTGCCATACCTGCGCGACGATCGACGGCAGACAATGGCGCGTGCGTGAGAAGCGGGCGCCGAGAAAGCCCGGCACCGACTGGTCGTCGGCGGGGTTCAGCATGCCTTCTACGAGACCCACGGGGTCGATCAGAAACGTGCGGATGATCGACGGATACAGGCTCTTGTAGTCGAGCACGAGCACCGAATCGTACAGTCCGGGGCGCGAATCCATCACGAAGCCGCCGGGGCTCGCGGCGCCGGCGACATCGCCGAGATTGGGCGCGACGAAGCCCTGCCGATGCATGCGCGGCATATACAGGTGCGTGAACGCCGCGACCGATCCGCCGCTGCGATCCGCGGGCAAGCCGGTCACGGTGGCGCGCTCCAGCAGGAACGGCAGCAGCTCCGTCTTCGCGAAGATGCGCGTGACCAGCTCGCAATCCATCAGGTTGTACTGCGCGAGCGCGGGCTTGTCCTCGTCGAAGCGGCGCTGGATTTCATCCATGCGCTGATACGGATTGTCGATCGACTTGCCAACGCCGAGCACCGAGCGCGCCACGTGTTCGAGACTGAACGACGGGAAACTCCAGGTCGCGGAGCGCAGCGCCTCGATGCCGTCGATGATCAAACGCCCGGCGGCGCCCGCAAAGAAGTGATTGCGCGTGAGACCGTGCTCGCGCCACTCCATCACCGCACCGCCGCGCCCGAGCCGCAGCGGCACGCGATATTGCTCGGCATGCTGCTGCAGCACGCGCAGATCGAACTGCACCAGATTCCAGCCGATGATCGCGTCGGGGTCGTGCCGCTCCATCCACAGGTTCAGTTTTTCGAGCAACTGTGCACGGGTCTCGCAGTATTCGAGGTCGAAGTCGAGTGCGCTCGCGTCGCCGTTCGGCGGGCCGAGCATGTACACCTGGCGCTGTCCGCAGCCTTCGAGTGCAATCGAATAAAGTTCGGCGTGCGCGCTGGTTTCGAGGTCGAGCGAGACCAGCTTCAACGGCGGGCGATAGCCGGTGGCGGGCTTCAACTCGCCGTTCAACAGCGGCCCGCTGTGCTGCGGCTCGCCGCCGAACCACACCGGCGCGGTGATGAAGCGCTCCATCATGTAGCGCTCAGGGGGGAAGATGTCGGCTTCGTAGACGTCGACGCCGCCTTGCTTCAGACGTTTTTCGAAGCCCGTCAGTTGCCGGTATTGCGGGCAGTAAAGCCCCATCACCGGCCGATGCTGGAAGTCTCGCAGATCGAGCGGGCGCAGATCGAGCGGCGCCTCGCGGCGCAGGATCGTTTCGGCACGCTCGCGGTGTTCGGCGGGAATGAACGCCACCGAGGGCTGAGGGCGCAGGCGGAGATGGCGGGGCCCGCTGTCGGTTGCCAGCCAGAAATCGATTTCCGTGCCGGCGGGCGTGTCCCGCCAATGTCGGGTCAAAATGAAACCCTGCTCAAGCTCAGTCAAACTTGCACCCTTGATTTGCACCCTTTGCTTCCACTTTTAGACGACCATCATCGTTCGCGCGATTTTACCGCCGTGCGGTGGCGAGCGGTGGCGATGAGGAAAGCGCCACCCGTCTGGAGTGCAGTCGCGCCGCGCAATCGGTATGATCGCTCTGCAATGATTCCTTCGGCGCTAAGCATGCGCCGTTCAAGTCCATCAACAACGGAGTGAACCCTATGACCTTGGGCAAACTGGTTGTCGTCGTCGCGGTAGCAGCAGCGGCCAGCGCGAGCGCTCAGGCGCAAGTCGCCGGCACGCAACCGCTGAGCGTCACGGTCGAGCAGTCGAATGCGCTGCTAAGCGGCTGGAGTGTGAAGAAGAGCATTCTCAACAAGGCGGTGTACAACGACCAGAACGAGAAGATCGGCACGGTGGTCGATCTCGTGGTCGCGCCGGACGGTTCGCTGTCCGCGGCGATCGTATCCGCAGGTGGCTTCCTCGGCGTGGCGTCGCATGACGTGGCGGTGCCGATCGCCGCGCTCGATATTCGCGGCGGCAATTTCTATCTGGCCGGCGCGACCAAGGCGGCGTTGAAGGCGACGCCGCAGTTCCAGTACAGCAAGGTGCAGGCGTCGCCGAAGCCGAAGAAGACAGCGCAGTAATGCGGCGAGCCGGTTCGTGCACCGGCTTGTTTGCAGGCATCGGCTCTCTTCATTGGGCTGCGGATCAATGAGCGGCGCTGGCGGCGTGAAACGGTTGGTAGCCAGGAACCGTTTCGCGCTGACGGCGCCCCAGCCCCGACCGGCGTTTCACTTCACTTCACTTCACTGTAGTCAGGCCTCCAGCGCGAGCGTCGCGAAGGTGCCCAGCCAGTGCTCCCCCATGTAATCCCCGGCTACATGGGGCAACGCGCTTTGCAGATGCCGCTCGGCCGCATCGAACAACACCTTGCGGCGAATATCGCCGACCGGCAGCGCACGCGCGAGCGAACGCTGACACCATGCGCGGCTCAGATTCAGGCCGTCCAGATGCGCGATCTTGCCGTCGCTGCGGTCGGTCACGATGACCGGCTCGAACAACGTCGCCGGCTTCTTCGCGCCGACATCAGGCAGAAAGCGTCCGAACCAGTCGACGAACTGGGCCGGCGGCAACACGCGCCGCATCAATTCCGCCTCCATCAGCGAAGGCGACAGGAACTCGTCGCCGGCGGGCTCCCACGCCTGACACGCGACGTCGTTCAGAAACCAGCGCTCGGCGGTACTGACGAGCAGCGCTTCGAGCGAGTCGCGCGAAGTCTGCCGCGCGAAATCCAGCGTGAGCGCGAGCGCAAAGGCCATGTTGAAATGCGTGCCCACGCGTAGCGGGTAGGTCGCTTTCGGCAAAAATTCCTCGAAGCGTTCGACGAAGAATGTGGTGAGCGGTGCAAAAGCTTTTGACCAGCGCACCGCTTCGGAGCGCTTTAACGACGTCATTTGCGCGCTGAGTGCCAGCAGCCAGGCCCAGCCATACGGCCGCTCGAAACCACGGTTGTGCGGCAGGTCGAGATACGCGCGTTCGCCGGCCACGTTGGCGTCGGTGAAATGCTCGTCGACCACCGCGACGATGCGCGCCGCTTCGGGCAGGTCGGGAAAACGCTCCAGCAGATGCAGGATCAGCCAGTAGCCGTGCACGCACGAATGCCAGTCGTAGCTGCCGTAGAAGATCGGATGCAGCGCGCGCGGGCCTTGCACGTCCTGCGGCCCGGCGAGCGAGTGCGTCAGCTTGTTCGGATACTCGCGCGTGAGATGAGCGAGCGCGAGATTGGCGAATCGGGAGGCGATTTCGCGAGTGAGTTGAGCGGTCATCGGCGGCTCCTCGGAAGCGGGGATACGGACAAGATGACAGTATGGTGCGGACGATCGCCAATAGTAAAGCGGCCGGTCGTCGTGCGGTGATCGCGCGGTGGGGGTTTTGGGGCTTCGGCGGCGCTGCCGGCATGACGTTGAGGTTTGCGGCTGCGGGCGCGCTCAAAGTGCCGCGCAAGCAGTCGCCGCGATGGCGAAACATGCTGGATAGCTCAAACCGCATGGGAATACCGCTGCGCCTCATCACGGCATCATGTCAGCGCAGCGGCGCCCGGCGAACTGCGCTCACGCAATACCAAGCTGCTGCGCGGTTGTGTCGATCGCGGCTTTGGCCTTCGACACGATCTCGTCGATCTCCCGCTTGCTGATCACGAGCGGCGGCGACAACAGCATCCTGTCGCCGCTGGCGCGCATGATCAGGTTGCCGTTGAAGCACAAGTCACGGCAGATCGTACCGACCTCGCCGCCGTTGGCGAAACGCTTGCGCGCTTTCGGGTCTTCGGCCAGTTGCAGCCCGGCCACCAGACCCGCACCGGAAACCTCGCCGACGATCGGATGATCGGCAAAGGTGTCGCGCAGTTTCTTCTGGAAGTACGGCCCGATATCGTTCTTCACATGCTCGACGATCTTCTCGTCGCGCAGCAGCTTGAGATTGGCGAGCGCGACGGCCGCCGCCACCGGATGGCCGGAGTAGGTGAGCCCGTGGTTGAAGTCGCCATTGCCGATGATCGCCTGGGCGACGCGCTCATGCAGGGCCACCGCGCCCATCGGCACATAGCCGCTCGTCAGGCCCTTCGCGAGCGTGAGCAGATCCGGCTCGAAACCGAAATGCTGATGCGCGAACCATTCGCCGGTGCGGCCGAAGCCGCCGATCACTTCATCGGCGACGAGCAGGATGTCGTACTTGCGGCAGATGCGCTGGATCTCCGGCCAGTACTTCGAAGCCGGGAAAATCACGCCGCCCGCTCCCTGGAAAGGCTCACCGATGAAGGCCGCTACATTGTCCGCGCCGATTTCGAGAATCTTCGCTTCGAGTTGCTGCGCGCGAGCCAGTGCGAATTCTTCCGGTGTCTGATTGCAGGGGGCCTCGCCGAAGAAATACGGCTGGTCGATATGCACGATGTTCTCGACCTTCGACGGCATCTGTTCGTGCATATAACTCATGCCGCCCAGCGTGCCGCCCGCGATCGTCGAACCGTGATATCCGTTCGCGCGCGAGATGACGACCTTCTTCGCGTGCTTGCGTTGAGTCGCCCAGTATTGGTGGACGATGCGCAGCACCGTGTCGTTGCCTTCCGAGCCGCTATTGCAGTAGAAGAAGTGCTTGAACGGTTCAGGCGTCAGCTGCGCGAGCAGCGCCGACAGTTCGATGACCGGCGGGTGCGTGGTCTTGAAGAAGGTGTTGTAGTAGGGGAGTTCCTGCATTTGCCGGTACGCGGCGTCGGCGAGTTCCTTGCGGCCATAGCCGAGGTTCACGCACCACAGCCCCGCCATGCCGTCGATGATCCTGTTGCCTTCCGAGTCCCACAGATACACGCCCTGTGCTTTGACGATCACGCGGCTGCCGCTGCGATTGAGCGAGCCCATATCCGAAAACGGATGGATGTGATGCGCGGCGTCGAGGGTGCGATATTCGGCGGTGCTACGCGCGGCCTTTGCGCTCGCGGCGGGGTGCGCCGATTGCACCGGTTGGACGCATGCGGCTTCTTCTGTTCTGTAGTTCATACTGCCTCCTGTTTTTGCGTTCGCATTCGCGAATCAGGCCTTGAAACAGGGCCTTTTCTTCAATCCCGCCTCAGACATGCAGCAGCAAATGCCGGCGTTCCCACGAACTGATCACGCGGAAAAACGCCTCGTATTCGGTTTCTTTCAGAGCAAGGTAGGCTTTGACGAACTTGTCGCCTAGGACTTCGGCAATCGGCTCGCATGAGGCCATCAGCGTCATGCCTTCTTCCAGATTGCGCGGCAACTGGTACGGCAACGCGTAGCCGTCACTGAGCAGCGGCTCGGTGGCGTCGAGTTGTTGCGTCATGCCGAGGTAGCCCGCGGCCAGCGTCGCGGCGATCGCCAGATACGGATTGCAGTCCACGCCCGGAATGCGGTTTTCGATGCGGCGCGCGGCAGGGCCCGAATGCGGAATGCGGAAGCCCACCGTGCGGTTGTCGTAACCCCACGCCACGTTGATCGGCGCGGCCATGAAACGCGACAGGCGGCGATACGAGTTGATGTACGGCGCGAAGATCGGCATCAGCGCCGGCGTGTACTTCTGCAAGCCGGCGATGTAGCTCGTGAACAGCGAAGTCGGCTTGCCGTCGGCGCTGGTGAACACGTTGCGGCCGGTTTCTTCATCCACGAGGCTTTGGTGCATGTGCATCGCCGAGCCCGGTTCGCCTTCCATCGGCTTGGCCATGAACGTCGCGTACATCTTGTGGCGCAGCGCCGCTTCGCGCACCGTGCGTTTGAACAGGAACACGCTGTCGGCGAGCTTCAACGGATCGCCGTGCATGAAGTTGATTTCCATCTGCGCGGCGCCCACTTCGTGAATCAGCGTGTCGACTTCCAGTTCCTGCACCTCGCAGTACTCGTAGATGTCCTCGAAGAGCGGATCGAATTCGTTGACGGCTTCGATCGAATACGCCTGGCGGCCGGTTTCGGGGCGACCCGTGCGGCCGATGGGCGGTTGCAGTGGCAGGTCGGGGTCGCGGTTCATGTCGACCAGGTAGAACTCCAGCTCGGGCGCGATAACCGGCTTCCAGCCTTTGGCCTTGTAGAGTTCGAGCACGCGGCGCAACACGCGGCGCGGCGAGATCGCCACCGGCGTGCCGTCGAAGTGGACGCAATCGTGAATCACCTGAGCAGTCGGATCGACGGCCCACGGAATCATCCGAATGGTGCTGGCGTCGGGCACGCACACCATGTCCGGATCGGTCACGCCGGTGAGCGAGCCGTCCGCCGGATAGTCGCCGGTGACGGTCTGGATCATCACCGCCTGCGGCAGGCGCATGGACTCGCCGGACTCGAACTTGCTGCGCGGAATGATCTTGCCGCGCGAGATCCCGGCCATATCCGGAATGATCGCTTCGATTTCGGTGACGTGGTGCTTCTTCAGAAATTCGTCGATGTCATGCATGATTTGTTCTCTCTGTTTTGGTGCGCGCAAAGGCTCAGGCATGCGTCGCGGACAACGCCGCTCCATAGCCGGCCTTCGTGCGCATCCGCTCGCGGCAGGCATCGCCGAACGCGCGAAAGATCGCGGTGGAGAGCGCGTCGTCCGCATGCTTCCACTCCGGGTGCCACTGCACACCCAGTGCGAAGGCGCGCGCGTCGTTCACGCTCACCGCTTCGATTAGCCCGTCCGGCGCAACGGCTTCGGCCGTGAGGCCAACGCCGAGCCGCTCGATGCCCTGGCCGTGCAAGGAATTCACGCGCGCTTCGTTCGGTCCGCCCGCAGGTGCTGCAATGAGCCGCTGCAACAAGCCCCCTGCGGTGAGCCTGATCGAATGCGATGGTGCGTATTGCACGTCCAGGTCGTCTTCCTCGTTCTCACGATGGTCGTTCAGACCCGCCACCGCGTGGACGCTTTGATGCAAGGTCCCGCCGAAAGCCACGTTCATTTCCTGCAAGCCCCGACATACCGCCAGCACCGGCACACCGGCGGCAAGCGCCGCGCGCATGAGCGGCAGCGTCGTGGCGTCGCGTGCGGCGTCGTGCAGCGTGCCCGGCGCGCCAGGATTGCCGCCGTAGTGGTGCGGTTCAACGTTCGAATAGCTGCCGGTGAACAGCAGGCCGTCGAGCGTCGCCAACACGTCGTCGATGGACTGACGCTCGCCGAGCGCGGGCAGCAGCATGGCCAGCGCGTGCGAGCCGTCCACGATCGCGGTGATGTATTTCTCACCGACCCCGTGCGACGCGTGGGCTCCGAGCATCGTTCTGTCGGCGCTGATGCCGACCAAAGGTTTGTTTCGCATAACGAATAGACGTGTGCATGCCTCGCGGGACGCGACATGGAAAGTGTTAAGCACGGCGCGCCATGAATGCGTAGCCGCGCAAGAAACGCGGGGACGCCGGAGTCGTGCAGGCGGCCGTCGTCAATGGAGGACGCGCCGCGCGTGCTAAGGGAACGGGCTATTCGATTTCATCCGCGGCATTGCGCCACGCATCTGCGGTGCACGAAACACACGAGGCGCACGAGGTGCACAGGCGGCACAGCACCGCGCAGCCGCGAACGCGCGGCTAAGAAGCGGGTGCTGAGGCCAACGCCAACGCCTGACCAAGCGAACGAATCGAACGGCGAAAAGGTGGGAGGCGCTACGGCAGCAGCGAAGCGACTTCGTCTGTGCGCACCGCGATGAACGCGCGCGCGGAAGTGGCGTTGTGACGTCGAACTGAACGGCGGGACAGGATCGGGAAGACGGACAGGAAGCGGCGGAACGCAAGGCTGCCGCTGCTGCCGTCGGCGATGGCGCTGTCAGCGCGAAGACCACTCGCGCGACTGCGATTCCATCTCACCAAAGGGCCTCGGACTCTCACGATTACACTCGACTGGCGACGTAGAAAACATTGAACGGCTAATTCGAAATCCGCACGGGGCGTTTAACGAAACAGGCCGCCGGGATGATCGTCATGAACTGCGCGAACTGATTTCGCTGCCCCACGAAACATTCAGCGACGCCCGCGCGACGACTGCCTGATAGCCAGCATATACGAGCCAATAAGGCAGTCAATCCCTTTCGGAAAAGATTGATCGGGACTTTCCCGATAGTGTCTGGAAACGAGCGCTCATTTCGAATGAGCATCCGTGTGTCTATATTTAGGAATGCTTTACTGGATTTATCTGACGACGCAATCGGTGATGCGCGTGGAATACTCAAAACGCTTGTTGTGCCGCCCGGTCCACCATCGTCGCGTGAATCAATGCGGCGACTTCGCCAGTCTCGCGCGCACGGTGTATTCGCCTTCGCCGCCTTTATCCTCGATCAGATGCGCCATCGCGGTATTGAAGTCGGGCGGCAAGGGTTCCACCGGATAGCCGCGTTTCTCCCAAGCGTCGAGTCCACCCTTGAGCGCGCGGACATGGTGAATATTCTTGCGATGCAACTGGTTGACGATGCGCTTGGCGGTCGCTTCGTTGGGACACACGCAATAGACGACGATCGGCCGCTTCAGCAACTCGGGATGGATCGGGTCGGGTGAGTCGAGATCCAGCGGCCGGGCGTCGGCGATCCGGTGCGATTCCTTCGCGCGCACGCAGGGTGGACGCGCATCGAGGATCAGCGGCGGATTGTTGGACTTCATCATGGCGTCGAGCTGATCCGGCTCGATGCGCATATGCGCGAGCCAGCGGCGAAACTGCAAGCGGCGCACCCAACGATACAGCAGCGCCGCCGCGAAGATCGCCGCGAACGCATCGAAAATCGTGCAGCCGTTTTGTCGCACGAGGAGCACCAGTTGCACGATCTGGTCGTGCAAGGCGGCGCCGCCGATCACCCACACGCTGGCCCACAACGTGGCGCCGACCAGATCCCACCATAGAAACACGCCGACGCTGATCGCCGTCGTGCCGAGCAAAGGCGCGGAGATCAGGCCGAGGCCGGGCAAAAACTTGGCGACGGTGAGAATCGGCGCGCCGTAGCGTTCATAGGTATTGCGTGCGACGCGCACGGTGGTGTCCAGCGACAGCGAGAAGCGCACCAGATAGTTCAAAAGGCGCCGGCCGTATGCGCGTCCGGTGAAGAACCATAGCGAGTCGGCGATCAGCGTCGCGCCGACCGCGGCGAATACGACGTTGAGATACGAGGTCTGTCCCATGGCGGCCATGGCTCCGCCGAGGATCAACATCGGCGCGGCCGGGATCGGCACGCCGAGCTGAGTGACGAGCACGCTCATGAAAACGGCCCATACGCCCAGCGAGGGTGGAATAGCAACCGGAAAATGCCACACGACCGCGCTCCTGAGATGCAGTAGAAGTCAATGAAATCGGAAATGAAATCGCCCGCGTTTGACAGGCGTGTGGCGAACGCGCCGTCCGTTCCGCTTCCGGACGACAGCGGCGGCAGGTCGGCGGAAACAGTGCACGCCTCGCCACGGAAAGCGGATTTAAGCACAAGTGGCGAAAGGACGCAGCGCCAAGGGCCACACGGACGGGATTTATGCAGAATTGTGGGGCGATGGGCTAGCGAGGGCCACGGCCCGGCCCGGCGTTCGCCTGTGGGCGGCGCCGGACGGGGGACCAGACCGGCGAACCGCGCAGACAAACGGCGGCGATGCACCATGTCAGATCAGGCGTCCGCCGCCGGATCATACGGCACCACACGTTCGTGCTCGTCCGCATGGTTGCGCGCCACGATCGCTCGGGCGGCGGTAGTGGCGTCGAGATTGAACGGCTGATGCGGCACGCCCGGGGGAATGAACAGGAAGTCGCCCGCTTCGGTAATGACCGACTCGCGCAGACCTGGCCCATAGCGGGTTTCGATTCTGCCTTCGAGCTGGTAGATCGCGGTTTCGTAGTCGGCGTGAAAGTGAGGCTCGGCATGGCCGCCGGGCGGCACCACCACCATGTACATGGACAAACCCGTGCTGCCCGCCGTGCCCGCGGAAATGCCGACAAAGTAGGGCAGCCGCTGGGCCGTCGCCATCTCCCGGTCGGGGCGCACCTTGACGACGGGCGCCCGCGCGTCGCGCAAAACGTCTGACATAGTCGCTCCTGCGATGACTGCGATGACTGCGATGACTGCGATGCTCGCCGCCGCTGCAATCCGGTTTGCACCGCTCGCCGCAATCCGGCTCAAGCTCCCTGAACCGAAAGTCTAGACGATACAGGAGCCGATATCGGCCTTTGTCGAGCGTAACGGCCGCGGGCGGCTCGCCGCAGGTACGCCTCACGGCGTATTAGCCCCGTTGCTACAATCGTCGTCATGCTCATACAGATATAACGGAGACACCCCATGGCACATCCTCAGCCGATCAGCCGCTATCCCGTGCCGGAGCCGGGCGAATGGCCGGACGACATCCGCGCCCGCATCCTGGAGGTGCAGGAGAAAGCCGGCTTCGTTCCGAACGTGTTTCTGACTCTGGCGCATCGCCCTCACGAATTCCGCGCGTTCTTCGCGTATCACGACGCGTTGATGCTGAAGGAAGGCGGCCTCACCAAAGGCGAGCGCGAGATGATCGTGGTCGCCACGAGCGCGGTGAACGAGTGTCTGTATTGCGTGGTCGCGCACGGCGCGATTCTGCGCATCTACGAGAAGGCGCCGCTGCTTGCCGATCAGGTCGCCGTCAATCATCGCAAGGCCGATCTCACGGCGCGCCAGAAGGCGATGCTCGACTTCGCGCTGAAGGTCTGCCGCGCGTCGGGCACGGTCGGCGAGTCCGATTTTCAGACGCTGCGCGAGCACGGCTTCAGCGACGAAGACATCTGGGACATCGCGGCGATCACCGCATTTTTCGGCTTGTCGAACCGCATGGCCAACGTCATTTCGATGCGGCCGAACGACGAGTTCTTTTTGATGGGACGTGTGCCGAAGGCGCCCGACGCGCCGCGCAAATAGCCGCGAGCAAGCGGGTTTGGCGCGCTGTGGGCTCACGCTCAAGCTCGCGCTCACGCACCGGCCGGTTCGGCGCGAAGCGCGGGCGGATTCACGGCGGTGTCGTCGATCGGGAAATGCAGCATCGCGGCGATCAATCCCGTGACCACCGTCGCTTCCCACAGCAGCGCATAGGAGCCGGTCAGATCGAACGCGAGGCCGCCCAGCCACGCACCGAGAAACGAGCCGATCTGATGGCTCAGAAAGCACACGCCGAACAGGCTGCCCAGGTGGCGCGTGCCGAACACTTTCGCGACCAGTCCGCTCGTGAGCGGAACGGTGCCGAGCCAGGTCAGGCCCATCACGGCCGCGAAAATCACCACTGACGCGGCGCTTTTGGGCAGCAGGAAGAACGCGCCGATCGTCACGCTGCGAATCAGATACAGCCAGCCGAGCACATGATGCTGCCGGAACCGGCCGCCCAGCCAGCCGCATGCCCAACTGCCCGCCATGTTGAACAGGCCGATCAGCGCGAGCGCGGTGGCGCCGAGTCCGACCGGCATATGGCAGAGCGACAGATACTCGGGCAGATGCGTCGCGATGAACGCCAGCTGGAAACCGCACGTGAAGAAACCGAGCGTCAGCAGCCGGTAGCCGCGATGCCGGATCGCCAGAGCGAGCACTTCGCGAAGCGGCGCGGCGGCCGGCTCGTGGCTGGGTGTGCCGACGCTCGCGCGCCGGTCGAGCACGATGCCGAGCGGCGCGATCAGCAGCATCAGGAACGCGAGGGCGAAGAGCGATGCGGCGACGCCCGAGCTCAACCGGATGCCTTGCACGAGCGGAATCATCAACACCTGCCCGGCCGAGCCGCCGGCGCTCACGAGCCCCATCGCCATGCTGCGCTGTTGCGGCGTCGCGATCCGGCCGACTGCCGGCTGCACGACGCCGAACGTCGTGCAGCTCACGCCGATGCCGACCAGCACTCCCATGCCGACGATCAGCAGCGCGCCGTTCGGCGCCACCGCCGCAAGTCCGAGGCCGGCCGCGAAGGTCGTCGCGCCGAACGCGACCACCGGCGCCGAGCCGTAGCGGTCCGCGGCTGCGCCCGCGAACGGCTGCGCGAAACCCCACACGAGGTTGTGCAGCGCGATCGCGAACGCGATCAGCGTGACCGGCAAGCCGCGGTCGAACGAGAACGGTCCGATGAAAAGCCCGAAGGTTTGGCGGATGCCCATCGCGGCGCTCAGAATCAGCGCGCCGGCGACGATCACGAGCGTGGTCGGATTGAAGACGGTGGCGAAGCGTCTGCTGTTGGCGGTCGACATGGATCTGATCTCCTTCGACGCCATGGTCGCAGCGAGCGCGCAACGCGGCAAAGGAAAAGATTTCGACGACAGGTGAGCGCGGCTCACCTGTGCGCGCCCCGCACGCGCTTCAGTTCGACGCGCTGCGCGAGCCGGATTCCGTGGCCGCGGATCGCAGGTCGAACGGTTCGGCCTCGCTCACGAGCCAGCGTTTGAAATCGAACAGTTCCGGCCGGCGGTCCGTGCTTTCCGCGCTTACCAGCCAATACGCGGTGGTCGAGGCGACCGTCGTGGAACTCGCTTCGACGAGCGCGCCGCTCGCCAGATCGCTATCGACCAGCGGCCTTCTGCCGAGCGCGACGCCGAGGCCCATGCAAGCCGCTTCGAACGCGAGCTGGATCGTGTCGACGCGCAAGCCGCCGGCGGTTTCGATGCCGTCGGCGCCGGTCGCGTCGAGCCAGGTTTGCCAGTCCTCGCTCGCGGCGTTCACGTGAATCAGCGTCGCGTGCCGTAGTTCGATTTGGCCGTGCGCGCCGCGCAAGTTCTCCAGATAAGCGGGACTGCAGACCGGCACGAGCCGTTCGTCGAACAGGCGCGTCCAGGCCGTGCCGGCCACCGGCGCCCGGCTCAGGCGAATCGCGAAATCGAAGCCGGCGACCGGAAAACCGACCTGGCGATGCGACGTGTCGACGCTCACGTTCAGCTTCGGCCAGCGCGCGCGAAAACCGGCGAGGCGCGGCAGCAGCCAGCGTGACGCGAAGGTCGGCGCGCAGCTCAGCGCGATCGGGCGATCCGCCCGATGGTTCGGCAGCCGCTGCGTGCCGATGGCGATCAGTGAAAACGCCTCGGCAACGTAGGACAGGTAATCCGCGCCCGTCGCCGTCAGCGAGATGCCGCGCGGTTCGCGCACGAACAGTTCGACGCCGAGCGCCTGTTCCAGACCGACGATGCCGTGACTGACCGCGCTCGGCGTGACGTTCAACTCGGCGGCGGCAAGCTTGAAACTCTGATGCCTGCCGGCCGCTTCGAAGAAACGAAGGGCGGGCAGAGGTGGCAGACGAAGCGGCATGGTGCATCCCCATGAACGGCGCGCGGTGCGCCAGACGGCGGTTCTGGCGCGTTGGGCGCGCCTGGCTGTTTCGGGAAAGGATACCGCGCTGGACGGTTGAGGTTGCCGTTAGGGTTTTTTGCCGTGCGGGTGAGGCGGCGTTCGAACATGTCGGAAATTTTTTGCCATCGCCGTCGATTTGCGTTGCCCCCATTCGTCGTGGCTATATGGAGGGCGACCACTTGCCCTCTACCCCTTTCCCGCACAAGGAGACGGCCGATGACTGAAGCAACTCCATTCGCATCCACATCCACCCCGACCCTGAAGCCGGCCCGGCAGCTGGCCGACTTGCCGCCGCGCTTTCCCGGCGAGAGCGCCGAGTACCGCCGCGCGCGCAACGAGCTGCTGGCCGAGGAAATCGAATTGCGCCGCCATATCGAACGGGTCGCCGAGGAGCCCCGCGCGTTGCCGCCCGGCGGCCTCGTGCCCGAGGACTATCGCTTCGAAGGCGAGGCGGGCCCGGTGACGCTGTCGGAGATGTTCGGCACGCACGATACGCTCGTCACCTACAACTGGATGTTCGGCCCGCAGCGCGCCCGGCCCTGTCCGATGTGCACGTCGCTGCTGAGCGCCTACGACGGTGAAATGCCCGACATCCTGCAGCGTGTGGCGTTCGCGGTGATCGGCCGCGCCCCAATCGAAAAGCTCGTCGGGTTCGCCAAGGAGCGCGGCTGGCGGCATTTGCGGCTCTACTCGTCGGGCGGCAACACGTTCAACCGCGTTTACGCGGGCGAAGACCCCGCCGGCGACGACCTGCCCGCGCTCAATGTGTTCACGCGTTCCGGGGGCACGGTGCGGCACTTCTACGGCGCGGAGATGGGGGCGTCGACGGCGGACCCGGGCCAGGATCCGCGCGGCGCGCCGGACCTGATGCCGCTGTGGACCGTGCTCGACTTCACGCCGGCCGGACGTGGCCGCGACTGGTATCCGAAGCTGGAGTACCCGGGCACGCCGCGCTGAAGCGGTCGTCGCGCGGCGGCATTCCGGCGGCGGGGCGGCGCGGCGGCCCGAGATGGCGCGCGGCGTGTCTACCGCTGCGCCTCCAGGGCCAAGGCCTGCTCCGACGCCGCCTGCAAATACGCGCCGACGGCGCCGGCGCGCAGGGGCGGGCTGAACAGATAGCCCTGCACGGCGCGCGCACCCAGCCGCTTGACGACCTCGGCTTGCAGCGCCGTTTCGAGCCCCTCCACCACGCATTCGAGCCCGAGATTCCCGCACAGGTCGAGCACCGACTTGACGATCTTCTTCGACGCGCTGTTCGAGTCCACGTCGGTCACGAAGCTGCGGTCGATCTTGATCGTATCGAATGGCAGGCGGTGCACGTAGCTCAGGCTCGAATAACCGGTGCCGAAGTCGTCGAGCGACACGCGGCAGCCGGCTTGCTTGATCATCGTGAGCGAACGGCGGGCCTGTTCGAAATCGCGCGTCACGGCGGTCTCCGTGATTTCGAACGCCACGCGACCCGGCGGCACGCCGCTCGCCGACACGATATCGATCAGACGGCGGGCACGCGCCGAAGTGGAGATATCGATCGCGGACAGGTTGAACGACAGAAACAGATCGCAGGGCCAGCGCGCGGCTTCGTCGAGTGCCTTGCGCAGCAGCACTTCCGTGACGCGCAGAATCAGTTCGGTACGCTCCGCGATGCGAATGAATTCTTCCGGCTTGACCGTGCCGAGCCGCGCGTTATGCCAGCGCCCGAGCGCTTCCAGGCCAATCGGGCGATGCGTGAGCAGATCGTAGATCGGTTGCAGTTCCAGAAACAGCTCCGCCTCGAGGTCGGCATGGCGCAGCTCCTGGGTCAGGAGACTCGAACGGCGGATGCGCGTTTCATGTTCGGTGGAGAAGATCACCGGCGAGCCGCGCCGGCTTTCCTTGCCGAAGTACAGCGCGGCATCGGCGTGTTCGAACACTTGCGCGACCGTGGTGCCGGCTTCGGGAAACGCGGCCCAGCCGATCGTGCCGGACAGCCTGGCGATGTTGCCGCCCACCCGGTACGGCTGGCTGAGCGTCTCGCAGATGCGCTGGCCCACCGCGACCAGCATCTCGTTCGAGCGCTTGTGCTGGACGAGCACGCCGAATTCGTCACCGCCCAGCCGCGCGAAGAACAGACCCGGGTCGGCGAGCGCGAGCAGGCGCAAGCCGACTTCCTGTAGCACGAGATCGCCGCTCGCGTGTCCGTAGAGATCGTTGACCTGTTTGAAGCCGTCGAGATCGATCAGCCCGACATTGAAGCCGGTGCCGGCGGCGAGCGCCTGTTCCGACATCGCGCGCAGCGATGCGAAAAAGCTGCGCCGGTTCGGCAGGTCGGTGAGACTGTCGATGCTGGCGAGCCGGAAGTTCTCGTCACTGAGCCGCTGCGTATGCTGCTGGCTTGCCTGCAGCTCGCGCTGCGCGTGCACCACATCGGCAAAGGTGCGGCAATAAAGCTGGATGATGACGGCCAGAGCGATGCCGACCAGCGTCATGTCGACCGCCATCGCGATGAACACCGGATAGCCCGTGGAAACGAGGAAGCTGGAAAAGCTCAGGATGACGATTGAAAGCAGCAGCAACGCTGCCGCGCGCAGATGCATCAGGCAGAATACGCAGCCCACCAGCGTCGTCGCCATGTAGAACGCGACCTGCGCCTGTTCGAAGTCCGTGCCGTAAGGGAATAGTAGAAGTGACCAAACGCTGAACGCGACGCCGAGAATGCCAGCAAGCCAGATCACCTTGCGCAATTCGGGCACGGCTTTGTCGTGGGTCAGCACACGGTGACGGATGCGCCACCATCGAACGCAACGGATAATGCACAGCGCGCAGAGCGAGGCGGGCACATAGATGGACAACCATGCCGGGGCGCTGCGCAGATGTGTAACCGCGACGGCCATCGTGTTGACGAGCAGGATGAAATAAAGAAGTGGTATCTGACGGCTGAAAGCCTGAACCTGTGAACGCACGAGTTCAGGGTCGCCCTCGGCAACCGATAGTGCTTCCCTCAACTTCGCTAGCCCAACCATTCCCATTCCTTTCACGTTTGCAGGCGCACGTAACCTGATATATCGGCTGCGCATTTTGGACCTTGAGAGGTCCTGAAAGCAAAATAAATGGGGCGCTGGGCAAGCGGTAACTCCGACCGGGCAGTATCAGGCCGGACGTCATTTGTGCGCTGCGTATGGCACAGCTGACGCGCTTTTTACCGATTTAAAGCGCGGGGCACGACAGCACGACTTGCGGCGCAACGGTCGTGCCGGATTCGCCGTTGCCGGCCGGCGTCCCTCGCGGCGGCGTCGACACGAGGCGCACGGTGTTCACGCCCGCATTCGCCAGCACGTATTTTTCCGGGCTATTGTCGGGTTGCCAGTAAGCGCGAAACACCGCGTTGTCGCTGAACACCAGCAGCCTGCCGTGGACCACCTTCGTTGCGCTCACCAGATCGACCGGTTCGCCATCGCGCATTTGAAAGCCTTGGGGCGAATTCGAGCCGGATGGCGCGCCGACCAGTGTCGCGCAGCCTGCATTGTCGTCGGCGAAAGCGGTCAGAGACATTGCGGACACGGCGGCAAACAGCGCAGCTTTTGTTGCAAGACGGCAAAATTTCATTCTTTCACTCCCGCGGAATCCCTGATTTTTATCAGCACTGAACCCGCCCATGCCGAATCCCCGTAACCGAACCTAACATGGGAAGAAAGCCTGCCGAGAGCCGTCGCCCCACCGCTAAACCACTGAAATTGCAACGGATTGTGATGGAACGCAAGCACGGGGAAAACGCCGGAAGCACGTAAGCGCGCGATTCTTAGGGCAGTTTGCGACGAAAAATCGTCGAATCGGCTGTGGGCGGGTGATACAAGCCTTACACCGAAGGTTTGCGCGAATGCGCGCCTATGCGTTAGTGTGTCGGTCCCGGCGCGACAGATGTGGCGCCGGTTCCATGATTACCATACGGGAAGTGCTATGAACAAACAGGAACTGATTGATGCAGTCGCCGCAGCGACCGGCGAAAGCAAAGCGGCCACCGGCCAAACCATCGACGCGATCGTCGAAGCGGTGACCAAGGCCGTGGTGGGTGGCGATACGGTGCAACTGGTCGGTTTCGGTTCTTTCTCGACTGGCGCGCGCGCAGCACGCGTAGGCCGCAATCCGTCGACGGGTGCCGAGATCCAGATCGCGGCTGCCAAGACGGTGAAGTTCACCGCCGGCAAGGCGTTCAAGGAAGCAGTCAACGCGTCGTAATGCAACGCGCTTCGCGCCGGAGCATCCACGTGCGCCGTGAAGCGCGCGGCGAGCCATGCATCGGGCGCGAGGAATCACGCGCTGCCCAACCCCGGCAAGCTTGACCGACCGGCGGGTGGTGCGGCGCGTGTGCCTGAACTTGTCCCGAGTTTGCCGCGGGTTCTGTCGCGGCTTGTAACGCGCGCTCAGCCCGCGCGGCGCTTGCGGGTTGCGGCGGCAAGGGTGTCGAGCACCGGCTCGGTTTGCGCCCAGCTCACGCAGGTATCCGTGATGGACACGCCATAACGCAACGGCACCCCGGCTTTCAGGTCCTGACGGCCTTCTTCCAGATGACTCTCCAGCATCACGCCCATAATGCGGCGCTCGCGCTGCGATAGCTGCTGCGCCAGATCCTGCACCACCTCCAGTTGACGCAAATGCGACTTGCCCGAGTTCGCATGCGAGCAATCGATCATCACCTGCTCGCGCAGGCCGGCTGATTTGAGCGCCGCGCATGTGGCGTCCACCGATGCGCTGTCGTAGTTCGGTCCTTTCTTGCCGCCGCGCAGGATCACGTGCGCGTCGTCGTTGCCGCGCGTTTCGAAGATCGCGGCCATGCCCATTTTCGTCATGCCCATGAACGCGTGGCTCGCGCGTGCCGCGACAATCGCGTCCGCGGCGATCTGCACGCCGCCGTCGGTGCCGTTCTTGAAACCGATCGGGCAGCTCAACCCCGAAGCCAGTTGCCGATGACTCTGACTCTCGGTCGTGCGCGCGCCAATGGCGCCCCACGCGATCAGGTCGGCGATGTATTGCGGACTGAGCAGATCGAGAAACTCGGTAGCCGTGGGCAGCCCCAGACCGTTGATGTCGAGCAGCAACTGCCGCGCGAGCCGCAGGCCTTCGTTGATGCGGAAGCTGCCGTCCAGACGCGGGTCGTTGATATAGCCTTTCCAGCCGACCGTAGTGCGGGGCTTTTCGAAGTAGACGCGCATCACGATCAGCAGATCGTCTTTATAGGCGTCGGCCGCGGCCTTCAGCTTGCGTGCGTATTCGATCGCCTGGTCATGGTCGTGAATCGAACAGGGGCCGACGATCATCACGAGCCGGTCGTCGCGGCCATGCAGAACGTCGGCGATTTCCGCGCGCGTTTTCTCGACGAGCGTCTGCACGGCGAGCGGCACCGGCAGCTCGTCTTGCAGCAACGCGGGGGAAATCAGCGGACGGACCGCGCCGATCCGCACGTCGTCGATGCGCGTGGTGTCCTGGGTGGCGTCGGCCGAGCCGACTTCCTGATCGTGCAAAGGATTGTCGATGGCGCTCAAAATATTCTCCCGGGGCTTGATGGTGAGGCGGCGTGGCCGCCTGAATGTGCGCGCGTCCGCGCGCCGGCTTGGCGGGGACGCTGCGTGGGGTTGGTGTTCGATCGGCGTTACCGCTGCACTGCAAGCGCGCGGGATTCGCATGGAGTTTGCACCGATCCGCTGGCGCGATTATGACACCCGCCAGCCGTGGCCGGTCCTGCGCCGGCTCAGAGTTTGCCGATCAGTGCCATGGCGGCGGCCGGGTTGCGCTCCTTGAAGCCGCTGATCACGTATAGATAGACATCGCGCGCGGCTGCTTTGGCCGGCGGTTCGGCGGCGGTTTCGAGGTCGTCCGGCGTCGCGCCCGCGGCCAGCTGGCGCGCGCGTTGGGCCCATGCGTCGAGCGCTTTGGCCGAATAGCCTTTGGCCTGTTTATCGGTCGTGCCCATGATGCGCGCATATACGAACGGCGCGGTGAGGTCGGCGATTTGCGGGTAGTCGCTGTCGCCCGCCAGCACCACCGCGACTTTGTAATTGCGCGCGAGCGCGATGAAGTCCGGCGTTTTGAACGTGTCGTTGCGGACTTCGACGGCGTGCCTGAGCTTCTGGCCTTCGATGCTCGCGGGCAGCAGTTTCAGAAAAGCCTCGAAGTCTTCGGGGTCGAACTTTTTGGTCGGCGCGAACTGCCAGTTGACCGGACCGAGCTTCTGTTTGAGCAGCAGCACGCCGCTCGCGAAGAAGCGTTCGATCGTTTCACCCGCGTCGGCAAGCACTTTTCTGTTGGTCGCGTAGCGCGGCGCCTTCAGTGAAAAAACGAAATCGTCCGGAGTCTCCTGATACCACTTCTCATAGCTCGCCGGCTTTTGCAAACCGTAGAACGTGCCGTTGATTTCTATCGAAGTGAGTTGGCGGCTCGCGTATTCGAGTTCGCGGCTTTGCGTGAGGTCCGACGGGTAGAAGGTGCCCCGCCACGGCGCGTAGGTCCAGCCGCCGATGCCGATGCGGATATTCGCGCTTCCGGCGCTCCTGGCGGGTTTCGTGCTCTTCGTGCTGTTTGCACGCTTTGCGCTTGTTGCGCTTTTTTCTTCGGCCACGTGGGTTCTCCTTCTGGCTCCAGCCGGGGGAAGCAGTAGATTAGCTTCTTTTCGGCCGCGAGACAGAAGCGCGCAATCGTGCTGGCGGAAAACCGCGCGACATGACCCGCTACGCGTCGCGCGGCGCACCTGGCGCGCGGCGCGCGGCTTCTTCTTCGAAGCGCCGGTTCGCCTCTGCAACTTCCGCCCTGAACCGTTGCAACGCGTTCACCGCCAGGTCCGGCGGCGTGAGCGCGGTCCACAACACGTCGATCAACTGGTCCGCGGTCGCGTCGATGTCGATGCGCCGTTTGGTCAGCGTGGCGTCCCACAGCACATGCTCCATCGGCCCGAACACCATCGAGCGCAATAAACGCAGTGGCATGTCGGTGCGAATCTGTCCGCTCTGCTGGCCTTGCGCCAACACGCGCATCAACGGTGCGGTATAGCTGCGCTGCAGCTCGGTCAGCGCTTCACTCAGTTCGTGATGACGCGCGCGTCCCTCTGACAGCACCAGCGCGCAGAGATCGGTGCCGTTCACCAGCATCAGCCGCAAGTGCGTGCGCACGATGAAGGCGAACTGCTGGCGCACGTTGCCGTCGCGCGGCAAGCCCGCTTCGATCGCGCCGATGATCTCGTCGTACCAGTCGCCGATCACGCGCGCGCATAGCTCGCGCTTGCCGCGGAAATAGCTGAACACGGTCGCCTCGGAAATGCCTAAGCGCTGCGCGATCTCGGCGGTCGTCGCGCGCTCGTAGCCTTTCTCGGAGAAAACGTCGCGCCCCGCCTGAAGAATTTCCTTCACGCGTTGCTGCGATTTGCGCCCGGCCGGCTGGCGGCGCGACACGGGTAACTCGGCCTTCACGGCAACCGTCATATGAGTGGAGTTCAGATTTGAGGCGCGGACGGAGCCCGGTGAGCGCGCCCAATGAGCCAACCGAGGCTGATGAGCACGATTTTAACTGCAAAGCGGCGTCGAAGGCACGTCCGAACATTTTCTGAGTAACACTCAAAAATACCTATTGACGCATACGTCAATCTGGCGTGAAATGCGCAGTGAAACTTGTCGCGCGTCGTGCGGAGCGGCAGCAGTGGTGCAACCCGCCGCAGCCCACCGGCCCGCGCGCGGACCCGGCGGCGCCCACGAGGCCGACCCGCCGCCATCGAACTCTGGAGACACAGCAATGCGCAACCTGCCCGGTTTGCAGTTCCCGCTCGGCGAAGAAATCGAAATGCTGCGTGACAGCATCGCGGGATTCGCCGCCAAGGAAATCGCCCCGCGTGCCGCGGAAATCGACCGCACGGATCAATTCCCGATGGACCTGTGGCGCAAGTTCGGGGACCTCGGCGTGCTCGGCATGACGGTCTCGGAGGAATACGGCGGCGCGAACATGGGCTACACCGCGCATATGATCGCGATGGAAGAGATCTCGCGCGCGTCCGCGTCGGTCGGCCTGTCTTACGGCGCGCATTCGAACCTGTGCGTGAACCAGATTCATCGCAACGGCACCGACGCGCAAAAGCGTCAATACCTGCCCAAGCTCGTGTCCGGCGAACATGTCGGCGCACTCGCGATGAGCGAGCCGAACGCGGGCTCGGACGTCGTCAGCATGAAGCTGCGCGCCGAGAAGAAGGGCGACCGCTACGTGCTCAACGGCACCAAGATGTGGATCACGAACGGCCCGGATTGCGACACGCTGGTGGTCTATGCGAAGACCGATCCCGAAGCGAATTCGCGCGGCATTACCGCGTTTATCGTCGAGAAGGGCATGAAGGGTTTTTCGGTTGCGCAAAAACTCGACAAGCTTGGGATGCGCGGTTCGCATACCGGCGAACTGGTGTTCGAGAACGTCGAAGTGCCCGAAGAAAATATTCTCGGCCAGTTGAACGGCGGCGCGAAGGTGCTGATGAGCGGGCTCGACTATGAACGCGCGGTGCTCGCGGGCGGCCCGACCGGCATCATGGTTGCGGTGATGGACGCGGTCGTGCCGTATATCCACGACCGCAAGCAGTTCGGCCAGTCGATCGGCGAGTTCCAGCTGATTCAGGGCAAGGTGGCCGATCTCTACACCACGTTGCAGGCGTGCCGTGCGTATCTGTACGCGGTGGGCCGTCAACTCGATACGCTCGGCAACGAGCACGTTCGCCAGGTGCGCAAGGACTGCGCGGGCGTGATTCTGTACACCGCGGAAAAAGCCACGTGGATGGCCGGCGAAGCGATTCAGATTCTCGGCGGCAATGGCTATATCAATGACTATCCGGTTGGGCGGCTGTGGCGTGATGCGAAGCTCTACGAAATCGGCGCAGGCACGAGCGAAATCCGTCGCATGCTGATCGGCCGCGAACTGTTTGCCGAAACGCTCTGACATGGCGTGAGCGCGTTGCGCGTGCATGACATGTGCAGCACACGTGCGTTGCGCGCGCCGCATCGCGGCGCGCCGGGCACCAGCCTCTATAAGAAGCGGCGAAAAGGAGAAGCTACCCCATGCCGGTCATCGAATCAAAGCTCAATCCACGCTCGGACGATTTTCGCGCCAATGCGGCAGCGCTCGAAGCGCTGGTCGCCGATCTGCGCGCGAAGATCGCCAAGCTCGCACTGGGCGGCGGCCCGGCGGCGCGCGACAAACACACCGGGCGCGGCAAGCTGCTGCCGCGCGATCGCATCGAGAAACTGCTCGATCCGGGCACGCCGTTTCTCGAGTTCTCGCAACTCGCCGCGTACAACATGTATCACAACGATGCGCCGGGCGCGGGCGTGATCACGGGCATCGGCCGGATCGCGGGGCAGGAGTGCGTGATCGTGTGCAACGACGCGACGGTCAAGGGCGGCACGTACTATCCGGTCACCGTGAAAAAGCACGTGCGGGCCCAGGAGATCGCCGCGGAAAATCATTTGCCCTGCGTGTATCTGGTCGACTCCGGCGGCGCGAATCTGCCGAATCAGGACGACGTGTTCCCCGACCGCGATCACTTCGGCCGCATCTTCTACAACCAGGCGAATCTGTCGGCGGCGGGCATTCCGCAGATCGCGGTCGTAATGGGCTCGTGCACGGCGGGCGGCGCGTATGTGCCGGCGATGAGCGACGAGTCGATCATCGTGAAGAATCAGGGGACCATTTTTCTCGGCGGTCCGCCGCTCGTGAAGGCTGCGACCGGCGAAGTGGTGAGCGCGGAAGACCTCGGCGGCGGTGACGTGCATACGCGGCTGTCGGGCGTGGTCGATCATCTCGCGCAGAACGACGCGCACGCGCTGGCGATCGCGCGCAGCATCGTCGGCAATCTGAATCGCACGAAGCACACACCGCTTGCGTTGCAGGAACCCAAGCCGCCGCGCTACGACGTGAAGAGCATGTATGGCGTGATTCCCGTCGACACGCGCAAGCCGTTCGATATCCGCGAGGTGATTGCACGCATTGTCGACGATTCCGCTTTCGACGAATTCAAGGCGCGTTACGGGACCACGCTCGTCACCGGCTTCGCGCATATCTGGGGGCATCCGGTCGGCATCGTCGCGAACAACGGCATTCTGTTTTCGGAGTCGGCGCTCAAGGGCACGCACTTCATCGAGCTGTGCTGCCAGCGCAAGATTCCGCTCGTGTTCCTGCAGAACATCACCGGCTTCATGGTGGGCCGCAAATACGAAAACGAAGGCATCGCGCGCAACGGCGCGAAGATGGTGACGGCGGTCGCGACCGCGAAGGTGCCCAAGTTCACGGTGATCATCGGCGGCTCGTTTGGCGCGGGCAACTACGGCATGTGCGGCCGCGCGTATTCGCCGCGCTTCCTGTGGATGTGGCCGAACGCACGCATCTCGGTGATGGGCGGCGAGCAGGCGGCGTCGGTGCTGGCCACGGTCAAGCGCGACGGCATCGAAGGCAAGGGCGGCTCGTGGAGCGCCGAAGAAGAAGAGGCGTTCAAGCAGCCGATCCGCGACCAGTACGAGCATCAGGGCCACCCGTATTACGCGAGCGCGCGTCTGTGGGACGACGGCGTGATCGACCCGGCGCAAACACGCGATGTGCTCGGCCTCGGCCTCTCGGCGAGCATGAACGCGCCGATCGAAGACACACGTTTCGGCGTGTTCAGAATGTGACGAGGCGCGACGAAGCGCGGGAGCTGCGACGATGCAATATGAAACACTGAATCTGGAAATCGCCGGACAGGTTGCCACGGTCACGCTGAATCGGCCGGACGTGCGCAATGCGTTCAACGAAACGATGATCGCCGAAGTGACCGCGGCGTTCACGGCGTTCAATGCGCGCGACGACGTGCGCGCGGTGGTGCTCGCCGCGAACGGCAAGGCGTTCTGCGCGGGCGCCGATCTGAACTGGATGAAGAAAATGGCGGGTTACTCGGACGACGAGAACCGCGCCGACGCGATGTTGCTGGCGAACATGCTGGCATCGGTGTACCGCTGCAACAAGCCGGTGATCGCGCGCGTGAACGGTGATGCGTACGCGGGCGGTATGGGCCTGATCGCGGCGTGCGACATCGTGGTGGCCGTGCAGAGCGCGCGCTTCTGCCTGTCCGAGGCGCGGCTCGGTCTGATTCCGGCGACCATCGCGCCGTACGTGATCCGCGCGTTGGGCGAGCAGGCGTCGCGCCGCTATTTCGCCACCGCCGAGGCGTTCGATTGCGCGACGGCGTTGCGCCTCGGCTTCGTTAGCGAAGCGGTCGACGCGCAGCAGCTTGACGCCACGGTCGAGCAACTTGCTCAAACGCTGTGCGCGAACGGACCGCAAGCGGTGCGCGCGTGCAAGCAACTCGTGCAGGACATCGCGGGCCGCGAGCTGACCGGCGCGCTGATCGAAGACACGGCGGCGCGCATCGCGCGTACGCGCGCCAGCGCGGAAGGGCGTGAAGGCGTCGCGTCGTTCCTCGAAAAACGCACGCCGGCCTGGCGCAGCTGACGCGCGCGCCACGTCCATTTTGCGGGGCGCGTCGTGCAGCGCCTTGAACGGAACAATCGCCCCGAACCGCACACTTCATCGAGACACTCATGTTCAACAAGATCCTGATTGCCAACCGCGGCGAGATTGCGTGCCGCGTCGCCGCGACCTGCAAGCGGCTCGGCATCGCGAGCGTGGCCGTCTATTCCGACGCGGATGCCAACGCGAAACACGTGGCCGCGTGCGACGAGGCGGTGCACATCGGCGGCTCGACGGCGGCGGAAAGTTATCTGCGGGTCGAGCGCATCATCGAGGCCGCGCGTGCCACCGGCGCGCAGGCGGTGCATCCGGGCTATGGCTTCCTGTCGGAGAACGAAGACTTCGCGCATGCGTGCGAAGCGGCCGGCATCGTCTTTATCGGACCGCCGGTCGCGGCCATCGCCGCGATGGGCTCGAAGGCCGCCGCGAAGGCGCTGATGCACGCGGCCGCCGTGCCGCTCGTGCCCGGTTATCACGGCGACGACCAGGAGCCGCAGTTGCTGCATCGCGAGGCCGATGCGATCGGCTACCCGGTGCTGCTCAAGGCCAGCGCCGGCGGCGGCGGCAAGGGCATGCGCGTGGTCGAACGCAGCGAGGATTTCGCGGCGGCGCTGGCCTCGTGCAAGCGCGAGGCGGCGAGCAGCTTCGGCAACGACCGCGTGCTGATCGAGAAGTATCTGACGCGGCCGCGTCACGTGGAAGTGCAGGTATTCGCTGACCGTCACGGCGGCGCGGTCTATCTGTTCGATCGCGATTGCTCGGTGCAGCGGCGTCACCAGAAGGTGCTCGAAGAAGCGCCGGCGCCGGGACTGAGCGCTGAGATAAAGCGCGAAATGGGCGAAGCGGCGGTAGCCGCCGCGCGCGCGGTGAAATATGTCGGCGCGGGCACGGTCGAGTTCATCATGACCGGCAGCGGCGACTTCTACTTCATGGAAATGAACACGCGCCTGCAGGTCGAGCATCCGGTCACGGAGATGGTGACGGGCCAGGATCTCGTGGAGTGGCAATTGCGCGTCGCCGCCGACGAACCGCTGCCGCTCACGCAGCAGCAGTTGAAGCTCGACGGCCATGCGATCGAGGCGCGCATCTACGCCGAGCATCCGGCGCGTGGTTTCCTGCCGTCGACGGGTACGCTCAAGCATCTGCGCATGCCCGAGGGCGTGGAGTTTGCGATCGATGCGGCCGGTTCAGGCGCGGCGGGCCTGGGCGAGTCCGGACGCAAGGCGCCGGTGCGGATCGACAGCGGCGTGCGCGAAGGCGACACCATCACGCCGTTCTACGACCCGATGATCGCCAAGCTGATCGTCCACGGCGCCACGCGCGAAGAAGCGCTCGCGCGCCTGAGCCGTGCGCTGCACGCGTGTGAAGTGGTCGGGCCGCATACCAACGTCGAGTTCCTGCAACGCATCGTCGCCAGCGAGCCGTTTGCGACCGGCGACCTCGACACCGGTTTGATCGAGCGCCATCATGACGCGCTGTTCGCGCCGCTCAAGAAGCCCTTTAAGGAAGCGCTCGCGCTCGCCTGCGCCGCGTTGCTCACGCGCGAGGGCGGCACGGCTCACGGCGCGTCGCCGTGGGATGCGCTGTCGCACTGGCGTCTGAACGGCGGCTACACGCAAACGCTCGGCTGGCGCGCAATCGACGACAGTAGCAACAAAAGCGGCGACAAGGAACACGGATTCACCGTCACGTTCGCGCGCGACGGCGCCGCGCAAACGCTCGAACACGACGGCGTGCGCGAACACTTTTCGTGGTCGAACGGCACGGGCGCGCACGAGTTCCGCGCGACGCTCGGCGATGCGCGCATCACGGGCCGCGTGTTAGTCGACGGCGACACGTTTCATGTGTTCTGCCTCGGCGCGGCGCTCGCGTTCGAGTGGCAGAACCTGCTCGCGCATGTGGCCGACGCGGAAGGCGGCGAAGGCCGTTTGACCGCGCCGATGCCGGGCAAGGTGATCGCGGTGCTGGTCGAACCCGGCGCCGTGGTCGAGAAGGGCACGCCGCTGCTCGTGATGGAAGCGATGAAGATGGAGCACACCATCGGTGCGCCGGCGGACGGGACCGTGTCGGAAGTGCTGTACGCGGTCGGCGATCAGGTGGCCGACGGCGCGCAGCTTCTGGTGCTGGACGTGCAGTAGCTGCGCAGCCTGGCGGTTCAGCCGAGGCGCGCGTAGCCGGCGGCGCGCGCTTCGTTTTCGAGCTGCTCGATGCGTGCGTAGTCGACGAGCGGCAGCACGGAAAAGCCCTGCAAACGCAGGCGTTTTGCGCGCTCGGGGCGGATTTCGAGCGTTTCGTTCAGTGCCTCGCGCAGTGCGCGGATGGTGGCCGGCGGCACCGTGCTGGAGGCGATCAACGGCAGGCCCGGCGAGGCTGCCGTCATGCCGATCGCGCGAACCCGGCGGACCAGCTCCGGCATCACATCGCCAATGAAAGCGAAGGTCACGCAATCGACCGCGGCGACATCCGCGCGATCGTCCACCACCGCTCGCAACGAGCCGAGATGCGAGCCGGTGCGCAGCACCTTGCTGAAGAACATGCCGGCGCGCGCGTGAGGCGCGACCGCGTGACGGAACACGTTCATGCCGCTATTCGAGTCTTCCTGATTGTAGGCGGCGCGCGCGCCACGGCAGGCGGCGAGTGTATCGAACTGGGCGTCCGCGCGCGTCACCAGCATGCTCGAATAATGCGCGCCTTCGCAGCCCGGCGCGTCGAAGCGCGGCGTCGCGATCAACTGGACCTGCTCGTGCAGGCCACGCATCAGCGGGTAGCCGCAGGTTTGCGAGAGCAGCAGGTTGGGGCGCCGCCAGAAGCCGTGCAACTCCTCGTCCGGTTCGACGATGCGGCATGCCGGCTTGACTCTGCGCAGCACGTCGTCCAGCCATTCGCGCCATTCAAGGTCGAGCGCGGGCGTGACGTTGTACATCGGCAGGGCGGCGATCCAGGGCATGAGCCGATTCTCGCACAGCTAATGTCTGACCATACGGAACTCGTCGAGCCCGAGCCGCACCGGCTCGGTCGGCTTGAACGTCCACCTTTGCGCGGCGACTGACAGAATCTCCTGCTGCGCGTCCTCGAAGGCGGCCAGCAGGTCGCGCTTGCGCTTGCTCGCCGCACCGCAAAACGCGACGAGCGCTTCGGCGCTGACCTCGAAAATCTGCGCGCGATCGTCGCAGCACACGCGGAATGCGACCGTTGCGCATTCCGTCACACAGGGCCGGAACCCTTCATCGACATAGACTGACATGGCGAACTCCCCTACGACGCCCGAATCATGAGCATGACAAAGCGCGCCACTGGGGTATGTGGGAGAACCAGCATTTGCGATCAAATGCCCGTTGGCCCCGGCGCGCGCCGCGGCCGGCAACCGCGGCGAGCGGATTCATCGGCGCAAGCTTTGGTAAGCGTGCGCATCTTTCCGCCCGTTATTCGTCCGTTCTCCGGCTGCTCGCGCTGGCTACACTCGCTGCGGCGATTGCGCCTTGGCACAGGATGCGAACAACCGGAACGGATGGAGAAGAGGATGATCCATGGCAGTCGACATAGCAAGCTCGTGCGCAACCAGGCCCGGCGCCTGTTACTGGCCGCCACGCTGGCGTGCGCTTGCGCCTTGCAAGGCTGCGCGACCTCGCTCGAAACCTTCGGGCTTGGCGCGGGTGTCGGGCTCGTCGGCGCGTTCGGGTTGCTTGGTTGCGCGATCGGGTGCCGGTGAGTAGGCGGCCACGGGCAGGCCGGTGGCTGATCGCGGCGCGTCATGTCCCGGGCAACAAGGACTTCCTGCCGCGTCGGCGCGGCTTAGGCTCGACACCGACGCGATCGTCTCGCGCGAGCACGAGTGCGGTCAGTTTTTCCGCGACGGTTTCGAAAGCCGGATCGTCCTGCGGGACGTAAAGCCACTTTCCGAGCACCGGATGCGGCCGCAACGCAGGCATGTCGTCGATCAGCGCGGCGTGCCGCTCGTGTGACGTGCAGACCAGCAAGCCGTTCCACGGCGCTTCGCGATCGGCGGCGACCAGACACAACAAGCCTTCGACATAGGCGGCATCGCAGCCGAACATTGGCTTGCGTACGTAGGTCGCATCTCGCTCGAAGGCGTCGAATATCCAGACGAGCGAGTTGCGGATGGCAGATGGCATGGTCGTGAAGTCTTGGACGAGTGACGCGATTATGCGCTTGAGGAATAGTGTGATGTTGGTGCTCAAGGATTCTCAGCAAGCCTTCACAAGACCTCGTCGACGTTCTTTCAGCGCATGATGAATCCGCGGACAGCCACTCGCGTGCCATTGCCGCACGCGAGTGGCCTTCAAATGCCCGAAAGTCAGACGATGACGCGACGCCCTTCGACCGGATAGTTCGGGTCCGTATAGCCCGGGGTGGATGCGTGGCCCGGCGCGACCAGATTGTCGACAAACTTTTCGTCGTCCGGTCCAAGCTGCAGCTTGAGTGCCTGAATGTAGTTGTCCCAGTGCGCTTCTGTGCGCGGACCCGCAATCGCGGAGCTCACGAGGCGGTTCTTCAGCACCCAGGCAATGGCGAAGGCAATCGAAGTGGTGCCGCGTTCAGCGGCGTGCGCCGCGACTTTCTGTGCGATGGCCAGCGATTCCGGACGCCACTCGGTCTGTTGGATACGCTTGTCGCCGCGCCCCGCGCGGGAGTCCGCTGGCGGCGCGCCGTCGAGTGCGTATTTCCCTGTCAACACGCCGCGCGCGAGCGGGCTGTACGGAACCACGCCGATCCCGTAGTGTCCGGCCGCCGGCATCAGCTCGACCTCGGCGGTGCGATCGACCATGTTGTACCGCGGCTCGACTGCGACGGGGCGATCGATCCCGAGCTGATCGGCCAGACGCACGATCTCTGCAATGCGCCACGCGCGGAAGTTGGACAGACCAAAATAGCGCACCTTGCCCTGACGGATCAGATCGCCGATGGCACGCAGGCCTTCTTCCAGCGGCGCATCGTTCAACGACCGATGGAAGTAGAGGACGTCGATGTAGTCCGTGCCCAGACGTTTCAGGCTGGCCTCGACCGACTGGCAAATCCATTTGCGCGACTGCCCCTGTTCGTTCGGACCCGCATGGGCCGTCGCGGGATAGCCGAACTTCGTTGCGACGACCCAGCTGTCACGCCGTGGTGCAATCGCGCGGCCGACGATTTCCTCGGAGCGTCCAGCGTGGTAAACGTCGGCGGTATCAAGAAAGTTCACGCCCTGATCGAACGCCTTGTCGATAATCGTCCTGGAGGTGGCTTCGTCCGTTTCGCCGCCGAACATCATGGCACCCAGACACAGCGGCGAAACCTTGAGGGCGTTACGACCCAGATATCGGTAGTCCATCATTTCTCCATGCAGGCCGTGCCTGCGATTGTTCATGTCGAATAGGGGTAGATGATAGGCAGATCGGATCTAGCGATAAAGCCCCTAAAATGGCAAGCCGTTATGAACTGGGATCATGGATGCGGCGGGCGTCACCGCTTCCTCTCTTCCGGGCGATAGCGGATTGCGTCGATCACGATGGTCATTGCCCTCGAAAATTCCCGGCGGCTGGCGTAGTAGGCGTGCAAGCCGGGGAAGGTGGGACACCAATCCTCCAATACCCAGACCAGACGGCCCGCCGCGATATGGGTTTGAACCAGGTCGGCCGGCAAATAGGCCAGACCGTATCCGGACAAGGCCGCCTCCAGCATCTGATAGGTTCCGTTGAACGCGAGCTGGCCCTCCACCCGAGCCTGAACTTCGCGACTGCCCTTTTTGAGTTCCCACGGATAGAAGCCGCCAAGAGTCGGCAAACGAAGATTGATGCAGCTATGCGTGGTCAGGTCTTGCGGTTTCTTTGGCCATTCCCGCTTCTCCAGATACGCCGGCGTGCCGACGATTGCCATGCGCATATCGGGCGCGATGCGGACCGCGATCATGTCTTTGGCGACCTGATCGCCGATGCGAACGCCTATGTCGTAGCGATCGGCGACGATATCGGTCAAACCATAGTCGGTGATGATTTCGACGTTGATTTCCGGATACTTGCGCAGGACTTTCGATAAGCGAGGCCAAAGAACCGTCCTGGTCGCGTAGTCGGTGGCCGTGATGCGAATGGTCCCGGCGGGTTTGTCGCGAAACTCGGTGACGGCTGCCAGTTCGGATTCGATCTCCTCGAAGCGCGGCGCGACTGTCTGGAGCAGACGCTCCCCGGCCTCGGTCGGCGCAACGCTGCGCGTGGTGCGGGTCAGGAGGCGCAATCCGAGCCGTGTTTCGAGCGCGCGGATCGTATGACTCAACGCAGACTGCGATACGCCCAGTTGCGCGGCGGCACGAGTGAAGCTGCGCTCGCGCGCGACGGCGATGAAGGCGATCAGGTCGTTGTAGTTTTCGCGCGACATTAATGAGCTCGTTTCATAGGTGCTTGCCGATTTTAGCGTCTAGTCGGGCGCGCGTGTGAAGGCTAGATTTGCGGATGTCGCGAAACACCCATCGCAGGACTGCCTGGCTGCCGAGGGAAGTGACCCATGAAAATTGCCGCTGCGGCGACGCGGGCGCTTTCCTCAGGTTTCGCAGCCTGCTCACCGATCGAAAGGAAAACAAATGGAAAGCTCAACTCCACGCGCACCCGTCAACGCGATTGATAGTATGCGCACGGTCTCGCCAGCTCTTGAGCGCTATACGGGCGAAGTCGTGCTAGGCGATTTGTGGAAGCGCCCGCAACTGTCCGCGCGAGACCGCGGTCTCGTAACGCTCTCGGTACTGATCGCGCGCAATCAGAGCGCGGAGATGCCGTACTACCTCGATCTGGCGCTCGATAGCGGCCTGAAGGCGAGCGAGATTTCGGAACTCATCACTCATCTGGCCTTCTATTCCGGCTGGGCAAATGCAACGGCGGCCGTCAAGGTGACGAACACTGTCTTTGCAAAGCTCGGAATCGGTGCAGCGCAGCTTCCACCTGCCTCGGGTGCCCTTCTTCCTCTCGACGAGGCAGCCGAAGCGCAGCGCGATTCGTCAGTTGCGCAGAACTTCGGCGCCGTGGCCGCAGGCGTTGTTCAGTTCACACGAGACGCGCTCTTTCGGGACCTCTGGCTGCGACCGGGCCTCGCGCCGCGCGACCGCAGTCTCGTGACCGTCAGCGCGCTGGTTGCCACGGGGCAGGTCGCACAACTGACCTATCACCTGAACCGGGCAATGGATAACGGGCTGACCGGGGCGCAGGCGTCGGAAGTCATGACGCAACTGGCGTTTTATACGGGCTGGCCGAATGTCTTTACGGCACTCCCCGTCGTTAAAGATGTCCTTGAGAAGCGGCCCGATTGATCCGGTCCGCCCGTCGCCAGTTGATGGAAGTAACCGCCACCAGCGGCGTGGCCCGAGTCGCGCGTGCGCGGAGAACACGGCCAGGGAAAAGTCCGGAGTGGCGGCGATCACGAAGTGCTTATACTGAAACCGCATGCGTCTTCCATATGTATTTTGACCAAATCACCGAGGCGATCGAACGGAAACGCCGGCTCAATTGACGCTTCCGACCGGCACAATCGAGGCAGGTGTTTCATGATGTTCCCGGCCCGCCCGATCAACCGTCCCGATGCCTGACATAGGGGCTTGTCATGGACGATACGTACGACCTTCAGCGCTTTGTCGACGCGCAGAACCCTCACTATGCGGAAGTTTGCGAAGAGCTGGCCGATGGGCGCAAACGCAGCCACTGGATGTGGTTTGTATTTCCGCAGATCCGGGGCCTTGGATCGAGTCCGATGGCGCAACGTTATGCGATCGCGTCGTTGCCAGAAGCTGAAGCGTACATGCGGCATCCAATCCTGGCTGAGCGTCTGCGGGAAACGACCCGGCTCGTCAACCGCGTGGAAGGTCGCTCGATCGAGGACATTTTCGGCTATCCCGACTACCTGAAGTTTCGCTCGTCGATGAGTCTGTTCGCGCGCGCGACGAGTGACAATGAAGTATTCGTCGAGGCGTTGCGCAAATATTTCAACGGGGAGGCCGATCCTGATACGTTGCGGTTGCTGTAGATGACCGAGCTGGAGCGTCAGCGAAAAATGGGCCAATGCGATTGAGGCCACACCGGCTGACTATCCAGGGACCCCAGCGACCACCTAACGATCCAAGCCGGGGCCTGAAGCGCTCGCGAGCCGCTCGGAAACGAATATGTTCACCGTGTGCATGAGCACCGCGAGGTCGGCCGGTTTGCGAAAGAAAGCCGACCAGCAGACTGGTTCGTCTGGTGGCTCAGGCATGGATGACAGCATGACAATCGGCATTCCAGCGAGTGCGGGCTGGCATCTGATTCGACGGCATAGCTCTGCGCCGTCCATTTCAGGCATCTGCCAGTCGGTGACGATGAGAGGGGGAAAGACGTGCAAAAGCGTACGCAGCGCTTCGCGTCCGTTTTGGGCAAGCACTGCGTGATGGCCGCTGGATTCCAAAGCTAGTTGCAGAGCCCACAGATTGTCGCGGTCGTCGTCGACCAGAAGCACGATAGACATGGTGGTGATCCGAATCTTATCCAGCGCTGCCTCGCTGCTCCGGGAAATTTATCAACCGCGCCGTGCCTGTTCCGCTGGCATCGGCGCGGTTGTCGGTTGGAACCATTACGACGTTCAAATATCACTGTCGATTCCCGGGTCAAGCTCCCGCGTCGTCGACCAATATGGCGAACGGTTGTAGTACTGATGAACCTGCGTGCCCCACGTTACGTCGGCCATTGCAGGCCAGTGGTCCTTGTCAAAACCAGGGTCGTCCTTGAGTTGCTGGGCGGTGATGTCGACGCGGAAGCGTTTCGTGTCGGTATCGAGTGTCAACGCACTCCACGGAATTGCGTGGAGCGTCGAGCCCATTCCAAGAAAGCCACCTTCCGACAGCACTGCGTAGGCAATCCTGCCACCCCGAACGTCGAGCATGATGTCCGAGATTTTTCCGACGTCTTCGCCGTCGGAGGTCACAACCTTGGTTCCGTCAAGCGTGGCCGCCGCCATGACGTCCGGGCCCGGACCCTCACCTACGCCGCTGCCAACGATGCGGGCTCCGGCGCCACCCGGGGTGCCCAGCGGATCGAGTGTGCTCATGATTTTCTCCTTTACAAAATAGGTACAAACAGGCCCCGCAAGCAGTATGCCCAAGTGATCATGGAACGGTTCCGCTACGCCGAGCCGGAAGTAAAGCGCGCTGCTGCTTACCAGGCATGCCCGTTGCGCGGCCGGATTGCCGCCTCAAGTGGGGCGCCCACGGACCAAGGAGCCACAACATGAGCCTATTCTCAGCTATCCTGAACAAGATTTTTCCGCACGACCATCCCGCTAATACAACCGCTGGCTCGACCGCCCCGCCAGCGACACCTGCGGGATCAGCGCCTGCTGCCGCAACGGTGCCGACGGGAACACCGTCGACGCCGTCAGCTGCTGCGGCCCCAGCGTCGCAGCCGTCAAATACGCCGATGCCGACGGTCGACGTTGAGGCGGTCCTTGCCCGAATGCAGGAGGGAAGCGGCGAGCGGCTGAACTGGCGGACGTCGATCGTCGACCTGCTCAAGGTTCTCGGGCTAGACAGCAGTCTTGATGCACGAAAACAGTTGGCCTCAGAACTTCATTACACCGGCAACACGCAGGATTCGGCTGCAATGAACGTCTGGCTGCATCGGGAGGTCATGCTGAAGCTCGCGGAAAATGGGGGCAAGGTGCCGGACGACCTTAAAAACTGACGCAACGGGGATTGAATACGAGTTGGAGCGCGATTGCCGCAGCATAGGCTGCGGCGTTGTCGTGCCGGTGACACCTGTGTTCGCACGGGCGATGAGAGGTTTTGGTGTGCTACCGAATTCTGTGTGCGCTGCACCTACCACTGATCCCAAACACCATCAAGGCTCGGAGGTTGGAGCTGAAGTGCGCCAATGCGCTTTATGCCGGTCGCGGCAGTCGCGCAGTCGGCGCACTCCAGTCAAGAGCACGCTTGATCCTTCAACTGCCGCCCGAGGCCGGATTGGTGGCCGACGCAGGCATGGCGGCGCTGGGCTTCTTATGCATCTTCTTGTGGGACGTCGTACCGGAGGGCGCCATGCTGTTGGCTCCCGACGCGCCCGACACGGTATCGGTCGTACCTTCTGTGTTCGGCTTACTCATCCCCGTTCCACCTTGCCCGCCGGCCGCTCCGCCACCTGCGCCTTGCGCGTGGACGCTCCCTGATATACCGACAATTAATGCCGAAATTAAAAGGCCTTTCGTGGTTGCTCGCATGACAGTCTCCTCTAACGCGAAGGGGGCAGCACCCGAAAGGGGTCGCCCGTACGCTGCCCTTCGCAATTCCTGTGCCCCGACTCGGTCACTTCGGCTCCGCATCGACAGACTAAACAGCGATCACCTTGCCGGCGAGGGTTCACGCTTTCCGACGCCGAGCAGACTTCGTTGCAGCAGCGATCGCCTGGCATCCGCTCGGACAGACTCTTCTCCGGGCACGAGACATGCGCAGTCCGAGGCGCAGGTGCATCTCGTTGCGTTCCTGCGCCCGCATCACGCCAGAGTATTCGCTTTGAGACATGGGTCGGCGACATTCCGCACATGCGCTCGTCCTCGCCCGCATAACCCGTTTTCCAATCAAGTGTCCTCTGTCCGCCGTGCCTTCCGCCTCTCACGGCGGGACGAACTTCAACGGAACCCACAATCGTTTTCTGGAGGAATGCGATGTTTGTGCACAACAAGCGACTTCGATACACCGTCCGCGTGGCCGCGCCCAATCCCGGTCTCGCCAATCTGCTGCTCGAACAGTTCGGCGGCCCGCAAGGCGAATTGCCGGGCGTTCCAGAATTTACCAACGTCTACTACAACATGTCCGCTGGCCGCAGTAGTGTCGAAGTAAAAACGCTTGCATCAGCAATCAACGTCGCCGGTCCCTCTCTGTCGGCGACCGCGAAACCTGTTCGGTGCAGCGCAGTTCAAGCGACGCGAACAGGTAGACGCCGTATTAGGGCGCCGCGTGCGCCTCTTCACAAAAGGAGCCTTTATGTACGCTGATACCCTGAATCAGTTCTCCCCGCGTCAACGAGACGCTGTCGTCGAGGCCGCCTTCGACTGCACTGTGGAGATCTTTGCCGCTATCGAGAAAGTCGTCGAATTGAATGTCCAGACCGCGATAACCTTGATGTCCGAACAGCAGGCGTTGGTCGACGCGTCACTAATTTCTGGATCGTTCAGTGAGGTAGTCGATCTCCAGTCGCAACAATTCCCGGCCTCGATTAAAAAGGCCTTCGCATACTGGCGGCATGTGGAAGACATTGCAGTTCAGACGCGGGATGGACTTTTCGGGGTAATGCAGGAGCACTTCGGAGGTTTGTTCGACGCGTTCTCTGAGATGTTCGACGTTGCGTCCATCCGCTTCGCGCCGCCGCAGCGCCTCGGCAGGGCAAGTCCGCCGGTCATGGCGCGACCGACGCTTGCCAGCTACGAGCAGGTATCGATCGTGGACAGTTCGGGCAACGTTGTTGCCGGTGGCGATGTGAGGCGCGACTTGCATTAGAAGAGATCTGTTTGAGCGCCGACGGACGTGGATCGCTCCATTCCGTCGGCGTCATCCGGCGCTGGCCACGTTTGGTCCACATTAGCGCGGACGGAAGCGGGCGATGATCTTTTCGACTAGCCGCCGCCTACCACCGGAATACGCCCGGCGCCCGGCGGAATGTCGGCGGCGCCTAATGCCAGAAGAGCGCGATCAGGATAATGATGGGAATAGGTACACCGAGCATGTAAAGAAGAATTGAGCGCATGAACACCTCCTTCGGTAAATGAATTGAAGTCTCAATCAGAGTTGGCGTACTCGGCCGCCGTGAGTTGCCATCAGGCTCGCGGAGAATGCGCCCATCAGAAGCGATACGAACAACCACAACGATGCACCGATCGTGACTTTGCGCGCTTTGTCGGCGGCGTCTTTAGCAGCTGCATTGAGCGCAGTGATTTTCTGCAGCAGTCGCGTGTAGGTAGTCGCCACGCGAGCTTGCGCAGCTTCGGGCGTAAGGCCAGTACGTTGCGCGACAAGCTGACTCAGATAGGCCGTGTCTTCCGGCGACAGTTGATCGCCCGTTGCCGCGCTGTTGAGGAAGATACGCGCCGTTTCGGCGCGCTGCGCCGCGTTGCCGCTCGTTGTGGCGCTCGCCGATGCGGCGGATGATGAACCGGCGGGCATCCGGTACAGCGAATCGACGAAGTAGCCGAGCGGCCAGGTATTCGTCGCGGCATCCGCATCGCCGCGTTGCATCGATCCCATCGTCACGGAGCCGCCCGCCACTGCGGTCGTCGCGGCAGTCTGCGCGCCGGTCCGCACTATGCCCGACACTGCTGTCGTCAGTATGGCTGCGGTGAAAAGCGTCGCCACCGCCCAGCTCAGGAAACCGTGCGCGGTGTCGCGGAAGTGGATTTCATCAATGTCGATTGCGAGCCAACGGCTACGCAAGCGTCCCGCCAGATAGCCGCCCAATCCCGACGTGAGAATCGAGGTGACGCATACCCACACGACGGCGGCAAAGCCGAATGCTTTCGCATTCGAGGGCCCCGATGACCACGGAGAAATCGACGTCAAGCCGAGGCCCGTGCCCAATGTCAGCAGAATGAGCGCGAACGCGGCCGCAGCGACGCCGCCGGCAAAGACGGCTGCCCATGAGACGGCGCACTGGTGTTGATGTACGAATACCGTGGGGTCTTTCGTAGCCAGCGCATAGCCCGCTGGATCTCTTGTGTTGTTCATTGACAGCCTCCGTGATTCTGGCGAAGCGCCGATTGTCGATATCCCGACCTGTGCAGCGTCAGTAAGACGCCGCGCGGTTGCAGATCGCCTGCGTGCTCAGCATTTCTTGTGCCGCTTGCGCCCGGCCGCGTGTTGCTCGGGACCACCGCTGTAGACCCGGAGATTGCCAACGCAGGTCCGCTGGTAGGCATAGCGCGTGCCGCGTATGTGTTCAGCCTGTTCAGCCACGGCACTAGCCGAGCAGCCAACTGCATCATTACGGAGATCAGCATGGAAGCGACGAAACAGGACAAGACAGGGACCGGACACGACTCGCAGGACGCAGTGGACTTTCTCGAGGCAGAGCACCGCTCCGTCGAAAAGCTGTTCAAGGCATTCGAGAAGACCGCGGAGGATGATCTCGAAGCGAAAGCGGCGCTCGTGCAGCGAGCCTGCGAAGAGCTCTCCATTCACGCGATGCTTGAAGAGGAACTGCTTTATCCAGCCGCTCAGGAAGCGTTACCTCACAGCGACACGATCAACGTCGAGGAGGCGTATATCGAGCACTTCCTCGTCAAGGCGCTGATCGCCAAGTTTGAAACGATGAAAGCAGGCGATAAGGGCTTCGACGCGACCTTCAAGGTGATGAGCGAGATGGTCGGCCATCATGTCGAGGAAGAGGAGGATGAGCTCTTCCCGGAACTTCGCAAATCGAAATGCGATCTCCGCGCGCTCGGCGCAAAGATGGCCGAACGCAAGACGAAGTTGCAAAGCAAGCTGGATGCGGTGGGCAGCAGGTCGGTGGGTGACAAAACCACGACGCTCTGAGTTCAGCGACGCATCGCCGCCTCGCGTGTCGCGAGCGCCGGAAAAAACATCGCTCCTGTCACCTTGGGAATAGCTTCGTATTGCGCAGCGTTGCGAACGCATCTCTCATGAACGCGTACTCAGGCTGCTGCGCAAGCGCATACGCCTGCTGTTCGGTCATCCAGAACCTCTGGCTGGCTGCGTCGTACTGGATGTGGCCGCGAGCGGCGCGGGGCGCCAACCATTCTTGTACGCAGCGTAGATCGGTCCCGGTCTTTTTCGCCAGTTCTTCTGCTGACAACGGCTTATCAGCCAGCACTTGGTAAAGCCCGGGCCACTCGTCAACTGCTTTCGACGGAACGCCTATGACTGCGTCCCGTCGATGAAGGAAACCGCCGATAAACGCATAAAACTTTCCTGCGTCGAGAGCCATGATTGCCTCCTGAACTCTCATAGGCACAAGGACCGTTTGCACCATGTCGATGCGTCGGGAACGGAATGAACACGAGTAGCAGGGCATCTCGTCTGGTAGTAATCTGCCTGACAGACTGACGAACAGATAGCTGCCCTCGCGACAGCATCACGATGTACCTGCATCGTTGTATTGACGGTGGGAGCCAGCGTGAGAAGCATCGAGGTTCCTGACGCCAGGTCCGAACCATCGTTAAGCATCCGGTTACTTGGCGAGATCAAGGTCACGCGCAATGGCGCGGGCGTGCCGCTGCCTGCCTCGCGACGCACGCGCGCACTGCTGGGCTATCTCGTGTCGGCCGATGGCGAGGTGGCCAGATCGACCCTCTGCGATTTGCTATGGGACGGACCCGGCGACCCACGAGCCGCCCTTCGCTGGAGCCTGTCCAAGCTGCGTGTCGTAGTGGACGATGCATCGCACACTCGAATCGTCGCGGACCGGGCACACGTCGCATTCTCGGCCGCGGATACGTGCATCGACACACTCAGGGTTCAGACGCTGCTTGCACCGGGGATTGACCGGATGCCCCTTGCGGCGCTCGAAGAGGCCGCACGCCTGCTACGCGGCGAATTCCTCGGCGGACTCAACCTGCCCACCTGCTACCGGTTCCACAACTGGGGTGTCGGTCAGCGCGAACGCTACGGGCGGATGCGCGAAGCAGTTCTTCGCAGCCTCGTGGGTATGTCGGCGGCCGAGCCGCTCGTCGCTTTGCAGTACTGCCGTGAACTGGTCGAGGCCGACCCGGTCAGTGAATCGGCCCATGCAACGCTCGTGCGACTGCTTGATGCGGCAGGCCGCTGTTCAGAAGCGGAAGAGCACTATGCGTATGCGCGTGATCTTGTTCGCCGTGAATTACGCACTGGCGCGTGTGCCATCCTCGATGAAGCCATCCGCCACGTGCGGCAACATCCGCGGCACCGGGCGGCCAACGCGGATTTGAATTCCACCGTCCCCGAAACCACTGGCTTGACAGTTGCTGGTCAGGAACGCGCATCGGCGAACGGCTCAATGGCTGACACCGTCGGTGCGGCCCCCGCGAAGGAGAAACAACGCGAGCCTGCCAGCCACGAGGACGGCGCTTTCCTGCCACCGTTTGTTGGACGCCGACAGGAACGGTCGATGCTGGATGGTCTGTGCCAGGCTGCGTCGCCCGGCAACCGACTGACGTTGCTGACCGGCGAGCCGGGCATCGGGAAGACACGCCTGCTCGAATACCTGAGCGAGCAGACCCAGCGTGCAGGCTATATCGTCCTTCGTGGCCGTTGCTACGAGGCTGAAATGATCCGGCCGTACGGGATCTGGATCGACGCTTTGCGCGCGGTGTCAGTCAACGAGTTGCAGGCAGCCGGTGACAACGTGGCTCCGCTCGTATGTCCAAAGGCAATCAGCGCTGCCGAATCGCAGGGCGATAGCGGCAACCGCGAACGGTTCTTCGCAGCCGTCGTCACGCTTCTGGAGCGACTGTGCGCTCGACATCGGCTGGCCATCGTGCTGGATGATCTTCAGTGGCTCGATGAAGCCTCGGCCGCGCTGCTGCACTTTGTCCTGCGGAAGCTGGATTCGCAGTCGCCGGTCGTCTTTGCGGCGGCTGCTCGCGCGGCCGGGATGGACGACAACTGGTGGGCCCGGACGCTGGTGCAATCGTTATCACGCGAGAACAAGTTGACCCGCGTTCCACTGACGCCGCTTGCGGCGGCGGATGTCGCCAGCTTGCTCGCAGCATCCGGCAACGACATTGGCGTTGACGAGGTGCTGCGGCAAAGCGGTGGTAATCCGCTCTACGTGCTTGAACTGGCGCGCGCTGAGACCGCTCGGGAGAATGGGTCGGCGCGGACCGTGGATGCGCTGATCTCGAGCCGTCTTGATCCCCTCGACCGAGTGACGCGCGAGTTGCTTACGTTCGCGGCCGCAATAGGCCGTGAATTCAGTCCTGAGCAGCTCGCTGAATTGCTCGACAGGACGCTGGGCGATGTGCTCTTCTGCGTGGCAGAGCTGGAGCGCCATGGGCTGCTTGCTCCTGTGACAGAAACGCAATTCGATTTTGCGCACGACCTCGTGCGGCAGACCGTTTATCGCACGCTCTCGCAGCCGCACAAACGCGCGATCCATCATCAGATTGCGCGGCAGCTTCTTGCCGCGAGCACACACGACCCGCGACTCTACGGCGAAGTGGTCCACCACGCCACCATGGCGGACGATCCGCGCATGACCGCGCGAGCGTCTATCGACGCCAGCAATCATTGTCTTCGGGTGTTCGCGGTTGCCGAGGCCCGTGCGGTGGCCGAGCGCGGACTGGCTCACGCACGCGCACTGCCGGCGGGGGGCGAGCGTGTCCATCTGGAGATACAGCTTTTGACCGCGAGCCTCGTTGCCGCCGCCAGTTCGGGCGACCGGCAGTCCGGGTCGCTCATGCAGGAGCTGGAGCAGGCTGTGCGGGAGGCGCAAGCGCTGTCGCTCCACGCGGAGGCCGTGCAGGGCTTACATAGTCTGTCCTGGCTGACGCAGCAGGCAAACGACATCGAACGTACGCGGCAGGTGACGCTGGAGGCCGAACGCGAGGCACGCAGGGCGGATGCGGCGACGCGCTGCAAACAGCTTGCCAACACGGGCCGCTGTCTGCTCGAACTGGAACGGAATCTGCCGCGAGCGCGCGCAGTCCTGGGCGAGGCGAGCACGCTGGCAGAACAACTCGATCTCCGTGTTCTCGAACTCATGTGGGGCGAGGCGCTGCTGGCCCGCGCCGACGGCCAGCTCGACATCGCATGCGCAAGGATCAGCGACGCCGTGGAGCAATCGCGTTTGACGGGCGATCATTGGCGTGAGTATCAGTGTCTCGTCTGGCTCGCGACGCTGGATCTGGAGCGTGAAGCTTATGCTGAAGTCATTCCGCTGGCCGGCTCGATCGTGACGGCCGCTCAACGGATGGGCGACTCGGGCGCTCCCTATGCGGACGTGATCCGTGAGATCTCGGCACTGCGCCTCGGCGCTAGCGATCCGCGCGAGGCCCGGTTTCAAGGCTTGGCCGGTCTGCGCGAAGCGGACGACAAGCGGCATCTTTGCTACGCACTCAACGAAGTAGCGAGGGTTCTGCTCGACTGGCACTGCGATGAGGCGGCCAAGGCTTATGCGGCCGAGGCACTTCAGGCTGCCGAGATCCTGAACTCCACAACGGAGATTATTGTTGCCACCGCCAACCTCATTGAAACGACGTTCGCGTCCGGCGAGGACGAACGCGCAATGCATCACCTGCTTTCGTTGCGTGAGCGCGTTGGCGAACATTGGCTGAGCCCCCGGGGCGAAGCGGCGATACGCCGGCTCCGTCTCCGGCATCCAATGACTACAACGATTATTTCAACGGCGATGAAGTAGTCTGGAGCGGATTTACCGTTTCTGCAACAGGAGGACCGAGATGGCGTACGTCGTCGTTGAACGCAGTTTTTCGTCCCCCCAGTCGGATGATGACCTGGCGAGGGTGGAGGACAGGTTGGCTCCGTGCAGCGGGATGCACGGCGTGGTCTGGAAACGCAGCGTCGTCTCCGTGGATCGAAGACACATGATTTGTGAATACGAAGCGCCTGATGCCGAAACTGTGCGTCAGGTCCAGCGGGAGGCTGGCGCGAGTTTCGATTTCATCTGGTCGGGTGAAATCATTGAATAGCCGAAGCGAGCCGCGGAACGGGCACGGGACCTGTGCAGCCACTTGCGCGAGGAGGACTGCGTCGCGACGATCGGCCGATCGCTGCAGCGCGCCAGTCAGGTACCGCTGCCTGAGAAAGAGTAACGATCCAGCCGTCGCGCGCCGGTGCGTTGCGGCTATTTATCGACTACGACCAGTTCACCCTGCCTTGCGACCAGTTTCCGCACGCTGCCGCCTACCCATGCGGCGACCCCCGAGCGGCCGGCAATCGCGACGGTCCGGCGAGGTCCCAGAATGATCGCGCCGACACAAAGCGCGAGGACCACGGTAACGCGTGGTGCTTCTGCCATGGCACCGACGAAAGTGGCTGCGGGTAGCCTGGTCTGGCGGCGTGCCACCGAAACGTCAGTGGGAGTGCTGTTCGCTTCGAGCAACGCGACGCGCGACGCGGCCATGCGTGCGAGGATGGCGGCCTCGGCTTCCTTGCAGGTCATTACGCGGTTCATTTAAGCGCCTCCTTCAACGTGTCGAGGTCGCTTCGAATCTCCCGCTGCAGAACATGAAGCGATCGCCCCGGTTTCCCGGAACGGACGAGGAGCAGGGAAACGACGGACACAATCAGCCACATCGCGGCCACGCCCCACACCACTTGCAGAAAATAAGGCGTCTGCCACGCCGTTGCGATGACCGCGATGCAGACAAATGAAAGGGTGAAAAGTCCGGCAACGGCCAGGGCGACGAGGGCACTTAATTCATGGACCAAACGCTTCCTGGTTTCCTCGAGTTCGACACCGAGAAGCTCACCATAATCGCCGGCTCGCTCGACACAGAATCGGCCGACGTTTCGCCACTTCGTGACTTTCGAGCGCACGGACATGTCGTGACTCCTCGGTGGATGGTGGTTCGGTTCGACAATGCTGGACGTGCAATGCCTGACTGCTGCTATCTCGTGTCGTCTCGCCCGTAGTCGGGCCGCGAGCGGTTTGCCGCGTGCAACGCGCCAAGCACGAAGCCGACACCCGCAGCGATCGCGAGCGCCGCGAACGGCCGCTCCACGGTGGCTTCGCGCACGACGTTGGTGAAATCGGCATAGAGCTGTCGCGCCTGGTCGCTCAATTCCTTCACGTGCGCGCTGACTTGCGTCACCGTATCGCCGAGCAGATCCTCCGCGGCCTGCTGCGCGTCGCCGGCGGCCGCCCGTACAGTTTTTTCTCCGTTGGTCGTTTCCATTGCCTGTTCCTCAAGTGAGTGCGGTGACGCCCGCACGAAACGCGTCGGTAGAACCGACAATGACGCTTTTTCGCGCGGGATCGGCGGGGCCGCCGAAAAGCCGTGTCAAATAGTGAGTGTGCTACAGATGCGCAAGAGCCGGGCCCACCAGGCAGGCCGGCGGTAAAGGGCACATTGGAAGCAAAGTGTAAGGCGAGCCGCTTGCTTACCGAGTATGGACACCTTCGATTTCAATACGGGCATGCATGTCGGCTACGATCCGAAAGCGGATAGGCGGGAGGAGCGGGCGCCGATGCCTACACCTCGCTCGGGCCATGGCGGTGCGGTATGGCGCGACAAGTTCTTTTGCATGGGAGGCGAGGGCACGCGCCGGGTCTTCGGACAGACCGAGGCTTACGATCCGCGCAGCGACGCATGGGAAGCCTATGCGACGATGCTCACACCCCGCCATGGAATGGGCGCCGCGATGATCGCCGATTCAATTCACGTGGCGCGTGGCGGTCCGATGAACGGTGGGGCTTTCCAGAGTTCGGTTCACGAGGTACTTGTTGCCTGAGTGCCGTACGATCTGGTCCGAAAAAAATAATTGAACGGAGATCTACGGTTTCGGAGATCGGTGCCGATAAGACCGCTCATCAGTCCCCCCGCCAGACGAGGCTTCCCAATGCCATTTGATTTTATCGCCAGCCGCCCGACCCGATTCAAGCGCACGCTCGTTATCCTGGTTGGCTGTACAGGCGTTCTTGCCAGCCTTTCAATTTGGGGCCGCGTGCCCGCCGATGTACTCGCTGACGCGGATAGAGAGGCCGCCCACTTCGGCCCTGCACTAGTGGACACCGCGTGTCCGGTCGAAGGCGCGGTCTCAAGGGACGCTCGCGGTACCTTTCTCATGTGCTGGAAACAGGTCTGGAGCAAGCCGTAGACGCTACTCCCATCTCGCCCGGCGTCTGTCGTAACGCGTGGCGCACAATTTGGACTTTCTGATTGAATGTCCGGCACGAGTGGTCGCCGGAATACGGGCGCTGGTTTTTACTGATCTTCCGCAAGTGCGCCGCGAATCACCGCCCTCGCGGGCGCGGGCGCGTGCAAGTTAACGATTTCTTCATACTGTGTCGATGGTGGTTTCGGCAGTTCGATCGGAACATGGGGCAAGCGCTACGAACGAGACGCTTCGCGCGCAGTAATTCGAAACCGCCATTGCGGCCGACTGTTCTGTTGACCGCGTCCGCATGACCTTGCTGGAGTCAATTGACATGAAAACACTTCGACTCGTGGCGATCTGCGCTTTCGCCCTCTCTCTTGGACAAGCGTGGGCGCAAGACAAACCAGTGGCGTCCGAAGCACCGTCCGCCGCTCAGGACGTCGGCGGCACGCCTGGCTCCTCAACAGGCGAAGCAGGACACGCAATGCAAGTCTCGCGACAACAGGTTTACCAGGATCTCGTTCGCTCAGAGCAAAGCGGAGAACAAGCCCGCCTGTGGAGCGACCTCTATCGCGGCGGCCAATGAAGAACCGGTGGCCTGCGCCACCGGTCGACCGTCACGCCGGAATGACGCAATCCGCGCAACGTATTACTGTGCGCGTGGCGGACCCACGGTGCCGAGTCGACGAGCCCCATGCACTTGCTTGCTTCCGGGCGTTGCTTCGACCGTCCGATCAGTAACCAACGTGCTTTTCGATTTTGCGGAACCGTCCCATCGACCGGTAGCGCTGGAACCATGCGTTAGTGCGCAGCTCACATAGTCGCGGCGAGCGTTCGCCAACCGCTGCCTCGAGCCAGTGAAACATCTCGTCCGGCTGTGCGAGGCGTGCATACAATTCCGCAAACAGAAGCGGCGATGTATAGCGCTTGCGGCTCCTTGCCTGCAAATCCTGCAGATACCACTGCAGAACCCGCTGATAGCCGCCGGACTCCCAGATCGCCCGAATGGACGCCGCCCGGGCAAACTCATTGCACCGTTTCAACGCATCGACAGTCGCTTCGATCGCCTCTTCGTATCGACCCTGGACCTCGAATGCCGTGGCCAGCAACTGGTAGACCAACGGCGGTCGATCCTCGTGCGCGTGGCCGCGATATTCGCGGATCGCCTCTTCATATCGGCCGGACTGTATGAGACCGAAGATGCGCGAACCTTCGAACCCCAGCGGGTCCACACTTTCGGCGAACTCCATCCGCGCTTGCCCCTCCGTTTCCTGCCCACGCACCAGCAAAAGTCGTCCATAGAGGCGGCTGGTCTCCGCATGGCTCGGGTTGAGCCGCAATGCCTTCAGAAACTCGGCTTCTGCGCGCCGCCAGTCCCAATCGTAGAAGTAGTGCACACCTGCAAGCGCCTGATGAGCCTCCGGAAGATTCGCGTCGAGTTCCAGCGCACGAAGTGCCGACTCGCGTGCTTTAGGGTAGCCCTGCGATGGTGCGTAGAACCCGTGCGTCGCGGTCGAGCCGAAGATATTCGACAAGCCGACATAACCCAGCGCGTAGGTCGGATCCCGATCCACAGCACTCTCGAAGTAGCTCCGTGCGCGAATGAAGTCCTCATCGCTCAACGCGTGATGTGCGGCGAACCCCGCATCGAAATGAACCCGTCGCGTCCAGTAATAACGGCCGCGCAGGTAGGCATCGTGCGCCGCCGGATCGACCGGCAAACGCCTCGCCAGCATGTGTTGTTGCTGTTGCGCGAGCGCCGGCGATACCTCTTGAGCAAGGGCGGCTCAGACCTCTTTCTGAATATCCAGTGCGGCTCGTGTCGTCGGTTCGTGCGCACGGCTCCAGATCTGTACCTGATCGACACAGCGGATCAATTGCGCCAGGATGCGAATCCTTCCCGCGTCCCGCGTCAGCGAACCTTCCAGCACATAGTCGACGGACAGTTCGTGCGCGATCTCCGCGATGCTCTTATTCACCCGCCGGTATCGGGCGGCCGTCGTCCTGGCAATCACCAGTATCCGCGTGGGATCGAGCATGCCGAGGTTGGCGGAGGTCTCGTCTGCAAGCGCGTCACAGAGACTGTCCTCGCGCAAGTCGCCGGTCTTGTTTTCGAAAGGCAGGACCAGTACGCGAACTGCTTCCAGGGGAATAGGCAAAGGCTCCTCGGAGGATGTCCGCGTACCGTCCAGGCGATATCCCTTTCCCTTGACTGTAGTTAGAAGCAATGGGTGGTCGGGACGTTCACCGAGTGCAATCCGAATTTTTCTGATTGCTGTATTGATGCTGTTGTCCGTTTCGCGAAAAGCATTGCCACCCCATAGCGTCCTGACGATGTCCGCGCGCGTCACGAGTTGTCCGTCGCGGGACGCCATCAGTATCAACAACTCCATCGGCAGGCGTTCGAGGCGGATCGGCTGTCCAGCCCGACGCAATTCGTAGCGCTGGATATCGAGTTCAATGTCTCCAATCCTGACGAATTCCGGAGGATTCATTTTCGCTCCTGCAACAGCTACTCATTGCCCATTTCGAATGGTACGGCCGCCGACAGGGGACGCTTCATTCGAAACGACGCCGCGAATGCGAACGTTGCGCAAAGCAGCATGACAAGCGCAGGCGCAGGCGTCCAGCGCATTCTGGATGCGAGAATGCTCGCGGCGAGCGGCGCCATTGCCATCGGCGCAGCGAGACCAAGATTCATGGCGGTAGCAAGGCCGCTGAATCGCACGTCGACGGGAAACATCTCCGCAATCGCACACGCGTAGGTTCCATTTGCAAACGAAGCGACGACACCCGCCATCAGAAATAGCAGGGGCAAGTTGGCCTGATGTCGGGTGACCGCAATGTAAAAGAAAGGAGCGAACAGCGCTGACATGACGGCGCTCAACCGGAAGACATAACGTCGCGACAACAGGTCGCCGACGTACGCTGTAACGAGGATGCACCCCGAGATGGTGGCTACATACAGCGTCTGGGCACTGGCAATCTGCTGCGGATCATAGTGAAGCATCTGAAGGTAGGCGGGCATGTGCACCACGAAGAGACCGCTGGACGCGCCCACCAATGACGCCGCCGCAACGCCGGCCACCACCGACACGGCATGCTTGCGGAACAGAACCGCGAGCGGTTCCCGGTGCCGGGTGCTGACTGTCCTCGCATATTCGTCGGTTTCGACCAAGGTGCGCCGCACGGCGAAACTCAGGAGGCCCAGCAGGCCACCGATCAGAAAGCCGATCCGCCATCCGAATGTGCTTACCTGTTCAGATGGGAGAATCATCTGCAGGCCAAGATTGATGCTGGTTGCGAGTATCAGCGCAATATTGACAGCAAGAAACACAATGCCGCATAAAACGCCGGGTTTATCGTGAGCTGTTTCAACGGCATAGATGACCGCTCCCGGCAATTCACCGCCCAGACACAAACCCTGCGTGAGTCGCAGCAGCACCAGGAGGGTTGGCGCGGCAATGCCGATTGATTCGTATGAGGGAAGTATTCCGATGACCAGGGTCGACACGGCAGCGATCATTGCCGACGAGGCGAAAACAATGCGCCGTCCGTACTTGTCACCCAACCGGCCGAGGAAGATGCCGCCCACGAGTCTCGACGTGTAACCGACGGCCAGCACTGCGAACGACAGTGTCTCTGGGGGCAGGCCCATTCGGGCCGGGAAGAATGCGCGGCCTATGCTCTGCGCGAAAAAGCCGTAGACAGCGAAATCGAATACCTCGAGCGCCCCTCCGGTGCTCGCGACAAAAATCGTCCAGCGCTGGCGGGCGTTCAACCGCGCGTTATGGACTGTAAGCGAATCGTCGATCATGCGACCTTTGATTCGGTAAGCGTCGCGGTTACCAGCGTTTGACAGTCGCAGTGTCTTCGATTGTCAAGAGCGACGCGGACATGAGGCTGCGAGGAGGGTGCTCGTTATTCCTCACAATATTCTGGACAACAATCGGCGCGTTCGAAAGATTTTTTGCGTGGCCTGAGCGGTGTTCGAGGGATAAGGTGAGAGAAGCGTCCCGCTGTAGCGAAGGGACCAGCAGCGCGTTCAGCGCGTGCCCTGAAGCTGCTCCGTGAACACAACTTCAAGCTCGCCAAGGCCGATGGCCGACTGCTGACGGACCTCTGCAACGAAAGGGTGCGGCAACCGAATGGAGATGCCAGGAACTCTTGGACGAAGCTCACGGACGGTCCTTGTCGTGCGTTAAAAGCTGGCGTTGACGAGGCGCCATACGTTGGGTGGCCGCTTATCACGCACTCGCAGTCTGGTCAGGTCGCACGCTGACAATTGGCTGTCGATGGCCAGGTTGAATATCGCAAGATTGCGGTCCGTGCGCCCAGTTGCAGATGAATCCGGAACGCCCGGATCTCCTTCAGTTTTAGCGGCGGGTTCTGACCGGTTATCCGTCAAGGCTCCCATAACCATCCATGCACCAGCAGGCAAGCGGACCTGCGTTATCGGGCAAGCATTTTCTGATCTGTCGGGGGTATCGTTGTCTCACCGCGCACAACCTGCCGGCCCCGTCGGGGAGCGGCAATATCAGAGGAGACGACGATGGAAATCAAGCCGAAGGTCTGTGAGGAAGCTGTCCAACTCAACGATATTCCCTGGAAGGCGTTTCCCGATGCGCTTTCCCAAGGCGGCATCCGCTGGAAGATGCTGCACGCCTCGCCGGAGATGGGTGCCTGGACGGCGATTTTCGATTGCCCGGCCGGCTCATCCTTCAATGCCCACTTCCATGTCGGGCCCGGCGAATATCTTCTGACAAAAGGCCGCATGGATGTGCGCGGCGGTACCGAGCACGGTGGCGACACCGTGGTCGCTCCCGCATACGGCTACGAATCCGCGAACGCGCGGCACGACAAGACGTATTTCCCCGTCGACAGTGAGTTCTACATGACGTTCCTCGGCCCACTGTCATTCATCAGGGAAGACGGCACGCCGATCGTCGTGGTGACGTGGGACGAAGCGCAGCGCGCCTACGCGGGCTAGGCCTGAACTGAGCCGAATGCCCGGGACAGCCTGTTCGCGGGCTCTGCAACCGGTTTTTGGAGAGATTGAACATGACCATTGCTTCAGCACAAATCGATGGAGCCACCCAGCAGGTGTTCGACCATCATCTCGGCGCGTTCGCTCAGGGTCTCGACGAGCTTCTGAAAGACTACGACGACAGCTCGACGATCATCACGCCGGACAAGACCTATAGTGGCAGCGCGGAGATCCGCGCGTTCTTCAAGGCGTTCCTCGAAAGCGCCGATCCCGGATTCTGGCCAGCCTTCAAGATCACGAGTAAGAGTACGGCTGGCGAAGTCGCCTATATGGCGTGGGAGGCGAAGCCCTGGGTGACGCTTGCCACCGATACGCTGGTCGTCAAGGATGGAAAGATCGCGGTCCAGACCTTCACCTCCTTCTCAGGCTAAGAGCCACTCGCACCGGTCGGCAGAAACCGTAGCGACAGGCTCGACGTTATCGTTTATATAGGATTGCTACATAGGACAAGTCATGGAGGGAGGGCTTGAAAACCGCATTGCGGTCATTTCGGGCTCCAGTCAGCCGACGCGGAACTGTCCATGTCAACATCTGCATATTCTGGAAGAAAAACTTGGCCAAGATCATTCACTCCATGATCCGTGTTCACGACCTTGACCGGTCGTTGCAGTTCTACAGCGATGCGCTCGGACTCTCGACCAGCCACCGCCTGGATTTCCCCGACTTTTCGCTCGTGTATCTGCGCAACGAAGAGAACGACTTCGAGATCGAGCTCACCTGGAACAAGGGGCGCGAGCCAGCCTACACGCATGGCGATGGCTACGGGCACGTTGCTGTCGCCGTAGCAGACGTCGAATCCGAGCGCGAGCGGATGGCGGGACTAGGCATCGATCCGACCGCGGTGAAGGAATTCAAACGTGGCGACGAGATGCTCGCGCGCTTTTTCTTCATTCAGGACCCCGATGGCTACAAGATCGAGGTGCTGGAGCGCGCAGGGCATTACGTGTGATGCGGCGCGGCGGTGAATCAGGCGCGCCGCCGCCCCATGTCAAACGACGTCCGCGCCCGCAGTGCCACTCAGCGCTGCGCGGCGCACATCGCTGGGCGAGGCGCCATACTGCTCCCGGAAGGTCCTGCAGAAATGGCTTACGGAATTGAAGCCCCAGCGGAATGCGATCTCGGAAATTTGCAGGCGCTGGAAGGCGGGATCAATCAGCGCGTGTCTGCATGCGCGCAAACGACTGTCCAGCACGAATCCTGAGACGGTCAGTTCGCTGCGTTGGAACAGCATGTGCAGGTAGCGCAGCGAGATGTTGTTCGCCTCTGCGATGCGTGTCGGATTCAGATCTTCCTCATGAAGGTGCTGCAGGATGAAGTCCTTCACGCGGCGCAGCATCGCTGCACTCGCATCGAAGACCGCCGACGGCTGCTGGCCCGAGAGCGCAATGCCAAGTAGTTCGAGCGTGGACCGGCTCACAGAAGCCTGAACACTCTGGTCGAGGCTGTCGATCTGGTTCGATAATGCGAGCAGGTGGACAGCCAGCAGCGAGCCGACGCCCGTACGGCTTTCGATCATGCCGCCTGATGGCGGCTGCTTTCGTTCCGGCAAACGCTCCCGCATCAACGTCCAGGGGATCATCAGCGTCACCTTGTGTAGCCGCTCGAGCACTTCGAACTGGACCACCTGGTCGGTGGTCCATACAACGAGGTCGCCCGATGTCACCTCCACCCCAGAATCGCCAATCTTGAAGCGCTCACGGCCACTCGTGGTAAGTTGCACACCAACATACAGCTCGTCGTCATGTCGTACTTGAGCGCGTGTCCGTTGTCCGATGCAAGGGTCACATACCGTTTCAACGATCCCGGCGCCGGCGAAGTCGTGTTGTTTCACGCGAGCATAGAACGTCGCAGGCAACCGTTGCGGAACCTGCCACTCCCTGTAGCTGTGACTCAGCACATCCTGCCAGGCGTCTGTGCGATCGTTCGTGGGAACCCTGTCGATCGACCATTCGGTGAAAGCATTTGGCACGTCGGTCTCCTACCAGAGTTGGCGCTTTAGCGCTTACTCCGGTCCTATTGCGCTCACCTTCAGCGGGCAACGCGTTGGCCTTATCGTACCAGTCGCTAACGTCAATGGTCGAAGGGTCACATCGAAGCGAAAACTCGATGGTGGCGAGCGTCTACTGAAAGGCCATCTCTTTAAACGTCACACAAAAGCGTCTCCCATTCTCGTTCTCATTGTGGTCCCACGCTTGCTTCATGGTGCAAAGGGAGTTGACCTTGCGCGCACTGCCACGCCGCAACCCCGATTCGGTTACCCGAGCGCTATACGGCAATTCTCCGTGCACGGAGACGCAATCAGTACTCCCCGACGACGGCTACGATAACTCCATCAGTCCGCACGGGTTCCGCTGGCGACCCGGAAGGCCGAAGCCCGCCTGGGGCGAGTGAGATATCTCACCAGCCCAGGCGCGAGGCAAATCTTGATGCACCGCCCGTCAATATCAGGAGTACTGGTCATGCCACTCATGGATGTTACCTTTGCGCAAGGTTCATTGGACACAGACGCCCAAAGCAGGCTCTCGGCGAAGCTGTGGTCCATCGCGCTTCGTTGGGAGGGAATCGAGATTAACCAGACGTCCGCGTCCGTCGCGTGGGTCTACCTCGACGAACGTCCTCAACATCAGGTCACCGTCGCCGGAAAGACTCCCGGGCAGAACATTTATCGAATCAATGTTCGGGTCATGGCCGGATTCATGGATCAAAAGCGGATAGACAGTCTCGCCCGCGAGCTGACCGACTCAATCCTTGAAGTCGACGGAACGAAGGGCGACGGCAGCGGCCCACGCGTATTTTGCATTATCGAAGAGATTTCGAGCGGGACCTGGAGTATCGACGGGCGGACCTGGACCACTGCCTTTACCGCTCGTACCTTGCAGCTCGATAGCGAACGCATCGACGCGATGGAAAAAGCCGTGGCTGGCCGCCCCCGTATCGATGTTCCCTATACGGTCAAGAAGTAAACGAAGTTTGCGGCAAGCCTGGAGACTACGCTGCCGCAACCGCGAGCGACCGGCAGGACATCCCTGATCTTCGTCATTACCCGTCGCTCGTCAGGGTGGTCCTCCCCGACGACTTTCAGGACGTACGTCCACCTGACTTCGCGGCCCAGCAGATCACGCACCAGCCGACCTTTAGAAATGCTTTCGAATGTCGGCGGGCCCCCCCAAGCGACTTCGCACACGGCGGAAGTGGCAACACTCTCGCCCTGAGGCGCAGTATTTCCGCTGCGTAGAGCCGGCCCGTACCGATAATTGATCGAATTGAAATGATGCTTTCACCCGTGCTGTCTTTCTCCTCTCAGAGATATTCCCTACAGTAGCTGCAATACCCGCGGGACAGCGAACGACATCAGTCGATCGGCCCGCCATCCTCAACTTCATAGGACAGGGCCATGAGTCAGGAGACGCTCTATTTCGACGACCTCAAAGTCGGCGATACCTTCACCACCGGTACGCATGAAGTCAGCGCTGCCGACATCAAGCGGTTCGCCGCGGAGTTCGATCCACAGCCGTTCCATCTCGACGATGAAGCCGCGCGCGACACGATGTTCGGCGGGCTCGCCGCGAGTGGCTGGCATACCGCGGCGATCACGATGCGTCTGCTCGTCTCCGGTGGCCCCAAGCTGGCCAACGGCGTGCTTGGCGCCGGTGGCGAGATCGAATGGAAGAAGCCGACGCGCCCCGGCGACGTCCTGCATGTCGAAAGCGAAATCGTCGAGCTGACGCCGTCTCGCTCGCGCACCGATCGCGGCATGCTGGTGCTGCGCTCCAGAACGATCAATCAGCACGGCGAAGTGGTGCAGAACCTGACCGCAAAGCTGATCGTCGCCCGCCGGCCCGCGTAACGCCCAAGACCCGATCCATTTACAGCAACCATCTTTCATGGGACCGGAGTAGGCGTTATGGGACCAGAGTAGGCGCTAAAGCGCCAACTCTGGTCGACAGCTTTGCATGGGACCAGAGTAAGCGCTAAAGCGCCAACTCTGGTCGACACGCCAACTCCGGTCGACATACAACTTGCATGGGACCGGAGTAGGCGCTAAAGCGCCACCTCCGGTCGACACAGGACACATATCATGATCGTCGATCCCTCCACTCAGGACGCCACTGCGAACTACAAATTGCTGATTGGCTCGATCCTGCCGCGCGCAATCGCATGGGTCAGCACGCTCTCCAAAAACGGCGTCGCGAATCTCGCGCCGATATCGTTCTTCACCGCGGTCGGCCGCAAGCCGCCGATGGTGTCGATCTCGATGCAACCGCGCTCGGACGGCGTCACGCTGAAAGATACGTTCGTCAACATCCGCGACACCGGCGAATTCGTCGTGAACATCGTGAGCCTCGAGCTTGCGGACGCGATGCACCGTACCGCATTCGAATTCCCGTCCGAAGTCGACGAGTTCGACGCGGTCGGCCTCAAGAAGGCCGAGTCGCTGACGGTCCGTCCGCCGCGCGTGGATGCCGCGCCGATTGCGCTCGAATGCAAGGTCGACCGGATCATCCCGATCGGCGACCAGAACGACCACGTGGTATTCGGCGAAGTGCTCCGTTTCCAGATCCGCGACGATCTCTACCTCGATCGCGGCCGCATCGACACCGCCGGCCTGCAGGCGGTCGCCCGGCTCGCCGCCGAATACACGGTCGTGCAGAACGCGTTCACGACGCCACTCGACCCACAGGCGCTCACGCTGCTGCAGAAAAAGAGAATTGGCCGGCTCGACGGGTTCGAGGACGGCTACTCGCCGATCGACGCGGTGAACTGGTCCGCCTCCGGCGCGACGCGCTGATGTACGAACCAATCAAGTGAGACACGCATGAATCCGACTCATTCGACCCAGCCCGCGCTCGTGTTCATCCACGGGTTCCTGGACGGTGCCGACGCGTGGGACGACCTCGCCCGGCACCTGGGCGACCGCGCGGCCGGCGCACTGCGCATCGATCTTCCGGGAATGGGCGCGCGCGCCGGCGAACCCGGCCCGTACAGCCTCGACCGCTTCGCCGCGGACGTCACGACGCAGGTCCGCGCGCTGTCGCGCCCGGTCGTGCTCGTCGGGCACAGCATGGGCGCGCAGATCGCCGAACTCGTCGCCCAACGGCTAGACGCGCAGGTCCGCGGCCTCGTGCTGCTGACGCCGGTGCCGCTGCGCGGCACTGGCCTGCCTGACGACGCGATGCGCACCTTCCATGCGCTCGGCGGCAATCCGGCCGCGCAGCGCGAGTTGCGCCGCAACCTGTCGGTGCAGCTCGACGACGGGCAACTCGAACGTCTTGGCCAGCTAGGCGACCGCGTCGACGCCGCGGCGGTCGGCACCTTCGCCGATCTGTGGAACAACGGCCATCCGTCGGGCGCCGAACCTGCGCGATACCGCGGGCCCGTGTTGATCATTCGCGGCGGCGGCGACGCATTCGTCACCGCCGAGCTGATTTCGTCGGGCGTGACGCCGCGCTTCGAAGCGCCGACCGTGGTGTCGATCGAGCGCGCGGGCCACTGGCCGCAAGTCGAGCAACCGAACGAGGTCGCGCGCATCGTCGGATCGTTCCGCGCGGACGTCGAACCGGCCTCACACGTGGCGCGCAGGCTGGCCGTGCCGGTCGCGCCGCAAGGATGGACGCGCGCGTTCGAGCACAAGTCCGCGGACGCATTCGCGGACGCGTTCGCGCCGAACGTCGTGCTCGAAGCGGGCGTGCTCGCGAAGCCGGTCGTCGGCGTCGATCAGGTCAAAACCGTGATGAGCGCGGCGAGCAAGATCTACGAGGCGCTCTCGTTCACGCACCAAGCGCACAACGACATGCGCGACTACCTCGAATGGGAAGTGCAGGCATTCGGCGGCGAGCAGATGCGCGGGATCACGGTGCTGACGAAGAACGCAGAAGGCAAGATCGCTCATGTGGCGATCCATCATCGCCCGCTCGGCGGCGCGCTGAAATTCTCGGCCGAACTCGGCCGCGTCCTGCAAGGGCAGGTCGACGCAAGCGTTTTCTATCGCGGCGCGTAATTCGCGCGCCCACCCAGGATTCAGGAGATCGAAATGATTAAACGTACCGATGTGGAATTCGAGGTCGATGACGGCGTGAAGCTGCGCGGGTGGCTCTTTGTGCCGCCCGGCGAGGGGCGGCGACCCGCGATCACGATGGCGCACGGCTACGCCGGCGTCAAGCAGCACGGGCTCGAGCCGTTCGCGCGCGCGTTCGCCGAAGCCGGCTTTGTCGTGCTGCTGCACGACCATCGGGGCTTCGGCGCGAGCGAAGGCACGCCACGCCATGACATCGATCCGTGGCGTCAGATCGCCGACTGGCGACGCGCAATCAGCTTCCTCGAAACGCTCGACGTCGTCGATCCCACGCGCATCGGCCTGTGGGGCACGAGCTATGCGGGCGGCCATGCGATCGTGCTGGGCGCGACCGAGCGGCGCCTGCGCTGCGTCGTCGCGCAGGTGCCGACGATCAGCGGCTACGAACAGGGGCTGCGCCGCATTGCGCCGGAGAACGTCGCGGCGATCGAGGAAGCGTTCGCCGACGACGATCGCGCCCAATTGCGTGGTGAGCCGCCCCGGCGTCAGGCGATCGTCAGTGCCGATCCCGCGATCCCCGCGTCGTATCGCGCGAAGGACGCGATCGGCTTCTATCTGCAGCCGCTCCCGGACGGCGCGTGGGAAAACAACGTGACGGTCCGCTCGACACGCGCCGCGCGCATGTACGAGCCCGGTCACTGGATCGCGCGCGTATCGCCGACGCCGCTGCTGATGGTGGTCGCCACGCGCGACACGATCACGTTGACCGACCTCGAACTCGCAGCCTACGAACGCGCGCTGCAGCCCAAGCGCCTCGTGACGATAGAAGGCGGCCACTTCGATCCCTATCTGTCGCAATTCCGGCTTTCCAGCGAAGCCGCGCTCGAGTGGTTCAGGCAGCACCTCGGCTAACGTCCACGTTCACGACAAAGGACTTCCCATGTCTCACCTGACTATCAGCTTCGACGACGGGCTCGCGACGATCGTCATCAACCGTCCTCCGCAGAATCGCATCGACGACCAGATGGTCGACGAACTCGCCGCGGCCGTCACCGAGATCGAACGCAGCGACGCGCGCGCGGTGCTCGTGCGCAGCGAAGGCGAAAACTTCTCGTTCGGCGGCGACATCATGACCTGGCCCGATGCGAGCTTGCGCGAACTGCGTGCCCGCTTCGGCCACTACATGTCCGTGTTCAACCGCTTCGAGCACCTGCCGCTGCCGGTCGTCGTTGCGGTGCAGGGCCTGTGTTTCGGCGGTGGTCTCGAACTTGCGCTGCGCGCGGACGTGATCTTCGCGGCCGAATCGGCGACGTTCGGCCATCCCGAACAGACGCTCGGGATCGTCACCGTGCTGGGCGGCATCTACCGGGTCGCCGAACGCGCGGGCCGTTCGCGAGCGTCCGAGTGGGCGCTGACGTCGGAGAAGGTCCCTGCCGCGACGATGGAACGCTTCGGCGTCGTGAACCGCGTGGTCGCCGATGCGGACCTGCTGAAGGATTCATCCGACTTCGCGCGCAAGATCGCGCGCGGGCCCACCCGGGCCTATGCTGCGCACAAGGCGTTGCTGCGCGCATGGGCGGTCGGCGGCGTGGCGGCCGCGGACGAGGCGATGCTCGACATCGCGATGCCGCTGTTCGACACCGACGACGCGCGGCGCGGGATCCGCTCCGCGGTCGATGCGCTGAAGGCGGGACGCCCGCGACCCGTGATGGATTTCAACGGGCG
>NZ_JAQQEU010000004.1:0-213722 GCF_046026895.1 Paraburkholderia sediminicola
CTGATGCCCGGCGTCGAAGCGGCAGCCGGTGTGCGCCTCGATGTGCTGCGCGAGCGCTTCGGTGCCCATGCTGCGGCAGGCTTCCGCGCGGCACAGTTGCACGGTGACCGGCGCGGCGGGCTCGCTGCGGAAGTGGTGATAGTAGGTGATGACACCGTGCACTTCGGCGCGCGACAGGTTCAGCGCACGCGCGAGCGGCGCAACCGCGGCCGGGGGCACGTAGCCGAGTTCGTCCTGAATCGCGTGCAGCACCGCGAGCAGCGACATGCCCGGCCGCGCGTGAGTCTGCACGAGTTGATCGGGCGCGATGGCGAGGGAATCGTCCAAGAGGGGGCTCCTTCGAGGTCATATATGCACTTGTTATTCATAATGAGTGCACGTATGCTTCGTTTATTCAATATAGGATAGGCGAACGATAGGCGGGTGAATCGGCGCGCGCAATAGGAAAGAGTTGAACATATATGATCAGGATTGAATGTCAGGCGCAGCTGGTGGTGAAGGGCGTGGACGGCCGCGAGGCCCGCCTGTCGGACGTGGTGCCGCTGCTCGCGCTCGTCGACGAATCCGGCAGCATCGCGCAGGCGGCAACGCTTAAGGGTTTGTCCTACCGCCACGCGTGGGGTTTGCTGCGCAGCATCGAAGAGCGCCTCGGTGGTCCGCTAATCGCGAAGGAGCGCGGACGCGGCTCGGTGCTCTCCGAACTCGGGCAGGCCGTGCTGCGGGCGCAGCGTCTGTGCGGCGAGCGGCTGAACGGCAACATGCAGGCGCTCGCGAGCGAAGTGGCAAGCGACCTGAACCGCTGGCTCGCTTCGCCCGCCGACGACGTGCGCATCCACGCGTCGCACGGTTACGCGGTGGCCGCGCTGGTGACGGCGCTGGTGGCGAACGATCTGCCGGTCGACATCAAGTACCGCGACAGCGCGGACGCGGTCAGCGCACTCGCGCGCGGCGAATGCGATCTGGCGGGTTTTCACCTGCCGCTCGGCGAATTCCGCGCGGTCTGCGCCGATACCTACCGGCGCTGGCTCGATCCGCAGCGCCATGTGCTCGTGCATCTCACGCGGCGCAAGCAGGGGCTGTTCATCGGCAAGGGCAATCCGAAGCGGATCGGCGGCCTGCGCGATCTTGCGCGCGACGACATTCGCTTCGTCAATCGTCAGCCGGGCTCCGGCACGCGCATGCTGCTCGATCTCGCGCTGCGCCAGCTCGGCGTGGATCCGGATCGGGTCAACGGCTATGCGTCGACCGAACTCACGCATTCGGCGATCGCGGCGTTCGTCGCGAGCGGGATGGCGGACGTGGGTTTCGGCGTGGAGCCCGCGGCGCATCACTTCGGGCTCGACTTCATTCCGGTCGTCGACGAGGACTACTACTTCGCATGCGACCGCGGGAATCTCGAACGCGCACCGCTCGCCGAAGTGATCACGTTGCTGCGCGGCAGCGCGTTTCTGCACAGCGTCGAGCATCTGGAAGGCTATGATCCACGCGACTGCGGCAAGCTGGTCGATCTCGCGGCCGGCCTCGGCGAGCCGCGCTGATGCGGCGCAGTAAAAGCGCTGTAAGGAGCCTGCGGTAAGAGGCCGTAAACATCGTGTTGCCCGAGTCGCTGCGGATCGGGTCCGTTTCGGCTAATCTCTCAGCTTCCGTTCCCGCCTTGACCGCGCGCCACACCGCGGCTGAATCGATATGAAAGTTCTTTTACACGCATGTGCCGTCGCCGTGACGGCGGGTGTGCTGCTCGCCACCGTTCCGCTTGCCTTCGCTCAGAATTCGCCAGGCGTGCCGGGCGGCATCCTGCAGGACGAGTTCCGCCTGGCAGAGCATCCGCAAATGCCGTTCGCCGCGTCGGCGCCTTCGGACAAGTATCAACACGGCAGCAGGTCGGACCGCCGCAAGCGCGGCGACATGGGTGACCCGAACGGCTGCAATCTGCAGTGTCCTAAAGACGAGTGACATCTCACTCGCTGCGGCGCCGGCGTGACGCGGCCGCCGCTGTTTGACGGCCGGTGTGCAACCGGCCGGCTGGCGCTCAAGGCTTGGCCGTGTGCCACATGTCCTTGAAGCCGTCTCCCTTCGCATCCCCCGCCTGTTTGTCCGCCGCGTAGCGATACAGCGGATGGCCCTTGTACGCCCATTGCTGCTTGCCGTCGGCGCTCGGAATCAGCGTCCAGTCGCCTGACGGCTTGTCTGCCGGGCTTGCCGTCGCCGCCGGCCAGTTGCTCATGCACCCGCCGGTGCAGGCGCTCACGCCGGGCGTGGTGTCCTTGTCGAACGTGTAGAGCGTCATGCCGTCGGCATTGACGAAGCGGCCGTTGTTCACCTTCGGCGGATCGGCCAGCGCGCTCTGTTGCAGCGCAACCAGCGCGAGCGGGGCGAGAAGGAGGATTGTCTTGCGCATGATGCGGGCTCCTGAATTGACAACGTGTGGTTGGAGTATAGGCAGCGGGCGGGCACTCGCGGATTGCCGTTCGCCTGCCAGCAATAAACGCATGCGTGCACGTGAATATTCCGCAGGTCGGGTGATCCCTGGTGGGTGAGGCGATTTTAGTGGCGAGATTAAATGGGTGATTATTGGCGATTGCGAACTCGCCGAAGAAATTTGGGAAATTTCTATTTGATATTTGGGAGATTTATTATTGCGGATTTTTCTATTTGTTGGCTTCTTTGAAAATGCGATGTTGTTGAGCGGGTGATTGATTTATAGTCCGAGAATAAATATCGTGTGAATGGATAATTAAATGACTGGAGTTCCCTTCTGGAGGGGCTGGTAAAGGCGGTGTGAGATGCGCCAGAGGGCGGTGGCGGAATGGAGAAAAGCGTGTCGGGCTCGCATGCAATTCAGACGGACAGCGCATGCTTTATAAAATAAGATGAATTGTCAAATAAGGCAAATTGTGATTTGTGATTAATTTATGATGTTAGGATTGCGCCGCTCGATGAGGCGGGGAATTGCTTACGAGCTAATTTGTTCAACCACTAAAAAGGTACTGAAAATGCAAAAGATCAATCGCAATGAACTGGCTAAATCCGCTGTTGCTGGTGGCTGCTGCAAGTGCGCCAACAAGACGACGCCGGTAGCAACCACGCCGGTTGTCAAGGCGTAATAGTCTGGCATGCCGGGGAGGTCCTCATGAGGACCTCCCCGGTCCAAAGCATCAACGTGGAGTGAAACATGGGGTCGTGGACCACCGCGTCAGTCATGCTGGCTTCGCTGCGCAACAGAATCGCGCTTGCCAGGCGCAGACTGCAAAGCGGATTGATCGCCCGCCTGCCGGCTTCGGCAATCGAGCCATTGGCCGCTGCTGCATGGAAAATCCACAGTCTCGTCGACGCCCGCACGCGCTGGAACGGTATTGCGCGCTGTGAGATCGGTCGTGACGTTCTGGGGCTGGCGCCGTTCAGCGCAACCCATGTGTCGTCCGGCAGCCTGCGCGAAAGTCTGATCGACCAGCGGATCTATTACGGCCGGCTGTCACGCGGCAGCGAAGCATGGCCGGACCTGCAAGGTATCGCGGCCACACTTGCCAGCAAGATCCGCCAACTGCAGGCCGAGGTGCCCGGGCGGCCCGTCATCGTTTCGCCGTTTCACTACGTATCGCAATACGCAAACATTTATGTGATCGACGAGCTGCGCGAAGTGCTCGGGCTCGAATCGATTTCGGTCGTGTCCGGCGTGCCGCGCGACATGTACGGCGACGACCAGACGCTGATCCCCAGCGTGACCGTGCTCTACACGTACGGCGACGGCGACCGCAACGGGCTGGGCCTGCGGGTGGCTCGAACGTTGAGACGCAACGGCGTCGCGGTGCTGTTCGCCGATGTGCCGCCCTTCACGCTGCACCGCTACCCAATGGAGACAGTCGGCGTGTCGATATTCGGACGCGACGCGCGCATCCATAACGGCGTGTTCCGGCTGGGCGCACCGTTCGGTGCAGTGCTGCTGCCGTTCTATCTGCGTTTCAAGCGCGGGCGGTTCAGCGGCGAATTGTTCGAGCCGTTGCCGCTCGCCGATCCCGACGCTGCGCAACGGCTCGCCACGTGTATCGAAGCAGCAGTGGTCGATAACTATCGCGACTGGCTCGTCGCAGGACATCCGTCGATGTACGCGTTCGCGCCGACCCGCTAGACGTTCATCCGCGAGGCAATCCGGCCGCGCGGCACGACGCCCGCCCCGGGCGGACAGACATAGCGCCGGTTGCCAACCGGCGGCAATGACACTATGGAACCCATCAATCTTCCCCAGTTCAGGGACGTCTCATGGCGCTGGATCGCGTATGCGACTTCCACGCTCGTGGCCGTCGCGATCGTGTTCGCGTTCGTTCACGATGTCGAATTGAAGCAGGACGTGCGCGCCGAAATCGTGTCGCCGGCCGAACTCAAGATTCAAGGATTAAGCGGCCTCGTGTCGGATATCTGCGTGAGCCGCGCGTCGCGTGTGGCGCAGGGCGAGCCGCTGTTTCGTCTCGACCGCGATTTGACGCTCGCGAGCAACGGTCTGCAACGCAAGGCTTTCGACGAACACGACCGCGACGAGCAGATTCGCACGAGCGACGCGCAGTACCTTCAGCGCAAGGCCGATCTGAGCGCGCAACGAGATGCCGCGCGGCTCGCCGCACAGAGCCGGCGCGCGGAAATCGCCGCGCTCGACGAGCAACTGGCGCAAAACCGCGCGCTCTCCGGCGAGGCCAGCCGCAAGCTTGCGCGGCTGGAGTCGGTGGCCGACTACATCACCGCCGACCGGATCGAGCAGGCGAGCGCCGATACGCATCAGGCGAAGGTTGCTGTTGCGCAAAGCGCCGCGCGTCGTCAGCAGCTCGCTGCGGACCTGGGTGCCGCGCTGAGCACCCAAACGGGCCTGGGCGCCCAACTCAACGAACTGGATGCGCGCCACGCGCGCGAGTTACAGGACATTCGTATGCGCTTCGAACAGACCCGTCAGGACGCAACGATTTCCGCGCCGAAAGCGGGCTTCGTGACCTATTCCGGGCTGGTGCCGGGGCGCACGCTCGCGCCGGACGACGTCGCGCTGGTCATCTCGACCGGCGAGAAGGGCGCGCTGCGCGCCGCGCTGCGCATTCCGTCGCGGCGGCGCGGCTTCGTTCGCGAAGGGCAGATCGTGCGGCTCAAATTCGACGCGTTTCCGTACGCGAAATTCGGCAGCTACCCGGCGCGGATCGACTCGATTTCCCGCACCACCGTGCGCTCGCCGATGTCGCCGGCGGCCGCCTCCGAGACGCGCGGTGCAGAGGACGATTACATGGCATGGGCCACGCTGGCCGGCGACACATTCCACTTCGAGCGGCAGCGCTTCGAGATTCTGCCTGGCATGAATGCGACGGCGAGTATCGTGATCGAGCGCCGCACCATCGCCGAATGGGTGCTCGCGCCGTTGTTCCGCGTGCTGCGAGGTTGACGGTGCGCGCGATCTATCAGAACGAAGTTGCCGAATGCGGTTACGCCTGTCTGGCGATGGTGCTGTCGCACTTCGGCCGGGCGACCGAAGTGCGCGAGTTGCAGGCATTCAGACCGATCTCGGCGAACGGTTTGTCGCTGATGGACCTGTACGACGTCGCCGTCGAGTTCGGGCTGGCGGTGCAGGCTTACCGTTTCGGCAGCGGCGATCTGGCGAGCGTCAAACGCGGGTCGATCATGCATTTCGGCGGCGCGCATTTCGTCGTGTTCGAGAAGTACGGGCGCGGCTATGTGCAGGTGATCGATCCGGCGACGGGCCGCCGGCGCATTTCGATGGACACCTTCGTCGCCAACGTGTCCGGCTACCTGCTCGAATGCGCGCCGACCGCGACGATGCCGCGCATGCGCCACAAGTCGCGCGTGCCGGCGGCGCTCGCGCGGGTACGCGCGCTCAATCCGCAACTCAACGCGCAGATCGCCAAGGTGATGTTCATCGCGCTCGGCAGCCAGTTCGCGATTCTCGCGATGCCTTATCTCGGCAATCTGGTGCTCGACGACGTGGTCGCCGCCGACAACCTGAATCTACTCAACGTGCTGGTGCTGACGTTCTCCGGCATCTTCATCGTCGGCGCGCTGAGCCAGTACATCGAGACCTACCTCGTCGAACTGTTGCACGGCCTCGTGCAGATGAACATGACCGAGGGCCTGCTGGCGAAGCTGCTGAGCAATCCGATCCCGTACTTCGAGAAGCGTCACGTCGGCGATCTGTTCGCGCGCGTGAAGGCGCAGGACGAGATCAGCGTGTACGCGACGCGCACCATGATCGCACTCGGCATCGACCTGGTCGTCGGCCTGGTCGCGCTGGCGCTGATGCTGGTGCAAAGCCCGCAACTGACGCTGATCGCGCTGCTGATTTTCGTGCTCTACGTGGCGGTGTCGTTCGCGCTGTTCACGCGGATGCGGGACACGCACGCGCTCGTGCTCGAAGAATCGGCGCGTTGCGACGACACACTGATCGAGACGATTCGCGGCGCGTCGCTGATCAAGCTGTCGCAGGGCGAGACGCGGCGCACCGCGATCTTCATGGCGAAGTACCGCGCGTACTTCGCGGCGGTCGTGCACAACAGCCGCCTCGGCAGCACCCGCGACGCGATTCTCAAGCTCGTCAACTACGCCGACATGATCGCGGTCAGCTGGTTTGCCGCGCGCCTGATGCTCGGCGGCGCGATCTCGGTGGGCGTGTTCTATTCGTTTCTGATCTACAAGTCGTTGCTGTCGGAGCGCTTCGCGCGCTCGATCAATGCAGCCTTCGCGTATTTCATGCTGAGCGTGCCGGTCGCGCGGGTCGGCGACATCGTCGACGGCGAAGCGGAGCGCTACACGCCGCCGGCCGATGTGCACAAGACCGTCGAGGTGCGCAGCTTCGAGCGTATCGACGTGCGCGACGTCACGTTCCGCTACGGCGTGTCGGACCAGCCGGTGCTCAAGCACGCGAACCTCGTGATCCGCAAGGGCGACAAGATCGTGATCACCGGCGCGTCGGGTAGCGGCAAGTCCACGCTGTTCAAGCTGCTCGCCGCGGCCGAACCGCTTCAGGAAGGGGAGATCCTGCTGAACGGCATCGCGTGGCCGAATCTCACCGTCGACGAAATCCGCCGGCATGCCGTTCACATGCGGCAGGGCGATCTGATTCTGCATGGTTCGATTGCGGATAACGTGTCGCTCTTTGCCGGCCACGCGGACGAGGCGCGCATTCACGCGTTGCTCGATGAGGTCGGCCTGCTGCCCGACGTGATGCGTCTGCCGATGCGCACCCGCACGGTGATCAGCGACACGATCGCCAATATTTCCGCTGGCCAGCGGCAGCGTTTGCTGCTCGCGCGAGCGCTGTATCAGCAACGCGAACTGCTGCTGCTCGACGAACCGACGTCGAATCTCGATCCCATGTCGGTGCGCAAGATCGTCGCGTTGCTGCGGCGGATCGAGCGGACCGTCGTGGTGATCACGCACGACATGTCGCTCGCGGCCGCGTTCGAGACGCGTTATCGGCTGGTCGACGGCGAGCTGCTGCGCGAGGCGCGTGCGGAGGCGGTCGTCGATGAATAAACGGATGGTGGCGGCCTTGCTGATCGCGCTCGCCTGCGTCAATCACGCGAGCACCGCGGCCGCCGTCGACCTGCTCACAATCGCCGAGCAGGCGCTCGCTTACAACGCGGACCTGCGGCGTCGCGCGCAGGCTCCAGGGCCGGGCGGCTGGCGGTGCCGAAGGCCCGCGCGGCATTGCTGCCGCAACTGTCGGGCGGCTGGGGGCGCGCGTACAACCGAATCGCCACCGAGGGCCTTCCGAGCGACAACTACTGGCAAAACGGGTGGACCGTCACGCTGACGCAGCCGGTGTTCGACTGGAGCCGCTGGACGACGTACCGCCAGGCCGACTTTGTCAGCGCGCGCGGCGCGCTCGACGCTGCGCGCGCGCAGCAAGAGGCCATCCTGCAAGGGGTGCGCGCGTACTTCGACGAACTCGCTGCCGAAGACGAACTGGCGCGCGCCGGCGACTACACGCTCGCGCTCGAACAGCATATCGAGCAGTTGCAGCGCCGGCAGGCGGCGGGCGAGGCGACCGTGATCGACTTGCGGGACGCCGAAGCGGCGCGCGAGCAGGCCCGGCTGCAGCAGACCGATGCCCGCGGCGATTTGCAACTGCGGCGCCTGGCGCTGGAACAGATCACGGGTGAGCCGTTTGCGGGACTGGCGCATTTGTCGGACTCCGCGCTGATGCCGCACCTGAGTCCCGACGACCAGGATAGCTGGGTCATGCGGGCTGAAGCGCACGACTACATGGTGCAGTTGAAACAGATCGACAGGCGGATCGCGCAGTTTGAAGTGGAGAAGGCGCGCGCGCGGAATCTGCCGGTCGTGAATTTGACCGCGAGCCACACGCCGGCCGGCGCGGCCTCCGGCTATGCTCGTCCGACCACCACCACGACCGCGATGTTGTCGGTGACGATTCCACTATTCGAAGGGGGCGAGACGGACGCGATCATCGACGAAGCGCGTGCACTCGAGGACAAGGCGCGGGAAGAGCTGCTCGGCGCAACTCGGGCAGCGGGCGCGACCGCGCAGGAGAACTGGACGCGCTTTCATGACGGCGTGACGCGGGTCGAAGGGTTGATGCGCGTCGTGCAGACTTCGCGCGCCGCATTGAGCGCGACGCAGGTGGGCTACAAGGTGGGCAGCCGCACGAGCACCGACGTGCTGCGGGCAGCGGATTCGTTTTACACGGGTCGTCGCGATCTGATTCGGGCGCGCTATACGGCGATTGTGGCGTTGCTGCAGCTCAAGGCCGCGACGGCGACGTTGGACCTGGACGAGGTGGCGCGGGTGAATGGGTTGTTGGCCGCGGGGGAGGAGGGGCGCGGTGCGATGGCGAATCGTCAGGCGGTGGCGGCGGAGCGCGCGGCGCATGCGGGCAATGAGCAGGGCGTCGCCGGTCAGAGCGCGCAACAGACCACGCAGGGTGCCGGGCCGCCGCCAATGTCGCCGATCGAAGCGTTGCGCGTCGCGCAACAGAAGGCGCTTGCGGCGACTCGCTGACGAGCGTGGTGGGTTCGGGAAACAAAAAACCCCGCGAGCCGGAGGCTAGCGGGGTTTTTTACAAAGCAGCGTTCCTTGCAGGATGTTTGGTGGAGGCGGCGGGAATCGAACCCGCGTCCAGAAGCACTCTACGACCAGTTCTACATGTTTAGTTCTGTCATTTGATTTAACCCCAGTGACGCGGACGAACACGCTGCACTGAGGCGATTCACTAGATTTTCGACCCGGATGTCGTGACGCCACCAAGGCTTAACTGACGTATATGACCTCTGTCGGTATTGCTACCGGTCTTGCGACTCTAGCCCGTCAGTGAACTAGGCAGAGGACGGCGGCCCTTAGGCTGCCAGTGCGAACGTATCGTCGTTTGCAGTTACGTTTTTCCCATTGATTAACGAGGTGACGGGTCCTCGACATGCCCTAGCCGCTTTGCAACCCCTGTCGAAACCAGGTCGCCCCCGCGGTTCGTTGCTCAAGTTCTCTGAGCCAGCATAGATTTTACAGTAGATTGACGGCCGCGTCCTGACTCATTGGTGTGGCGGCCGCCGCGGCACTTCAGCCGATCTCGCGCAACAGCTTCTGCAATTCGACCGGTGATTGCACGACATGCTGCGCGTGCCATTGCGCCGGCGGAATGTCGTTGCCGCAGTAGCCGTATGCAGCCGCCACGGTCTTCATGCCGGCCGCGAAGCCCGCCTGCACGTCGCGCAGATCGTCGCCGACGTAGACGACACGCTCCGGCACCACGTCCAGCTCGCGCGCGGCGTGCAGCAAGGGCGCCGGATGCGGCTTCGAATGCGCAGTCGTGTCGCCGCTTACGACACAGCCCGCGCGCTCTTCGAGGCCCAGTTGCGCGATCAGGGGCTCGGTGAGCCTCGCGACTTTGTTCGTGACGATGCCCCAGCGCACACCGCGTGCGTCGAGCTCGTCGAGCAATTCGGGGATGCCGGGAAACAGCGTGGTCTCGATGCACAAATCTGCTTCGTAGTTGGCGAGAAACTCCTCGCGCATCGACGCGAATTCGTGATCGTCCGGCCCGATGCCGAACGCCCCGCCGAGCAGCCCGCGCGCGCCCGCGGACGCGAGCGGACGCAGGTCTTCGAGCGGCACCATGTGGAGTCCGCGGTCATGGCGCATCTTGTTGACGGCGGCCGCGAGATCGGGCGCCGTGTCGGCCAGCGTGCCGTCGAGATCGAACAGCACAGCATGGCAAAGGCCGAGCACGTCGTCGTTGCCTTCGCGTTGGGGCAGGGGGGTGGGATCGCTCATTGTTGAATTCAGTGTGGCGGGTCGGGGCGGCTCAGGTGTCGCGTCGGCAGGCGAGCATGTAGTTCACGCTCGTGTCGGCGGACAGCGTGAAATGCTTGCTGAGCGGGTTGTAGACGATGCCTTTGATGTCGGCTGTGCGCAGGCCGGCGGCGCGCACGAAGCCCGCCAATTCCGACGGACGGATGAAGCGCGCGTAGTCGTGCGTGCCCTTGGGAAGCATCCGCGCGATGTATTCGGCACCGATCACCGCGAACAGGTACGACTTCACGTTGCGGTTCAGCGTGGAAAAGAACACCCAGCCGCCAGGCTTCACGAGTGTCTTGCAGGCCTCGACGATAGCGCCGGGCTGAGGTACGTGCTCCAGCATTTCCATGCAGGTGACCACGTCGAACGTGCCCGGCTCGCGGGCGGCGAGTGCCTCGGCGGCGATCTCTTCGTAATCGACGGTTACACCACTTTCAAGACTGTGAAGATCGGCGACGCCGAGTGCCTGGGTCGACAGGTCGATGCCCTTCACATGCGCGCCGAGGCCGGCCATCGACTCCGAAAGAATGCCGCCGCCGCAACCGATGTCCAGCACCTTCTTGCCTGCCAGATGCGCTTGGGCGTCGATCCAGCTCAGACGAATGGGGTTGAGTTCGTGCAGCGGTTTGAATTCGGCATTCGGGTCCCACCACCGATGCGCGAGGTCGCTGAATTTCTGTAGTTCGTGGGGATCGGCGTTGGTCATGGCGGAAGCTGCCTCGATGAGAGCGTTGAGCGGGCGCTCGAGGATAAACCCTGAGTATATAGGTCGAGGGACAGGGCGGCAAAAGGGTGGCTCTGGGGCGGTGCGTCGTGGGACTTGGCCTCGTGGAGCTTCGCTTCGTGGCTGGTCGCCCCGACTGCGGGGCGCGAACGTTCACCCACTCCCTGCCGGACGGCGCGCCCGAGATCGCACAGCGCGAACTGCGCATAAAAAAAGCCCCGCCGAAGCGGGGCTTTGATACTGCGGTAACCTGAAGCTTACTGCTTCGGCGTACCCACAACTTCGACTTCCACGCGACGATCCGGTGCGAGGCAGGCGATGAGTTGCTTGCGGTTCTTCTGGTTGCAACCGGTCGTGACCGGGTTGCGACGGCCCTTGCCTTCCGTATAGATACGGTTGGCTTCGACGCCCTTGCTGACCAGGAATGCCTTCACAGCTTGTGCACGGCGCAGCGACAGACGGTCGTTGTACTTGTCCGTACCGATGCGGTCCGTGTGACCCGTTGCGACGACGACTTCCAGGTTGATACCTTGAATCTTCGATGCCAGTTCGCTCAGCTTGTCCTTGCCTGCCGGCTTCAGGATTGCCTTGTCGAAGTCGAACAACGCGTCAGCTTGATACGTAATCTTTTCGCTAGAGATGGCCGGTGCAGGTGCGACCGGAGCCGGCGGCGTCGGAGCTTGAGCAACCAGGGCGCCATCGCACTTTGCGTTGGCCGTTGCGGGCGTCCAGAATGCATCGCGCCAGCAAAGCTCGTTCGTGCCGTTCATCCACACGTATTCGCCAGTACCATTCACCCAGTTGTCGTTCGTAGCTTGTCGCGACGCCGGCACCGACTGCGCCACGGCGGATGCAGCCATAACTGCGGTAGCTGCAATGAACGCGAGCTTTGAAAGTTTATTCATATTTCTCCTCTCGAAATTGAGATTACCGCAGGTTTACTGCGAGCCTGTTGACGAAGACAAGTCATACATTGCTCGAAGTATAACATTTGTGCGGAACAAAAAACGTGGTGTGTAGACTTCGAGCAGTGTCTAACTCTTTGTGCGTTGGCATTTTGCCATATCGTTCCCTTCCGACGATAAAAAAATCCGCCCCGGATCAAAACGCCCCTCAATTGTGGTGCATGCGCAACAGAAGTAATCGCCGGAACGCGCCGCCAGTCTTGGCTGAGCGCCGGATTGCCCCACGCACGAATCGCGCCTGGACGGCTCGAAAGCAGGGTCTTGGGGGCCCCCTCCCAAAGCTCCTGCTAATAGGTATACGTACCCTCGCCGGGCGCGGATTCACGGCATGTTAGAATCGCGTGATGCATTGCGCCTGCAATGCTTACGCGAAGGCGCGCTGAACCCGGCGCCTTCGCACGTAAAAGATACGGATAATGGATCAATTCGCCAAAGAGACTCTGCCAATCTCCCTAGAGGAGGAAATGCGCCGTTCGTATCTCGATTACGCGATGAGCGTGATCGTAGGGCGTGCGCTTCCCGACGTTCGCGATGGCCTGAAGCCGGTGCACCGGCGCGTGCTGTACGCGATGCACGAGCTGAATAACGACTGGAACCGCGCGTACAAGAAGTCGGCGCGTATTGTCGGCGACGTGATCGGTAAATATCACCCGCACGGCGACACGGCGGTATACGACACCATCGTCCGGATGGCGCAGGACTTCTCGCTGCGCTACATGCTGGTGGACGGCCAGGGCAACTTCGGTTCGGTCGACGGCGACAACGCCGCGGCGATGCGCTACACCGAAATCCGCATGGCGAAGATCGGCCACGAACTGTTGGCCGACATCGACAAGGAAACGGTCGACTTCGCGCCGAACTACGACGGCAGCGAAAACGAGCCGGCCATCCTGCCCGCGCGCATTCCCAATCTGCTGATCAATGGCTCGTCCGGCATCGCGGTCGGCATGGCGACCAATATTCCGCCGCACAACCTCAATGAGGTGGTCGACGCCTGCCAGCACCTGCTTAAAAACCCGCAAGCCACGATCGACGAGCTGATCGAGATCATCCCGGCCCCCGACTTCCCGACCGCCGGCATCATCTACGGTGTGGCCGGCGTGCGCGACGGCTATCGCACGGGCCGCGGCCGCGTGGTGATGCGCGCGCTCACGCACTTCGAGGAAATCGACCGCGGCCAGCGCATGGCGATCATCGTCGACGAACTGCCGTATCAGGTGAACAAGCGCTCGCTGCTGGAGCGCATCGCCGAGCTGGTCAACGAGAAGAAGCTCGAAGGCATTTCCGACATTCGCGACGAATCCGACAAGAGCGGCATGCGCGTCGTGATCGAGTTGAAGCGCGGCGAAGTGCCGGAAGTCGTTCTCAACAATCTGTACAAGGCGACCCAGCTGCAGGACACCTTCGGCATGAACATGGTCGCGCTGGTCGACGGCCAGCCGAAGCTGCTGAACCTGAAGGAAATGCTGTCGTGCTTCCTGTCGCATCGCCGGGAAGTGCTGACGCGGCGCACTGTATACGAACTGCGCAAGGCGCGCGAACGCGGCCACGTGCTCGAAGGCCTCGCGGTTGCGCTCGCCAACATCGACGAGTTCATCGCAATCATCAAGGCCGCGCCGACGCCGCCGATCGCCAAGCAGGAATTGATGGCGCGTCCGTGGGATTCGTCGCTGGTGCGCGAAATGTTGTCGCGCGCGGAGACGGAAAACGCGTCGGCGGGTGGCCGCGAAGCCTACCGTCCTGACGGATTGAATCCGTCGTTCGGTATGCAGGCTGACGGCCTCTACCGTCTGTCCGACACCCAAGCTCAGGAAATTCTGCAGATGCGTCTGCAGCGCCTGACCGGTCTGGAGCAGGACAAGATCATCGGCGAGTATCGCGAAGTGATGGCGCAGATCGCCGACCTGCTGGATATCCTGGCTCGCCCGGAACGCATTACGGCGATCATCGTCGACGAACTCACGTCGATCAAGGCCGAATTCGGCGATGCGCGCCGCTCGAAGATCGAGCTGAACGCCACCGAGCTGAACACCGAAGATCTGATCACGCCGCAAGAGATGGTCGTCACCATGTCGCATGCGGGCTACGTGAAATCGCAGCCGCTGTCCGAGTACAGCGCGCAGAAGCGCGGTGGGCGCGGCAAGCAGGCCACGGCGATGAAGGAAGACGACTGGATCGACACGCTGTTCATCGCGAACACGCACGATCACATTCTGTGCTTCTCGAATCGCGGTCGCGTCTACAGCGTGAAGGTCTATGAAGTTCCGCAAGGTTCGCGGAACTCGCGCGGCCGTCCGATCATCAATATCTTCCCGCTTCAGGAAGGCGAGAAGATTACGGTTGTCTTGCCGGTCAAGGAATTTTCGGCCGACAAATTCGTCTTTATGGCCACCGCGTTAGGAACCGTCAAGAAGACGCCGCTGGAAGCCTTTGGCCGCGTGCTGCGCAAGGGTATTATTGCGGTCGGTCTGGATGACGGCGATTACCTGATCGGCGCGGCCATCACGGACGGTCAGCATGACGTCATGCTGTTCTCGGACTCGGGCAAGGCGGTTCGCTTCGACGAGAACGACGTGCGCCCCATGGGCCGTGAAGCGCGCGGTGTGCGCGGCATGCAGCTCGAAGACGGACAGAACGTGATCGCGTTGCTGGTCGCCGGCGACGAGCAGCAGTCGGTGCTCACCGCCACCGAAAACGGCTTCGGCAAGCGTACCCCGATCACCGAGTACACCCGTCACGGGCGCGGTACGAAGGGCATGATCGCGATCCAGACCTCGGAGCGTAACGGCAAGGTCGTCGCCGCCACGCTAGTGGATCATGAAGCGCAGATCATGCTGATCACCAATACGGGCGTGCTGATTCGCACGCGCGTGTCGGAAATCCGCGAAATGGGACGTGCAACCCAAGGTGTTACACTCATCAGCCTTGACGAAGGGACCAAGCTTTCTGGTCTGCAACAGGTGGCCGAGGCGGAAGTGGAAGGCGACACCGAAGGTCCCGCCGAAGGCAACAACGGCGGTGAAGACAACGGTGCAGCCTGATCCGCGTCGGCGGCTCCCGGTCTCGGTAACAGGTTGAATGCTGCGCAGGGAGCTATGGCGTGTCGGGCCGACACGCATCCCGCGCAGCGCGCAGTTCAAGTTAATTTCTCTTAGGGAGTAATGATGCAAAAACGATTTAAACAACTGATGTTGCTGGCCGCCCTCGTGCCGACCTTCGCCATGGCTCAAGCGCTGCAAAGCCAGCCGCCGGCGGCTCAGGCTCCGGCTGCTGCCGCAGCACCGGTTGACCCGGCCAAGCAGGCTGCGATCAAGGACCTGCTGGACGCAATCGACGCGCAGAAGCTCGTCGGCGCAATCGGCAATAGCGCGCAAATGCAAGCGAAGCAACTGGTTCCGGCCATCCTGTCGGACGCGCTGAGCGAAAACAAGACGATGTCGGACAAGCAGAAGCAGGCTGCCGTGCCGACGCTGCAAAAGAACGCAGTGCCGAAGCTGGTTGACGGCGCAGGCCAGGTGTTCGCAACGGACAACTTCCGTCAGGACGCAATGCAAGCTCAGTACGACGCGTACGCGAAGTACTACAGCACGTCGGAAATCAAGGATCTGACGGCGTTCTACAAGAGCCCGACCGGCCGCAAGTTCATCCAGGTGCAAGACCAGGTTGGCCGCGACGTCGTGAACGGCCTGATGCAGAAGTACATGCCGCAATCGATCAAGGCAACGCGTGATCAGGCCGACAAGGAAGTCGCTTCGGTCAAGCCGGCGGCCAAGTAATTCCACGGTCGAAAGGCTGCGCTGACATCGCCTGAGCCGCCGCCTGGCAGGCTCGCCGGGCACGCCGTAGCGCGTGCCGGGTTTGGCGGGTTGGCGATGACAATGCGATAATGGCCGTTTGCGCACAGGCGCAGACGGCCATTTTCTTTTCGGCGCGGAATCTCGGCGGATTCGTTCCGGTCAGTCGCTTCCTCCAGCCCGCGCTAGCGGACCCGCGCCGTCGATTCCGCGTGGCCACGTTTCATCGTGGTCGCCTTGCCGGCGGCCACCTCCGCCGTTTTTTGCGCGATCTATCGTTTTTCGCGCCCGCTTCCAGGACTTCACGATGCGCGTCTTTAATTTCTCAGCCGGCCCGGCGGCCATGCCCGAAGATGTGCTGCGCCAGGCAGCCGACGAGATGCTCAATTGGCAAGGCAGTGGCATGAGCGTGATGGAAATGAGCCATCGCGGCAAAGAATTCATGTCGATCCACGAGGAGGCGCTCGTCGATCTGCGCGAGTTGCTCGCCGTGCCGGCTAGTCACCGAATCCTGTTCTTGCAGGGCGGCGGGCTGGGCGAAAACGCGATCGTGCCGATGAACCTGCTCGGCACGAAACCGCGCGCGGATTTCGTCATCACCGGTTCGTGGTCGCAGAAGTCGTTCAAGGAAGCGCAGAAATACGGCAGCGCGCATCTGGCCGCCAGCGGTCAGACGGCCGACGGCTTCACGCGCGCGCCGGCGCGCGCGGAATGGCAGTTGTCGGACGATCCGGCTTATGTGCATCTGTGCACGAACGAGACCATCCACGGCGTTGAGACCTTCGAGATTCCCGACCTCGGCGATATTCCGCTGGTGGCGGACGCGTCGTCGCACATTCTGTCGCGCCCGATGGACATCGCCAAATACGGCGTGCTATTCGGCGGCGCGCAGAAGAACATCGGCATGGCCGGCGTGACGGTGGTGATCGTGCGCGAGGACATGCTGGACCGCGCGCAGCCGATCTGCCCGTCGGCGTTCGAATGGAAGACCGTCGCAGAGAATAATTCGATGTACAACACGCCGCCCACCTACGCGATCTACATCGCCGGGCTGGTGTTCAAGTGGTTGAAGAAGCAGGGCGGCCTTGCCGTGATCGAAGCGCGTAACCTCGAAAAGTCGAAGCTGCTGTACGACGCGATCGACTCGAGCAGCTTCTATCTGAACAAGGTCGAACGCGGCTCGCGCTCGCGAATGAACGTACCGTTCTTCCTCGCCGACGAATCGCGCAACGAAGATTTCCTGGCCGGCGCGAAAGCGCGGGGAATGGTGCAGCTAAAGGGCCACAAGTCCGTCGGCGGCATGCGGGCGTCGATTTATAACGCCGTCCCGCTCGAAGGCGTCAAAGCGCTTGTCGAATACATGAAGGAATTCGAGCAGCGCAGCGCCTGAGTCACGCTGACCAGCAGGCGCGCGCATCCTTTCCAGCAGTTACCCGGCAGGGCCGTTTTCACGCATGGACGACGAACTCAATACCCGACTCAAACCCCTTCGCGAACGCATCGACGCGCTCGACGCGCAGCTGATCGCACTTCTGAACCAGCGTGCCGCGGTGGCGCTCGAAGTGGGCGAGGTCAAGAAGCATTTCAACGCGCCGGTGTTCAGGCCCGAGCGCGAACAGCAGGTGATCGCGCGTTTGCAGGACATGAGCGAAGGGCCGCTCGCGGGCGAGCACATCAGCGCAATCTGGCGCGAGATCATGGCGGCGAGCCGTGCACTCGAAAAAACCATCAAGGCCGCCTACCTCGGGCCGGTCGGCACCTATAGCGAACAGGCGATGCACGAGTACTTCGGTCAGTCGATCGAAGGTCTGCCGTGCCCGTCGATCGACGAAGTGTTCCGCTCGGTCGAGGCGGGCGCCGCCGAATTCGGCGTCGTGCCGGTCGAGAATTCGACCGAAGGCGCGGTATCGCGCACGCTCGACCTGCTGCTGCAAACGCAGTTGACGATCGGCGGCGAACTGGCTTTGCCGATTCACCACAATCTGTTGACGCTGAATGGCGGCCTCACTGGCGTGAAGCGCGTGTGCGCCCATGCGCAGGCGCTCGCCCAATGCCAGCGCTGGTTGTCGACCAACGCGCCGCAGCTTGAGCGCCAGGCGGTGTCGAGCAATGCGGAAGCCGCGCGATTGGCCGCGGAAGATCCGACGGTCGCGGCGATCGCCGGCGATCGCGCCGCGACCCATTACGGTTTGCAAGTGGTAAACGCGCTGATTCAGGACGATCCGCACAACCGCACGCGTTTCGTGATGATCGGCAAGCAGCCGGCCGGCCAGAGCGGCTACGACCAGACTTCGCTGATCGTGTCGGTCGTGAACGAGCCGGGCGCGATGGTCAAGCTGCTGGAGCCGCTCGCGCGCCATAGTGTGTCGATGACCCGTTTCGAATCGCGTCCGGCCCGTATCGGCACGTGGGAGTACTACTTCTACATCGACGTCGAGGGCCATCGCGACGATCCGGCGGTTGCCGCCGCGTTGACCGAACTCGGCCAGAAGGCCGCGTTCCTGAAGATACTCGGTTCGTACCCGCGCGCCCGCTGACGGGAAGCAGGCAAAGGGATTCGGGCGGCACCGGGCCGCCCACCCGCACATTCCACATCCACAGTCGTTCGGAGATATTCATGACAGCGTCTTTTGGTCCTTCCTACGTGCGCGCAATCGCGCCTTACATCGCCGGCAAGCCGATTTCGGAAGTGGCCCGCGAGTTCGGTCTGGATGAGGCGACCATCGTGAAGCTGGCATCGAATGAAAATCCGCTCGGTATGCCGGAGTCGGCGCAGCGCGCGCTGGCGCAGGCCGCCAGCGAACTCGGCCGTTATCCGGATGCGAACGGTTTCGAGCTGAAGGCGGCGTTGAGCGAGCGCTATGGCGTGCCGGCCGATTGGGTCACGCTCGGCAACGGCAGCAACGACATTCTCGAAATCGCCGCGCACGCGTTCGTCGAGAAAGGCCAGTCGATCGTCTTCGCACAGTATTCGTTCGCGGTCTACGCGCTGGCCACGCAAGGCGTGGGCGCGCGCGCGATCGTCGTGCCGGCCGTCAAATACGGGCACGACCTCGACGCGATGCTCGCCGCGATCACCGACGACACGCGTCTCCTGTTCGTCGCCAATCCGAACAATCCGACCGGCACGTTCATCGAAGGTCCGAAGCTCGAGGCGTTTCTCAACAAGGTGCCGCGCCACGTGGCCGTCGTGCTCGATGAGGCGTACACCGAATATCTGCCCGCGCAAAAGCGCTACGACTCGATCGCATGGGTGCGCCGTTACCCGAATCTGCTCGTATCGCGCACCTTCTCGAAGGCGTTCGGCCTCGCCGGCCTGCGCGTCGGCTTCGCGATTGCGCAGCCCGAATTGACCGACCTGCTGAACCGCCTGCGGCAGCCCTTCAACGTGAACACGCTGGCGCAAGCTGCGGCGATCGCCGCGCTGAACGACCAGGCGTTTCTCGAGAAGAGCGCGGCGTTGAACGCGCAAGGCTACCGCCGTTTGACCGAGGCGTTCGACAAGCTCGGTCTGGAGTATGTGCCGTCGGACGGCAACTTCGTGCTGGTGCGCGTCGGCAACGATGCCGCCGCCGGCAATCGCGTGAACCTCGAATTGCTGAAGCAGGGTGTGATCGTGCGTCCGGTCGGCAACTACGGTTTGCCGCAATGGCTGCGCATCACGATCGGCCTGCCGGAAGAGAACGAAGCGTTCCTCGCGGCGCTCGAAAAAACGCTCGCGACCGCGTAAGCGGTGATCCTTGACCCGCGCGCCTGATCGGCAACTCATCGGCATGACTGGCGCGCCTTTTTCTGTGACCGACGTGGCCGCGTTCTCTTTTAACAAGCTGGTGATTTTCGGTGTCGGCCTGATCGGCGGATCGCTCGCGCGCGCGTTGCGCGAGCGGGGCGAGGTCGAGGGCGCGCGCAAGGTGATCGGCGTCGGGCGGTCGCCCGCGTCGAGCGCGCGGGCGCAGGCCTTAGGCGTGATCGACGGCGCCGCCGCGTTGAACGACGACACCGCGCTGCGTGAAGCGCTGCGCGGCGCGGACTTCGTGTTGCTGGCGGCGCCCGTCGCGCAGACGCAGCCGCTCCTGGAGCGCATCGCGCCGTACCTCGACACTGCCACGATCGTCACCGATGCGGGCAGCACCAAGTCGGACGTAGTCGGCGCGGCTCGTGCGGCGCTCGGCGCACGCATCGGCCAGTTCGTGCCGGGGCATCCGATTGCCGGTCGCGAGTCGAGCGGCGTGGATGCCGCGTTGCCCGACCTGTATGTGAGCCGCAATGTCGTGCTGTGCCCGCTGTCGGAGAATGCGCCGGAGGCGGTCGAGCGGGTCGCGGCGATGTGGCGGGCCACCGGCGCCCTCGTGCGCGAGATGACGCCCGAGCAGCACGACCGCGTGTTCGCGTCGGTCAGCCATTTGCCGCACGTGCTGTCGTTCGCGCTGGTCGAGCAGATTCTCAATTCACCCGACGCCGCATTGAAATTCTCGTTTGCGGCGGGGGGCTTTCGCGACTTCACGCGCATCGCCGCGTCGAGCCCGGAAATGTGGCGCGACGTGTGCGTTGCCAACCGTGCCGCGCTGCTTGACGAACTCGACGCGTACACGGACGTGCTTGCGCGCCTGCGCAGCGCGATCGAAGCCGCCGACGGCGCCGCGCTCGAAGCCGTCTTCGCACGCTCGCGGCTCGCGCTCACCGAATGGCAGGAACAGCGCGCGGCCGGGCTTGCCCGGAGCGACGCGCCGAAATAACCGGAAACTGGACTCAATCATGGAATTCCTCGATCTCGGACCGTATTCCCGTGCGTCCGGCACGGTTCGTCTGCCTGGCTCGAAGAGCATCTCGAACCGGGTGTTGCTGCTCGCGGCCCTCGCCGAAGGCGAAACGACGATCACCAACCTGCTCGACTCCGACGACACCCGCGTGATGCTCGACGCGCTGGAAAAGCTCGGCGTGCGTCTGAAGCGCAATGGCGACACCTGCGTCGTGACGGGCACGCGCGGCGCGTTCACCGCACGCCACGCCGACCTGTTCCTCGGCAATGCGGGCACGGCGGTGCGTCCTCTGACCGCGGCGCTGGCCGTGAACGGCGGCGACTACCGGATCCACGGCGTGCCGCGCATGCACGAACGGCCGATCGGCGATCTGGTCGACGGCTTGCGCCAGATCGGCGCGAAGATCGACTACGAAGAGAATGAAGGCTATCCGCCGCTGCGGATCCGCCCGGCGCAGATTGGCGCCGACGCGCCGATCCGTGTGCGCGGCGACGTATCGAGCCAGTTCCTGACCTCCTTGCTGATGACACTGCCGCTCGTGCGCACTGAAAGCGGCGTGAGCACCGTGCTTGTGGACGGCGAGTTGATCTCGAAACCGTACATCGAGATCACGATCAAGCTGATGGCGCGCTTTGGCATCGAGGTCGAACGCCACGGCTGGCATCAGTTCGTCGTGCCGGCGGGCCAGCGCTACCAGTCGCCGGGCACGATCATGGTAGAGGGCGATGCGTCGTCCGCGTCGTATTTCCTCGCGGCCGGCGCGCTCGGCGGCGGCCCGCTGAGAGTGGAAGGCGTGGGTCGCGCGAGCATCCAGGGCGACGTCGGCTTCGCCGATGCGCTGATCAAGATGGGCGCGAATCTGCAGATGGGCGACGACTGGATCGAAGTGCGCGGCGTCGGCCACGACAGCGGCAAGCTCGAGCCCATCGACATGGACTTCAACCTGATCCCCGATGCCGCGATGACGATCGCCGTCGCCGCGCTGTTCGCGGACGGCGCCACCACGCTTCGCAACATCGCCAGTTGGCGCGTGAAGGAAACCGACCGGATCGCCGCGATGGCGACCGAGCTGCGCAAGGTCGGCGCGAAGGTGCGGGAGGGCGAGGACTTCCTCGTCGTCACGCCGCCTCAAAAGCTGATTCCGAACGCCGCGATCGACACCTACGACGACCACCGGATGGCGATGTGCTTCTCGCTGGTCAGTCTCGGCGGCGTGCCGATCCGGATCAACGACCCGAAGTGCGTCGGCAAGACATTTCCTGATTATTTCGAGCGCTTTACCGCGCTTGCTCAACCCTGATTCGACCCCGGATCGACTGACGTGCGACTTTTTCGATGAAACCGACCCGTCCCTTTCACCAGACGCCCGTCATTACGATCGACGGCCCGAGTGCCTCCGGCAAAGGCACCGTGGCCGCGCTGGTTGCCGCGAGCCTCGGCTTTCACCTGCTGGATAGCGGCGCGCTGTACCGGCTGGCCGCGCTGGCCAGCCTGCGTTACGGCGTCGCGGCGGATGACGCCGACGCCCTTGTCAAACTGATCGACGACCTGCACATCACGTTTCGTGAGGGGCTGGCGCAGCTCGACGGCGTCGACGTGTCGGCGGAAATTCGCGCCGAGGAAGTCGGCAGCCGGGCCTCGGCGATCGCGGTGCATGCGCCCGTGCGAGCCGCGCTGGTCGCGCGTCAGCGGGCTTTTCGCAAGGAGCCGGGGCTGGTCGCCGACGGTCGCGATATGGGCACCGTGATCTTCCAGGACGCCGTGCTGAAGGTGTTCATGACCGCCAGCGTCGAGGCCCGCGCGGCGCGCCGGTATAAGCAATTGATCCAAAAAGGATTTTCTGCTAATATAGATGACTTGCTCCGGGATTTGCGTGAGCGCGACGCGCGTGACAGTCAGCGCGCAGCCGCGCCACTCAAGCCTGCAACGGATGCAAAGCTGCTAGACACCTCCGCCTTGTCGGTCGACCAGGCGGTCGAGCAAGTGGTGCAATGGTACGAAGCTTTAGTCCCGCCTGCCTGATGAAACTACGAGTTGCGCATCAGTGCCGGGAGCAGTAGAAATCTCGTTGTCGGTAGGTGCTTCACGATGGTCGTGGAGCGTTGTTTTAACCCTTTAACCCCGCGTGGCACTCGCATTCCTGGCCCTTATTGCTGACCGTTCGGCCAGCCGGGCACCGCGAGAACCATGCAAATTTTGATTTTTATGTCCGACCTGCAAACCTCTACCCCGAATACCGAATCTTTTGCGGCTCTGTTCGAAGAGTCGCTGACCAAGCAAGACATGCGCGCTGGCGAAGTGATCTCCGCCGAAGTCGTGCGTGTCGACCACAACTTCGTGGTCGTCAACGCTGGTCTCAAGTCCGAAGCCTACATCCCGCTCGAAGAGTTCCTGAACGACGCGGGCGAGGTAGAAGTGCAGGCGGGCGACTTCGTTTCCGTCGCGATCGACGCGCTGGAAAATGGCTATGGCGACACGATCCTGTCGCGCGACAAGGCGAAGCGTCTGGCTTCGTGGCTGTCGCTGGAAAAGGCTCTCGACAACAACGAACTCGTGACCGGGACGATCACGGGCAAGGTCAAGGGCGGCATGACCGTGATGGTCAACGGTATCCGCGCATTCCTGCCGGGTTCGCTGGTCGACACGCGTCCGGTCAAGGACACTACCCCGTACGAAGGCAAGACGCTGGAATTCCGCGTCATCAAGCTCGACCGCAAGCGTAACAACGTCGTGCTGTCGCGCCGTGCCGTGATCGAAGCGACCCAGGGCGAAGAGCGCGCAAAGCTGCTCGAAACGCTGAAAGAAGGCGCGATCGTGGAAGGCGTGGTGAAGAACATCACCGACTACGGCGCGTTCGTGGACCTCGGCGGTATCGACGGCCTGCTGCACATCACCGACATCGCATGGCGTCGTGTGCGTCACCCGAGCGAAGTGCTGTCGGTTGGCCAGGAAGTCACCGCGAAGATCCTCAAGTTCGATCAAGAGAAGAACCGCGTTTCGCTGGGCATCAAGCAGCTGGGCGACGATCCGTGGGAAGGCATCTCGCGCCGTTACCCGTCGGGCACGCGCCTGTTCGGTAAGGTCACCAACATCACCGACTATGGCGCATTCGTCGAAGTAGAATCGGGCATCGAAGGCCTCGTCCACGTGTCGGAAATGGACTGGACCAACAAGAACGTTGCACCGTCGAAGGTTGTTCAGCTGGGCGACGAAGTCGAAGTCATGGTTCTCGAAATCGACGAAGACCGCCGCCGTATCAGCCTCGGCATGAAGCAGTGCAAGCCGAACCCGTGGGACGACTTCAGCCGCAACTTCAAGAAGGGCGACAAGCTGCAAGGCGCAATCAAGTCGATCACCGACTTCGGCGTCTTCATCGGTCTGCCGGGCGGCATCGACGGTCTGGTTCACCTGTCGGACCTGTCGTGGAGCGAAACGGGCGAAGAAGCAGTTCGCAAGTACAAGAAGGGCGACGAAGTGGAAGCGATCGTTCTCGGCATCGACGTCGAGAAGGAACGCATTTCGCTGGGTATCAAGCAGCTCGAAGGCGACCCGTTCAGCAACTTCGTTGCAATGAACGACAAGGGTTCGATCGTCGACGGCGTGGTCAAGACGGTGGACGCGAAGGGTGCAGTGGTGCAGCTGTCGGCTGAAGTCGAAGGGTACCTGCGCGCTTCGGAGATCGCACAAGACCGCGTGGAAGATGCTCGCAACGTGCTGAAGGAAGGCGACAAGGTCAACGCGATGATCATCAACATCGATCGCAAGTCGCGCGGCATCAACCTGTCGATCAAGGCCAAGGATTCGGCTGAGCAACAGGAAGCCATCCGCGGTCTGGCTTCGTCGGATTCGAGCTCGGCTGCTACCGGCACGACGAACCTCGGCGCGCTGTTGAAGGCCAAGCTCGACGGCCAGAACCAGTAAGCCTGAGAGGTCTGCTGCAGTATGACCAAATCGGAATTGGTCGCCCAGCTGGCTACGCGATTTCCGCAGCTTGTACTCAAAGATGCGGATTTCGCGGTGAAGACGATGCTTGATGCGATGTCGGAGGCGCTTGCCAACGGTCATCGCATCGAAATTCGCGGCTTCGGCAGCTTCGGCCTCAACCGCCGTCCCTCCCGCGTCGGACGCAATCCGAAGTCGGGCGAGAAGGTGTTGGTACCTGAGAAGTACGTACCGCACTTCAAGCCGGGCAAGGAATTGCGTGAGCGGGTGGATCGCCGCGCGGGCGAGCCGTTGAAGGCCGAAGAGCCGGATGACGATCTGTAAATGCCCCGCTGTGCGTTTTGCAGCGTGGCATTGGTAGCGTCAGCGGCCAAAGCCAGTCGGCAAAAGACCAGAAAAAGCGCCTTCGGGCGCTTTTTTTTCGTCCGTACTTTTCGCGCTGCATGCTCGTGGCTGATTTGACGTGCTGAGTCACCTTGCCGAGTCGCGCAGGGGTGCCAACCGTGCCGCAAGTCGCCCTTTCCGGCAGTGGACATCTGCCCACGCAGCCCTTTGCAGCAGCAAGCTAAACCTCGTGTAAGTCCGCAATCCGCCACTTCCTGCCCAGCCGCGAGGGCTTCAATTACAATACGGGTCACTTCGGCGCGGGCAACACCGTGGCGCGACGCGTCATCAAGCCGGCGTCACCCCGCAACTGCCGTCAAGAGACTTCTATGAAATTTATCGTCTGGTTGATCCGTGTGCTGGTGTTCGTTCTGCTGCTGGTGCTGGCGCTCTCCAACACACAACCTGCTACGCTGAATTTCCTCGCCGGCTATGCGTGGTCGGCGCCTTTGATCCTGATCGGCCTCGCGTTCTTCGTAGTGGGGCTGCTGGCTGGCCTGGTGTCGTCGATGCCGGCCATGGTGCGCTTGCGCATGGAAAATGGCCGGCTCAAGCGCGAGTTGCGCGTCGCACGCGAAACGCCGGTGGTGGTCGAACAGCCGCCCATGCCGCCGCTGATCTGAGTTTTCTTCCGCCGCGCGGCTTAGGCGCGGCGCTCCGTTCCCGCTTTCCCGCACATTTGCATTAATCGCATGGATCTAGACTTCTGGTGGCTGCTTGTCATACCCGTCGCTTTTGCGTTCGGCTGGATGGCTGCGCGCTACGACCTCAAGACGCTGCTGTCCGAAAGCGCGAACCTGCCGCGCTCGTATTTTCGCGGCCTGAACTTCCTGCTCAACGAGCAGCCGGACCAGGCGATCGACGCGTTCATCGAAGTAGTCAAGCTCGACCCTGAAACGGTCGAACTGCATTTCGCGCTGGGCAATCTGTTCCGCCGGCGCGGCGAAACGGACCGCGCGATTCGCGTGCATCAGAACCTGTTGAGCCGCGCCGATCTGCCGGTCAGCGAACGCGATCACGCGCTCTACGAACTGGGTCAGGACTTCCTGAAAGCAGGCCTGCTCGACCGCGCCGAGGAAACTTTCCGTTCGCTCGAAACGGGCGACTACGCGTTGGGCGCGCAACGGGCGCTGCTCACCATCTACGAAATCGAGAAGGATTGGGTCAAATCGATCGACATCGCGCGCCATCTGGAAACGATGGGCGCCGCATCGCTCGACAAGGAAATCGCGCAGTTCCATTGCGAACTCGCACAGGAAGCGCTCCAGCAGAACAACCCGGACGAGGCGCGCCGGCAGCTCGGCTTTGCGCTGAAGGCGAACCCGACCAACGTGCGCGCGACGATCCTGTTCGGCGACGTCGACGCGGCCGGCGGCGCGCAGGAAGCAGCCATCGCGCAGTGGCGGCGCGTCGAGGAACAGAACCCGGCCTATCTGCCGCTGGTGGCGGAGAAGGTGATGAAGGCTTACGAGGCGATCGGCCGTCCACAGGACGGCGCCGACCTGCTCACCGCGTGGGTCGATCGCCATCCGAGCAACGATCTGCTGGACGTCGCATATCAGCACGTCGCGTCGCTGCGCGGAACCGATGCGGCGCACGCGCTCGCGCGCGCACAGATGCAGAAGTCGCCGAATCTGGCGGGCATGACGCGCCTGCTCGAGGCGCAGCAAGCTGTCGCGGAAGAGCCGCGGCGCAGCGAGCTGGAACTGATGCGCACGCTGATCCGTCAGCGCACCAAAAATCTGCCGCGCTATACGTGCCAGAATTGCGGTTTCAGGGCACGGCTGTTCTATTGGCAATGCCCGGGCTGCAGCGGGTGGGAAACTTATGCGCCGCGTCGCGTCGAACCGATTGCGGCGCCGAACTGACGCTGCCTTGGCCGCCGCTTCGGCTGTGCGGCCATGGCGCCGCGCAGGTGTTGCTAATGCTTGCGCGGGCGGATGTCGCCGCGAGTTCGTCGCCGGCCTCATGACCGGCAATCATCACCGGAACCCTCTACCGGAAAACGTATGAAAATCACCATTATCGGCACTGGCTATGTCGGCCTCGTCACTGGCGCGTGTCTCGCTGAGATCGGCAATGACGTTTTCTGCCTCGACGTCGATCCGCGCAAGATCGAGATCCTCAACAACGGCGGTGTGCCGATTCACGAGCCGGGCTTGCAGGAGATCATCGCCCGCACGCGCGCGGCCGGGCGCATCACGTTTTCGACCGATATCGATGCGAGCGTCGCCCACGGCGACGTGCAGTTCATCGCGGTCGGCACGCCGCCCGACGAAGACGGCTCGGCCGATCTTCAATACGTGCTTGAAGCGGCCCGCAACATCGGCCGCACGATGAACGGCTTCAAGGTGATCGTCGATAAATCGACCGTGCCGGTCGGCACCGCGCAGCGAGTACGCGCGGTGATCGAAGAAGAGCTGGCCAAACGCGGGCTCGCGAATAGCGCGCAGCACCGCTTTTCGGTGGTCTCCAACCCGGAGTTTCTGAAAGAAGGCGCGGCCGTCGACGACTTCATGCGGCCCGATCGCATCGTGCTGGGCGTCGACGAGGACGAAGCCGGCCAGCGCGCGCGCGAGCTGATGAAGCGTCTGTACGCGCCGTTCAACCGTAATCACGAACGCACGCTGTACATGGACGTGCGCTCGGCCGAGTTCACCAAATACGCCGCCAACGCGATGCTCGCCACGCGCATCTCGTTCATGAACGAGATGTCGAACCTGGCGGACCGGGTCGGCGCGGACATCGAAGCGGTGCGTCGCGGCATCGGCTCCGACCCGCGGATCGGCTACCACTTCCTGTATGCCGGTTGCGGCTACGGCGGCTCGTGCTTCCCGAAGGACGTGCAGGCGCTGATCCGCAGCGCAAGCGAGAGCGGCCACAATCTGCGCATTCTCGAAGCGGTCGAGGAAGTGAACTACAAGCAGAAGGACGTGCTGGTGAACAAGATCACGGCCACGCTCGGCGACGATCTGAGCGGCCGCACGTTTGCCGTCTGGGGCCTCGCGTTCAAGCCGAATACCGACGACATGCGCGAGGCGCCGAGCCGTCGCGTGATTGCCGAACTGCTGGCGCGTGGCGCCCAGGTGCGCGCGTACGATCCGGTCGCGGTAGCGGAAGCGCATCGCGTGTTCGCGATGGATCTGCACGCGGCGCCCGAGCAGCTCGCGCGTTTGACCTTCACCGGCACGCAGGATGAAACGCTCACCGGCGCCGATGCGCTCGTGATCGTGACCGAATGGAAAGAATTCAAGAGTCCGGATTTCGTGCATCTGAAATCGGTGCTGAAGTCACCGCTGATTTTCGACGGCCGGAATCTGTACGAACCGGACGCGATGACCGAACTCGGCATCGACTATCACTCGATTGGACGCCCTTATGCCCAACCCTCTGAACTTCCGGCCGATGCCTGAGACCATGCCGGGCGCGCCCGCGCCCACGCCGGCGCCGAAGCTCACGATTGTGCCGCGCGCCCAGCTCGGCGCGGCGCGTGTGCTGGTGGTCGGTGACGTGATGCTCGACCGCTACTGGTTCGGCGACGTCAACCGCATCTCGCCGGAAGCGCCGGTCCCGGTGGTGCATGTGCAGCGTCAGGAAGACCGCCTCGGCGGCGCGGCCAACGTCGCGCGCAACGCGGTCGCGCTCGGCGCGCAGGCCGGTCTGTTATGCGTGGTCGGCCATGACGAACCCGGCGAGCGCCTCGTCCAGTTGCTGGGCGAAAGCGGCGTGACGCCGCATCTCGAACGCGACCCGGCGCTGCTCACCACGATCAAGCTGCGCGTACTGTCGCGCCAGCAGCAGCTGCTGCGGGTCGATTTCGAAAACTCGCCGGCGCACGAAGTGCTGCTCGCGGGTCTCGCGCGTTTCGACGAGTTGCTGCCGTTGCACGACGTGATCCTGATGTCCGACTATGCGAAGGGCGGCCTGACCCACGTCACGCAGATGATCGCGAAAGCACACGCGGCCGGCAAGCCGGTGCTGGTCGATCCGAAGGGCGACGACTGGGAGCGCTATCGCGGCGCGACGCTGATCACGCCGAATCGCGCCGAGTTGCGCGAGGTCGTCGGTCAATGGAAATCCGAAGAGGATCTGCTCGTGCGCGTGACGAAACTGCGCGCCGAGCTGGCGTTCAAGGCGCTCCTGCTGACGCGCTCGGAAGAGGGCATGACGCTGTTCTCCGACGACGGCGTCCTGCACGCTTCGGCCGTTGCACGCGAAGTGTATGATGTCTCGGGTGCAGGCGACACCGTGATCGCCACGCTCGCCGCCATGCTGGGCGCGGGTCTGACGCTGGTCGACGCGGTCGGCCTCGCGAATCGCGCGGCCGGCATCGTGGTCGGCAAACTCGGCACCGCCACCGTCGACTACGACGAACTCTTTCTTTGATGCGGCCCGCGCAATCCCCTTGTGTGCGCCTTCAGGCTGCCTGACCAGGGGATTCGCGGGGCATCAGTTGAACCCATGCAAAGCTGTCGAGTGGAGTTAGCGCTTTAGCGCTTACCCCGGTCCCATGCAAAGCTCATTACCGCAGGCTCATCATGACCCTCATCGTCACCGGCGCGGCCGGTTTCATCGGCAGCAATCTCGTGAAGGCGCTCAACGAGCGCGGCGAAGAACGCATCGTCGCCGTCGACAATCTCACGCGCGCCGACAAGTTCAAGAATCTGGTCGACTGCGAAATCGATGACTATCTCGACAAGACCGAATTCGTCGAGCGCTTCAAGCGCGGCGACTTCGGCAAGGTGCGCGCGATCTTCCACGAAGGCGCCTGCTCGGACACGATGGAAACCGACGGCCGCTACATGATGGACAACAACTTCCGCTACAGCCGCGACGTGCTCGATGTCTGCCTCGCGCAGAACATCCAGTTCCTGTACGCGTCGTCGGCGGCCACGTATGGCGGGTCGAGCCGTTTCGTCGAAGAGCGCGAAGTCGAGCAGCCGCTGAACGTGTACGGCTATTCGAAGTTCCTGTTCGATCAGGTGATCCGCCGCGTGCTGCCCACCGCGAAGAGTCAGATTGCGGGCTTCCGTTACTTCAACGTGTACGGGCCGCGCGAAACGCACAAGGCGCGCATGGCGTCGGTTGCGTTCCACAACTTCAACCAGTTCCGCGCCGAAGGCAAGGTCAAGCTGTTCGGCGAATACAACGGCTACGCGGCCGGCGAGCAGACGCGCGATTTCGTGTCGGTCGAAGACGTGGTGAAGGTCAACCTGTTCTTCTTCGACAACCCGGACAAGTCCGGCATCTTCAATCTGGGCAGCGGCCGCGCGCAGCCGTTCAACGACATCGCGAGCACGGTGGTCAACACGTTGCGCGCGCTGAACCACCAGCCGGCGCTGTCGCTCGCGGATCAGGTGCAGCGCGGGCTGATCGAATACATTCCGTTTCCCGACGCGCTGCGCGGCAAATACCAGTGCTTCACGCAAGCCGACCAGTCGAAGCTGCGCGCGGCCGGCTACGACGCGCCGTTTTTGAGCGTGCAGGAAGGTGTCGATCGCTACGTACGTTGGCTATTCGGCCAGGTGTAATTAATTCGGATCCCTCTTTAAACTGGAATCTCCCGGTTGGTGATGGTCGCCAGCCGGTAGTACGAGGGAGATTCCATATGTTTCGAAAAACTCTGGTTACCGCGGCCATGCTCGCCGCTTTCGGCCACGCGTATGCGGCGGTTGACGTCAACACGGCTAACGAGGATGCGCTGCGCGGCATCAAGGGCATCGGCGCGGCCAAAGCGAAAGCCATTCTCGACGAGCGTGCAGCGCATGGCCCGTTCAAGGACCCGGCCGATCTCGGCAAACGCGTCAAAGGCATGGGCGGGCATACCGTCGAGCGCCTGCAGGCGGAGGGTCTCGCTGTCGGTCCGGCTGGCGCGGCTGCTAACACGCAGGTTGCGGCGGCTACACAGGGCAAAGGCGCGGCCGCTCCGGCCGACGCGTCCAAAAGCAATCCCACAGTGGCGGTGAAGAAATAGCCGGACGCGGGCCGGGCGCGCGGGGCCCCCTACCGCGCGCGCGGTCCGCGACCGTCGTCCCGTTCATGGTCGGAGTGGCAAGAACACTCCTTCAGCTGTCATGCAGATGACTGGCTCCCGCGGTTCTCAGCCGCGGGCTTTTTGCGTGGTGAATTCCGTGGCCGTACAACGGGGTTCACGCGTCAGGCCGGCGTCGAACGCGAAGTCCGATGCCCGCTGGACCCATGCGGGGAGAAGGGCCGCACGGCAGCCGTGCACCTGGTAGTTTAGAATCGATGGATTGCAGACTCCACGCATCGACAGCACCAGAACCGATATGGCTTACAAAACGATTGAAGATACGATCGGCAATACGCCGCTCGTGCAACTCGTCCGGCTCCCCGACGACGAGATCCGCAGCCGCAACAACGTGATTCTTGCGAAGCTCGAAGGGAATAATCCCGCGGGGTCGGTGAAGGATCGCCCGGCTTTGTCGATGATCAAGAAAGCGGAAGCGCGCGGACGTATCAAGCCAGGCGACACGCTGATCGAATCCACCAGCGGCAACACCGGCATCGCGCTGGCAATGGCGGCTGCGATCCGTGGCTACAAGATGGTGCTGATCATGCCGGAGGATTTGTCAGTGGAGCGCCGTCAGAGCATGGCGGCGTATGGCGCGCAGATCATTCTGACGCCCGTCACCGGCGGCATGGAGTACGCGCGCGATCTGGCCGAGCAGATGCAGCGCGAGGGCAAGGGCATCATCCTCGATCAGTTCGCGAATCCGGACAATCCGGCTTCGCACCTCGAAGGCACGGGCCCGGAAATCTGGCGCGACACCGAAGGGCGCATCACGCACTTCGTGTCGTCGATGGGGACGACCGGCACGATCATGGGCGTGTCCACTTATCTGAAGACGCAGAATCAGGCGATCGAGATCATCGGTGCGCAACCCGAGGAAGGCTCGCGTATTCCGGGCATCCGCAAATGGCCGGAAGCCTATCTGCCAAAAATTTTCGATCGCAGCCGCGTGGATCGCGTCGAGAATGTGAGCCAGGCCGCCGCCGAAGCCATGGCGCGCCGCATGGCATCGGTCGAAGGCATCTTCGCCGGCATCTCGTCGGGCGGCGCGTGTGAAGTGGCGCTGCGTGTCGCGCGCCAGGTGGAGAATGCGACGATCGTGTTCATCGTCTGCGATCGCGGTGACCGGTATTTGTCGACCGGGGTGTTTCCCGCCTGACGCCTCATGGTGCAAAGCCGCAACGCTCGGCAACGCAAGGCCAAAGAAAAAGCGCCGGCTCTGAAGAACAGACCGGCGCTTTTTTCGTTCGAGCATGAGGCAGCCTCAGTGGCCGCCATGACTCATTGCGATGCCCCGTTCGACGGCGCAGCGTTATCGACGGCATTCGCCGCATCGCCTGCTTCCATCTGCGCTTTGACCCGCTGGCCCAACTGATACACCGCGAGCGCATAAAAGAAACTGCGATTATAGCGGGTCAGCACGTAGAAGTTCTTCAATCCCAGCTTGAACTCGGTGCCGCGTCCCGGCGACGGCAAATCCACTACCGTCACCGGCGTGCCGGCTTCCGCCGCGACATCCACGCCCGGTTCGTTCAGCAGCAGTCCGGCGCGCAGCAACTGTTCTAGCGGCCAATGCGGGTCCGGCTGGCCGTCGGCGGCGGCTTGCGCGACGCCCAGGCTGCCGGCATCCGAGCCGATACGCCACACCACCGGCCGGCCGCTTTCCCAGCCGTTCTGGCGCAGATAGTTGGCCACGCTGCCGATCGCGTCCGCCGCGCTCGTGCGCAGGTCGATCTGCTTTTTGCCGTCGTAGCTCACGGCGTATTGCACGATGCTGCTCGGCAGGAACTGCGGGATGCCGATCGCGCCGGTATAGGAGCCGAGTACCGTGGTCGGATCGATCTGCGCGTCGCGCGTCCACACCAGATAGTCTTCGAGATTCTTGCGGAAGGTCGCCTGGCGATCGCCGCGATTGGCGGTGCTCGGGTAGTCGAAGCTGAGCGTGGTCAGCGCGTCGAGCACGCGGAAGTTGCCCATGTAACGCCCGTAAATCGTCTCCACGCCGATGATGCCGACGATCACTTCCGGCGGCACGCCGAACTCTTCGTACGCGCGTTGCAGCGTGGCCTGGTTCGCGCGCCAGAAGCGCACGCCGGCATTGATGCGGACCGGATCGAGAAAGCGCGACTGATACACGCGCCAGTTCTTCACCGTCGGCGACGGGGACGGCGTCACGAGCTTGACCGCGGTCGCCGAATAGCTGACGCCGGAGAACAGCGCATGCAACGCGGACTCGTCGAAGTCGTAGCGCGCGACCATGTCGTTGATGAAGGCGTCCACGTTCGGATTGTTCGCGTACCGCTGCGGAATGATTTCTTCCTCGAACGTTTGCCCTTGCGGCACGGCCGGCTGCGGCTGGCTTTGCGCGACCAGCACCGGCGGCTTCTTGCGAATGTTTTGCGCGAGCGCCGGACTGGTTGCCATGAACATGCACGATGCGACGGACAGTGAGGCGGCCAGCGTGCTGATGCGAAGCCGGTTTCGTGCGGACAGAGCAAGCTTGACGGTCATAGTGAGCGAGGAGCGTGGTGCGTGGGAGACAAGGAAAAAGAGGCCGAAAAACGGATGGGGCAGTATACCCGAGGCCTTCTGCAAAACCATGCTCGACGCGTCACGGCGGCGTCGTGTGGTAAGTTCATAAATGTTGGCGCGCCGAGGGCGCGCGCCCCTGGAAGGAGACACGCTGCGCGCGCTTCGAAGAAGCCGTGCCGCAGAAGAACACCATGGCAACAGGCTTCTATTCCCACACCGACTGCATGCTGCACGATATGGGGCAGTGGCATCCCGAATGCCCCGCGCGCCTGCAGGCAATCGAAGACCAACTGATCGCGAGCCGCATCGACGCGCTGATCGAACGCGAGTCGCCGCCGCTCGCCGATGATGCCGCGCTGCTGCGCGTGCATACGCAGGCGCATATCGACTACGTCCGCAGCCGATCGCCGGCCGAAGGGATCGCTGAAATCGACCCCGATACGGCGATGAATCCGCATACCCTGCAAGCCGCGTTGCGCGCGGCGGGCGCCGCGGTGGCGGCCACGGACGCGGTGATCGAAGGCCGCTTCGACAACGCGTTCTGCAGCGTGCGACCGCCCGGCCACCATGCGGAGCCGGCGCGTGCGATGGGCTTCTGCTTCTTCAACAACGTCGCGATTGCTGCACGTCACGCGCTCGACGCGCACGGGCTGCAGCGCGTCGCGATCATCGACTTCGACGTGCATCACGGCAACGGCACCGAAGCGGCGTTCGCGGGCGACTCGCGGGTGCTGATGTGCAGCATCTTCCAGCATCCGTTCTATCCGTTCACCGGCGCGGACAATCAGGCGCCCAACATGTGCAACGTGCCGATGCCGGCGCGCTCGAAAGGCATGGAGGTGCGCGAGGCGGTGGATCTGATGTGGCTCCCGCGCCTGCACGAATTCAAGCCGGAGATGCTGTTCATTTCGGCCGGCTTCGACGCGCATCGCGAAGACGACCTCGGCAACATGGGCCTCGTCGAAGACGACTACGCGTGGATCACCGACCAGGTCCGCGAGATCGCGAAACGCTATGCGCACGGCCGGATCGTCAGTTGTCTCGAGGGCGGCTACAACCTGTCCGCGCTCGGGCGCAGCGTAGTCGCGCACGTGCGCACGCTGGCCGGCATCTGAGCTTGCCGCGCGCCGGGCTGCATTTGCACGACACCATCAGGAGCGAGCCATGAATGCCGACGCGCGCAGCGCTTCACTGATCGAGATCGAACACGATGCGTATCGGGTGCCGGGCGTCGTGCTGCTGACGATGAACCGGCCCGACGCGTTCAACGCGCTCTCCGAAGCGCTGCTCGACGCGCTGCAGAGCGCGTTGACGGAGATCGCGCGGTCGCAGGCGCGCGTGGTCGTGATCGCCGGCGCGGGGCGGGCGTTCTGCGCGGGCCACGATCTGAAGGAAATGCGCGCGGCGCCGTCGCTGGCTTATTACCAGCAGTTGTTCGCCCGTTGCACGAAGCTGATGGTGACGATCCAGCGGCTGCCGCAACCGGTGATCGCGCGAGTGCAGGGCCTTGCGACGGCGGCCGGCTGCCAGCTGGTCGCGATGTGCGATCTGGCGGTCGCGGCGGACTCCGCGCGTTTCGCCGTGTCGGGCGTGAACCTCGGGCTCTTCTGCGCGACGCCTTCGGTGCCGCTGTCGCGCAACCTGTCGCGAAAGGCGGCGCTTGAAATGCTGCTCACCGGCGACTTCATCGACGCCGCCGAAGCGAAGCGGCAAGGTCTAGTGAACCGCGTGGTCCCGGCCGACGCGCTCGACGCGGAGCTGGCGCAACTCGCGGCCAGCATCTGCGCGAAACCCGTCGAAGCGGTGAGCGCCGGCAAGGGCCTGTTCTATCGGCAGCTCGAAATGGGCATCGAGGCGGCTTATCAGCTTGCAGGCCAGACTATGGCTTGCAACATGATGGACGACTCGGCGCTCGAAGGCGTGCAGGCGTTTGTCGACAAGCGCGCGCCGGCGTGGAAGCGCTAGGCGGGTGCAGCGGCCGGCTCAACGTCCAACTGCGCCTCCAACTGCGCGCTTTTCAATCCAGTCGATCAGCGCCCCGATCACCCGGTCGCGGTCGAGATCGTTCATCGTCTCGTGATAGCTGCCTTCGTGCAGCGTCAGCGTCTTGTCCGGCGACCCCGCGTGCTGCCCGAATGCCCGGCTGCCTTCGGGCTCGGCGAGTTTGTCGGCGGTGCCGTGATACACCAGCAGCGGCATGCGCAGCCCCGTACGGCCACGTTCGATCCGCGTCATTGCCAGCAGCAGTTCCGCGCCGGTGCGCGCCGGAATCGCGCCGTGATGCACGAGCGGGTCGTTGCGATTGGCGTTCACCACGGGTTGAAGACGCGATAGCAGCGCGGCGTCGATTTTCATCGCCGGAAAGCTGGGATAGACACGGCTGATTACCTGACTCAGCGCGAGCATCCAGCGCGGCACGTCGCGCCCGGGCGCGAGAGCCGGGCTCGACAGAATCAGGCCGTTCAAGCGGCGGCCGGTCGCGTCGAGGCGCTCGATCGCATAGAGCGCGGCGACCGCGCCGCCCATGCTGTGTCCCATCAGAAAGAGCGGGGCGCAGCTTTGCGCGGCGACGTCGAGCAAAGCTTGCGCGTCGAGCAAATAGTCGTCGAAGCGCTTCACATAGGTCCGCTTGCCGGGCGCGTGGCCGTGGCCGCGCAGATCGATCGCCACCAGTTCGATGCCGGCCGCGTTCAACCGGGCGGCCAACGCGGCATAGCGGCCGGCGTGCTCAGCCAGTCCGTGCAACAGCGCGACCGTCGCACGAGTCTGTCCGATGGCCGGCCAGCGGTAGAGCGGCAAGCTCACGCCGTCGGCGGTCGTGACCGACGCGTGCGGTGGCGCGCCGGTGTCCAGCTTGCCTGCGCTCGCGCGCACATGGTGGCTTGGGGATGTTTGCATGGCTGGGCCCGTTCCGGTTTTGTGTCGCCCGATCATAGTCGTTGCCCTACTCCGCGCGCGAGCGCCGCGTACCGAGCGTCGCTCTAATATTCATAGGTTATGAAAGGATCGTAATTGATTATTAAAGGGAATGACGACGCTGCGGTAGAATTGCGGCCTCAAAATCCAATAAAAGCAACGGCGGCCGCTTGCCGGTAGCGCACAACGCTCGCCGACAGACTCCGCCGTTTCGTTTTTCCATGATCGAAATACGCAATATCTCCCAGCGGTTCGCCGGGCCCCGGGGCTGGGTCGAGGCGCTGCACAACGTCAATCTGTCGATCCCGGCGGGCGAAGTGTTCGGCATCATCGGCCGCAGCGGCGCGGGCAAGAGTACCCTCGTGCGCACCCTCAACCTGCTGACGCGCCCGTCCGAAGGCAATATCGTCGTCAACGGCCGCGATCTGACCACACTGCCCGCCGCGCAATTGCGCGAGGCGCGCCGCGAGATCGGCATGATCTTCCAGCACTTCAACCTGCTGTCGTCGCGCACGGTCTATGAGAACGTCGCGCTGCCACTCGAGCTGGCCGGCATGAAGCGCGACGAAATCGAAGCGAACGTGCTGCCGCTGCTCGATCTCGTCGGTCTGTCGGCGCAGAAGGACCGCTATCCGGCGCAGATCAGCGGCGGCCAGAAGCAGCGCGTGGGCATTGCGCGCGCGCTCGCGAGCAAGCCGAAAGTGCTGCTGTCCGACGAAGCGACGTCCGCGCTCGACCCCGAAACCACGCGGGCGATCCTCGACCTGCTCAAGCGCATCAATCGCGAACTGAACCTGACGATCGTGCTGATCACGCACCAGATGGACGTGATCAAGCAGGTCTGCGACCGCGTCGCGGTGCTGGACGCAGGCCGGGTCGTCGAAGAGGGCAAGGTGATCGACGTGTTCCTGCAGCCGCATCATGAAGTCACGCGCGCGCTGATCGGCGACGTGATCGCGCAGGAACTGCCGCCCGCGATGAAGGCGCGCGTCGCCGAGCGCCTGAAGACCGGCAGCGGCCACTTGCTGCGTCTTGCGTTCACGGGCTCGGGCGTCGATCAGCCGATTCTGTCGGAAACGATCCGCCGCTACGAACTCGACTTCAACATCCTGCACGGCCAGATCGACGAGATCCAGGGGCAGGCGTTCGGCTCGCTCGCGGTGCTCGCGGGCGGCGAACCGGCGAAGGTGGCGCAGGCGCTGACGTATCTGCGTGAACAGGGTGTGGTGGTGGAGGAGCTTTCGCATGTTGAGTGAAATGTTCGATATGTTCGTCCAGTCGTTCTGGGAAACGCTCGTGATGGTGGGCATTTCCGGCCTGGTCGGCGCATTGGTGGGCCTGCCGCTCGGCGTGCTGCTGTATCTGACGGACCGTCAGGGGGTGCTGGAGAACGTCGCGGTGAATCGCGTGATGGGTGTGATCGTCAATGCGGTCCGTTCGACGCCGTTCATCATCCTGCTGGTGGCGGTGATTCCGTTCACGCGCCTCGTGGTGGGTTCGTCGATCGGGACGGCGGCCGCCGTCGTGCCGCTGACGATCGCCGCCGCGCCGTTCATCGCGCGTCTGGTCGAGACCGCGCTGCGCGAGGTCGACCGCGGCTTGATCGAAGCGGCGCAGGCGATGGGCGCGACCACCGCGCAGATCGTGTTCAAGGTGCTGCTGCCCGAATCGCTGCCGGGCGTGGTCGCCGGATTGACGATCACCTTTGTGTCACTGGTCGGCTATTCGGCGATGGCCGGCGCGATCGGCGGCGGCGGGCTGGGCGACCTCGGCATCCGCTATGGGTATCAGCGTTTTCTGCCGGAAGTGATGTTGACGGTCGTGGTGATTCTGATCGTCTTCGTGCAGCTGGTGCAGTCGTTCGGGGATTGGCTCGTGCGTCGGTTGAGCCATAAATAAACAAGGGTCATCGGAACCCGCTAACAGAGTCGGCAGACTCGCAAGAGGTCCATCATGCAACGTCGTTTCATTCTCAAACTGGCCGCCGCGCTGGGTGCTGTCTCGCTGTTCGCCGCCGCGGCGCACGCCGAGGACACGATCAAGGTTGGCGTCACCGGCGGTCCGCACGCGCAGATCATGGACGTCGTGAAGACGGTCGCGGCGAAGAACGGTCTGAACATCAAGATTGTCGAGTTCTCCGACTACGTGCAGCCGAACGCGGCGCTCGCCGGCGGCGATCTGGATGCGAACAGCTACCAGCACGACCCGTACTTGCAGGCGCAGGTGAAGGATCGCGGCTACAAGCTGATCCGCATCGCGGACACGGTCACGTACCCGATGGGCATCTATTCGAAGAAGATCAAGACGCTCGTCGAACTGCAGCCGGGCGCGAAGATCGCGGTGCCGAACGATCCGACCAACGGCGGCCGGGCACTCCTGCTGCTGCAAAAGCAGGGGCTGCTGAAGCTGCGCGCCGATGCGGGCCTGAAGGCGACGCCGCTGGATATCGTCGACAACCCGCGCAAGCTGAAGGTCGTCGAACTCGATGCGGCGCAAATCCCGCGCTCGCTGAACGACGTGGACGCTGCCGCAATCAACACCAATTTCGCGATGGAAGCCGGCCTGAAGCCGAAGCAGGACGCGATCGCCATCGAAGACCCGAAAGGTCCTTACGTGAACATCATCGCGATCCGCGAAGCCGACCGCAACAAGCCGTGGGTCGCCAAGCTGGTCGCGGCGTATCATTCGCCGGAAGTGAAGCAGTTCGTCGACAGCAAATTCGGCGGGTCGGTGATCACCGCGTGGTGAGCCGGCGGCCTTCCGAGATCGCAAAACACGACGGCCATGGCGAATTTGCGACGTAGGTCAAAACCCGGGGTTGCCACCCGGGTTTTTTCGAGATTAAAATAGAACGATCGTTCGATATTGCCGTCACGCTGATGAGGAGCGATATCCTCCCGGTAAAGCGCCCGCGACACCGGCTGCCATAAGGGCAGTCGCTATAATGTCCGTTGGGCTGACGTATTCGTAACTTTGGAGCGTGTGCATGAAAATCCTGGTGCCAGTCAAAAGAGTGGTCGATTACAACGTGAAAGTCCGGGTCAAATCGGACGGCACGGGTGTCGACATCGCGAACGTGAAGATGTCGATGAATCCGTTCGATGAAATCGCGGTGGAAGAAGCCGTCCGTCTGAAGGAAGCCGGCGTGGCGACCGAAGTGATCGCTGTTTCCTGCGGTGTAACCCAGTCGCAGGAAACGCTGCGTACGGCGCTGGCGATCGGCGCGGATCGGGCGATCCTGATCGAGTCGGGTGAAGACCTGCAGCCGCTGGCGGTCGCGAAGCTGCTGAAGGCGCTGGTCGACAAGGAACAGCCGCAGCTGGTGATTCTCGGCAAGCAGGCCATCGACGACGACTCGAACCAGACCGGCCAGATGCTCGCCGCGCTGGCTAACCTGCCGCAAGCGACGTTTGCGTCGAAGGTGGTCGTTGCTGACGGGAAAGCGACCGTGTCGCGCGAAGTGGACGGCGGCGCCGAAACGCTGTCGCTGACGCTGCCCGCTGTCGTCACCACCGATCTGCGCCTGAACGAGCCGCGCTACGTGACGCTGCCGAACATCATGAAGGCCAAGAAAAAGCCGCTGGAAACGCTCAAGCCGGAAGACCTCGGCGTGGATGTCACGCCGCGTCTGAAGACGCTGAAGGTTGTCGAGCCGCCGAAGCGCTCCGCCGGTGTGATGGTGCCGGATGTGAAGACGCTGGTCGAGAAGCTGAAGACCGAAGCCAAGGTGCTGTGAGGGAGACGGATGAAATGACGAATCTGGTAATTGCAGAACACGACAACGCGTCGATCAAGGCCGCGACGCTGAACACGATCGCAGCGGCGCAGAAGATCGGTGGTGATATTCACGTGCTGGTCGCCGGTCACAACGCGCAAGCCGCAGCCGAGGCGGCAGCGAAGATTGCAGGCGTGTCGAAGGTGCTGCTGGCCGACGCGCCGCAACTCGAAGCGGGCCTCGCGGAAAACGTCGAAGCGACGGTGATGAACATCGCGAAGGACTACACGCACATCCTCGCGCCGGCAACCGCCTACGGCAAGAACATCGCACCGCGTATCGCCGCGAAGCTCGACGTCGCGCAGATCAGCGACATCACGGCAGTGGACAGCGCCGACACGTTCGAGCGTCCGATCTACGCGGGCAACGCCATCGCGACGGTGCAATCGGCTGACCCGATCAAGGTCATCACGGTGCGCTCGACCGGTTTTGATGCAGTGGCGGCCGTTGGCGGCAGCGCAGCGGTGGAAAAGATCGAAGCCGCCGCAGACAGCGGCCTGTCGCAATTCGTGAGCCGCGAAGTGACGAAGCTGGACCGTCCGGAACTGACATCGGCGAAGGTCATTGTTTCGGGTGGCCGCGGTCTGGGCAACGGCGAGAACTATACGAAGGTGCTCGAACCGCTGGCCGACAAGCTGAACGCAGCGCTCGGCGCATCGCGTGCAGCGGTCGACGCGGGCTTCGTGCCGAACGACTATCAGGTCGGCCAGACCGGCAAGATCGTCGCGCCGCAGTTGTACATCGCGGTGGGCATCTCAGGCGCGATCCAGCATCTGGCCGGGATGAAAGACTCGAAGGTGATCGTCGCGATCAACAAGGATGCGGAAGCGCCGATCTTCAGCGTTGCCGATTACGGTCTGGTCGGCGATCTGTTTACGCTCGTGCCGGAACTCGTCAGCGAACTCGGCTAATCGCGCGTAGCGCCGCAACGCCGGATAAAAGGCGTCTGGCAGCACACGAAGGGCGCAGGACCGAACGAGTCCAGCGCCCTTTTTTTATCAAGGCAGGAGGAGAACGAAAATGAGCTACACGGCGCCGATCAAGGACATGTTGTTCGTGATGAAGGAACTGGCCGGTCTCGAAGACATCGCGACGCTGCCCGGTTTCGAGGACGCCAACCTCGACACGGCTCAGGCCGTGCTCGGAGAGTCGGCGAAACTGTGCGGTGAAGTGCTGGCACCGCTGAACGTCGAAGGCGATCGCAATCCGAGCAGCTGGAGGGACGGTGTGGTCACCGCGACGCCGGGTTTCAAGGAAGCTTTCCGCCAGTTCAGCGAAGGCGGCTGGCAAGGCGTGCAGCATCCGCTCGACTACGAAGGTCAGGGCCTGCCGAAGCTGCTCGCGACGCCTTGCATCGAAATGCTCAACGCGTCGAACCTGTCGTTCGCGCTGTGTCCGCTGCTGACCGACGGCGCAATCGAAGCGTTGCTGACGGCCGGCAGCGAAGCGCAAAAACAGACCTATGTCCCGAAGCTGATTTCCGGCGAGTGGACCGGCACGATGAATCTCACCGAGCCGCAGGCAGGCTCCGATCTCGCGCTGGTGCGCACGCGCGCCGAACCGCAGGGCGACGGGTCATTCAAGTTGTTCGGCACGAAGATTTTCATCACGTGGGGCGAGCACGACATGGCGAAGAACATCGCCCATCTCGTGCTGGCGCGCACGCCGAATGCGCCGGAAGGCGTGAAGGGCATTTCGCTCTTCATCGTGCCGAAGTTTCTCGTCAACGAAGACGGTTCGCTCGGTGAGCGTAACGACGTGCATTGCGTGTCGATCGAACACAAGCTCGGCATCAAGGCTAGCCCGACCGCGGTGCTGCAGTTCGGCGACCACGGCGGCGCGATCGGTCATCTGATCGGCGAAGAAAATCGCGGTCTCGAGTACATGTTCATCATGATGAACGCGGCGCGTTTCGCGGTCGGCATGCAGGGCGTCGGCATCTCGGACCGCGCATATCAGAAGGCGGTCGCGTATGCGAAAGACCGCGTGCAGAGCCGTCCCGTGGATGGCTCCGCGAAACAGTCGGTCGCGATCATCCAGCATCCCGACGTGCGCCGCATGCTCGCGACGATGCGCGGGCTGACCGAGGCGTCGCGCGCGCTCGCCTATGTTGCGGCGGCTCACTGCGATATCGCGCACCGTCATCCGGACGAAGCGCAGCGCGCCGGGCACCAGGCGCTCTACGAATTCCTCGTACCGATCGTGAAGGGCTGGAGCACGGAACTGTCGATCGACGTCACGAGCCTGGGCGTGCAGGTGCATGGCGGAATGGGCTTCATCGAAGAAACGGGCGCCGCGCAGTACTACCGCGACGCGCGCATTCTGCCGATCTACGAGGGCACGACCGCGATTCAGGCCAACGATCTGATCGGCCGCAAGACCGTGCGCGACGGCGGCAAGGTCGCGAAGTCGCTGCTCGCCGACGTCGCCGCTACGGTCGAGGCGCTCGGTTCGCAGCAAGGCCCGGCATTCGAGTCGATGAAGAAGTATCTGGCGCAGGGCCAACGTTCGCTGAGCGCGGCGGTGGATTTCGTCGTCGCGAATACGAAGGGCGATCCGAACGCGGTGTTTGCCGGCAGTGTGCCGTATCTGAAGCTCGCGGGCATCGTGCTGGGTGGCTGGCAGATGGCGCGTGCGCTGCTCGTCGCGGCTCAGAAGCGCGACGAAGATCCGTCGTTCTACGGCGCGAAGATCGCGACCGCGCAGTTTTATGCGGAGCATGTGCTGCCGCAGGCGTCCGCGCTCGAAGCGTCGATTGTGAGCGCGAAGGGTGGGGAGAGCGTGCTGGCCTTGTCGGAAGACCAGTTTTGACGCCACGCTCGCGGCTCGCTGCCGCGGCGTGAAAGCAAACGGCGCCTCGCGTCAAGCGAGGCGCCGTTTTTTTATGGTTGCTTGAGTTCGACCGCAGGGCCGGCCAACGTACGCGTTTGCCAGGGGTGCAGCGCCCGGCGTCCGGTCTCAGGCGTAAGCCGGACGATGCACTTCGCCTGTCTCGCCGAGATAGCGATGCACCGACAGGTCATCCGCCTTGATGGCGGGCTGTTTGCCCGACATCACGTCCGCCAGCAACTGGCCCGAGCCGCACGACATGGTCCAGCCGAGCGTGCCGTGGCCGGTGTTCAGGAACAGGTTCGCGACCGGCGTGCGGCCGACGATCGGCGTGCCGTCCGGCGTCATCGGACGCAGACCGGTCCAGAACTGGGCCTTCGACGTATCGCCGCCGCCGGGGAACAGGTCGTTCACGCACAGTTCCAGCGTGGCGCGGCGCGCCTCGCGCAACGACTTGTCGAAACCGACGATCTCCGCCATCCCGCCAACCCGGATACGGTTGTCGAAGCGGGTGATCGCGATCTTGTAGGTTTCGTCGAGCACGGTGGATACGGGAGCCGCCGTTTCATCGACAATCGGCGCGGTGATCGAATAGCCCTTGAGCGGATAGACCGGAATCTTCACCAGGCCCGTCAGGAACTGCGTCGAGTAGGAACCCAGTGCGACGACGAACGAATCCGCGCGCACCAGCTCGCCGCCGCATTGCACGCCGGCGACACGGTCGCCGGACATTGCGAGCGCGTCGATCGGCGTGTTGTAGCGGAACTTGACGCCCAGCTGCTCGGCCAGCGCCGCGAGGCGGGTGGTGAACATCTGGCAGTCGCCGGTTTCGTCGCCCGGCAGACGCAAACCGCCGGTCAGCTTGTGCGACACCGCCGCGAGCGCCGGCTCGGCCTGCGCGAGTTCGGCAGCCGATAGCAGTTCATAGGGCACGTTGGCTTCCTGCAGCACGGCGATGTCTTTCGCGGCGCCATCGAATTGCTGCTGCGTGCGGAACACCTGCAGCGTGCCGCCGGTGCGGCCTTCGTACTGGATGCCGGTATCGGCGCGCAACGCCTGCAGGCAGTCGCGGCTGTATTCGGCGAGACGCACCATGCGGCCCTTGTTCACCGCATAACGCGCCGACGTGCAGTTCTGCAGCATCTGCCACATCCATTGCAGCTGGAATTGCGTGCCGTCCAGACGGATCGCCAGCGGCGCGTGCTTCTGGAACATCCACTTGACGGCCTTCAGCGGCACGCCAGGCGCGGCCCAAGGCGACGCGTAGCCCGGCGAGATCTGGCCGGCGTTGGCGAAACTGGTTTCGAGCGCGGGACCAGCTTCGCGGTCGATCACGGTCACTTCATGACCGGCGCGCGCCAGGTAATACGCGGTTGTCACCCCGACGACGCCACTGCCCAAAACGACGACTCGCATAGCTGCTCCAGGAGAATCAAAATAGGTTGGAGGGCGCGGCGCTCGTCGATTTGTTCGATTTCAATCGATTCGCGAGGTATAACGCTGATCGCCCAGTGTTAACCGCTATACTATTAGCAGTCAGGTAGGTTTTGTTATTGTATTTTCAGAATTTTCAGCAAAAATATCATGCGTACACAGCGCCAACCCGTCCGGACCCTCGACAAACTCGATCACAAGATCCTGCGGCTGCTACAGCAGGACGGCCGGATGGCCATGAAGGAGCTGGCGGAGCAGGTCGGGCTGTCGGTGACGCCGTGCATCGAGCGGGTCAAACGGATGGAGCGCGACGGCGTGATCACCGGCTACCATGCGCGCGTGAACCCGGCCGACCTCGGCGCGGCGCTGCTCGTGTTTGTCGAGATCACGCTGGATCACAAGAGCGGCAACATGTTCGACCAGTTCCGGCGTGAAGTGCAGAAGATCCCCGAGGTGCTGGAATGCCATCTGGTATCGGGCGATTTCGACTATCTGATCAAGGCGCGCATCGGCGAGATGGCGGATTACCGGAAGCTGCTCGGCGACATTCTTCTGCAACTGCCCGGCGCGGTGCAGTCGAAGAGCTACGTGGTGATGGAGGAAATCAAGGAGACACTGACGATCGCCGTCGGCGATTAGCAGGCGTTGCGGCCGCAGCACGTAGGGCTCGACAAACGGCGTAAACACTGTATATTCATACAGGTGTTCTGCGCCGTTTGTCTGTTTGTTTTGCGTGACCCAGCCGTGGCTAACTCCGACACCCGTACCGCTGAAGAATTTCCGATCGCGCCGCCGGCGCCTCGCAAGGGGCGCGGCGCGGTGACGAACCTGCAAGGCCGCTACGAAGTCGACCAGCGCGAAGCGGTGGACGACGGCTGGCTGCCCGCCGCGCAGGAAGACGGCGACGAGTCCAAGACGCTGCGCACGCAGATTTTCGAAGAGCGCGCGAAGACCATCCTCACGCGCAACGCGTCACCGGACATTCCGTTCGGCGTATCGCTGAACCCCTATCGCGGCTGCGAGCACGGCTGCATCTACTGCTTCGCGCGGCCTACGCATAGTTATCTGGGGCTGTCGCCCGGGCTCGACTTCGAAAGCCGGATCTACGCGAAGATCAACGCGCCGGAATTGCTCGAGCGGGAGTTGTCGAAGAAATCTTATGTGCCCGAGCCGATTGCGCTTGGCGTCAACACGGACGCCTGGCAACCCGCCGAGCGCGAATTGCGCCTCACGCGCCGCGTGATCGAAGTACTCAGCGAGCGCAATCATCCGTTTGCTGCCATCACCAAATCGTCGCTGATCGAGCGCGATATCGACCTGCTCGCCCCCATGGCGGCGCGCGGGCAATTCATGGCGGCCATCACCATCACCACGCTGGACGCCGAGATCGCGCGCACGCTCGAACCGCGCGCGGCCACGCCGTCGCGCCGGCTGCGCACTATCCGCACATTGAGTGAGGCGGGCATTCCGGTCGGCGTCAGCATTGCACCCGTGATCCCGTTCGTCACCGAGCCGGACATGGAGCGTGTGCTCGAAGCATGCGCGCAAGCGGGGGCGAGCAACGCGAGCTATATCGTGCTGCGTCTGCCGTGGGAAGTCGCGCCGTTATTCAAGGATTGGCTCACCGCGCATTTCCCTGACCGCGCCGAGCGGGTGATGAGCCGCGTGCGCGATATGCGGGGCGGAAAAGACTACGACTCGTCGTTCGCCACGCGAATGAAGGGCGAGGGCTTATGGGCGGATCTGCTCAGGCAGCGATTCCATAACGCGGTACGCCGGTTGGGCCTGAACCGGCGCAATCGCGGCATTCTCGATATGTCGCACTTTCGCCGGGGCGAGCCGTCGCAAGCCGACGAGCCGGTGCGCGTCAATCCGCAACTGAAGCTCTTTTAGCCCGGCGCGCTGCCGGTCATTGCGAGATTGTTTTGGCCGCTTCCACCTGACTTTCGAAGTAGGTCTGGAACGACAGGGCGAGGCCGGTCATCAGCAGGAATGCGCCGATCAGCAGCGAGAAGATCACTACGAAAATGACGGTCCAGCCGGAGCGGCTTTTGCGTTGCGTGTGCGCATTGAACTGCGCGTCCCATTTTTCATCGGGACGCAGCCCGTAGACGATCGCGGCGAGAAACGCGGAAAGTACCGAAACCGCGCCGAAAAAAGCCAGCAGCCAGCCGAGGATCGAAGCGCGTTCGCTTGCCACCAGCAGCATGACGCCGGGAATGCCAATCAATGTGCCTAGCAGATGAGCCCAGCCGTATACGTCGCGTTTGCCGAACAGATAGAAGCGGTGGGCGCCGAGGCTGCCCAGTAGGAACGCCAGCGCGGCGGTAATCGTCTTGGATCGGAAGCGCGGGGAAATCGAAGCAGCGGTGGACATGTCGACGTGGGCAAAGTGACAGGCGGTCGAAGGGAGCGGCGCGCCGTTGGGGTGCGGACCGACGCGCATTCTACGCCTGCCGCATGCCGGGGGCGCAGGAGGGGGCAGCGTGCTGTGAAGTTACGGCTTATCCGAATGGGGGGTGTGTTGCGCGCAATCTCTGGGCGCGTCGGCAGTGGGATGATCGTTGCCCACCCTGGAACCGGTAGTGAAGCGGCCGGGCCAGGTCGCCACCTTGCTCGAAGCCATCGACACTACGGCGCTGAATAGGTCACGCGATAGATGGCGCCGGCGTAGTCGTCGCTGATCAGCAGTGAACCGTCGGGCAACGGCAGCACGTCGGCGGGGCGTCCCCAGACGGCTTCGCCAGGCTGCAGCCAGCCTTCGGCAAAGACTTCCTGCCGCGCGTTGCCGCCGTCCGGGTCGGTCATCACCCGCATCACCCGGTAGCCGACCTTCTTGCTGCGATTCCACGACCCATGTTCGGCGATGAAAATATTGTTCCGGTATGCAGGCGGAAACATCGAGCCGGTATAAAACCGCATGCCGAGCGCGGCGACGTGCGCGCCCAGTTTCAGCACCGGCGGCGTAAACGAACTGCACGGATGGTCCTTGCCGAATTCCGGGTCGGGCGTGTCGCCGCCGTGACAATAAGGAAAGCCGAAGTCCATCCCGGCGCGCGGCGCGCGGTTGAGCTTGTCGTTGGGGACGTCGTCGCCTAGCAGGTCGCGACCGTTGTCGGTGAACCACAGTTCGTGCGTCACCGGGTGCCACGCGAAACCCACCGAGTTGCGTATGCCGCGTGCCACGACTTCATAGTGGCTGCCGTCCGGGTCCATGCGGCCGATCATCGCGAACCGGTCGCGGTCTTTCAGGCAGACGTTGCAGGGTGCGCCTTGCGGTACATAGAGCTTGCCGTCCGGGCCGAAGGCGATGAATTTCCAGCCGTGATGGGTCTCGGTGGGCAGCGTGTCGATGACCACGGCGGGTTTGGGCGGATCGTTCAGATGAGCGTCGATCGCGTCGAAGCGTACAATCTTCGACACCGCGGACACGTACAGCGCGCCGTCCCGCCATGCCACGCCCGCCGGCGATTCCAGACCGGAGGCGATCACGTGGCGGCCTGTCACGCGGCCGTTTTGCGGTTCGAGCGCATAGACGTGCCCGTCGAAACTGCCTACGTAAAGAATGCCCTTCGGCGAGAGCGCCATCGCGCGTGCGCTCGGCACGGCGTCCGACAAAACCTCGATGTGAAAGCCCGGCGGCAATTTGATGCGCTCGACCGGCAACGCGGCAACCGCCGCGAGGGCTTGGCCAGCGAACAACGCGGCCGCCGCGAAGCGTAGCGCGCGGCGGCGCGAGCTGCGCATGAGGCCGGCAAAACAAATAGATACGAGAAGAAAAGCGGGTAAAAAAGCAGTCGGCGGCAGCAGTTTCACGGGCGCTCCATCAGGTAATCCGGGCGTTCTGGCCTGGTCCCGGGCCGTTTTGCGGACGGCCGGCGCGGTCAGGTCGCTCAGTTTATCCCGGTAAGTGTTTGTTATGGCGTCGGTTTCCCGCTATAATCGCGTGTTTCAGTCGTTCCGAACCCCGGTTTTCAAGGATTCTAGTATGGTCATCATCCGCTTGGCTCGTGGCGGCTCCAAGAAGCGCCCGTTCTACAACATTGTCGCAACCGATTCGCGTAGCCGTCGTGACGGCCGCTTCATCGAGCGCGTCGGCTTCTACAACCCGGTCGCTACGAAGGGTGAATCCCTGCGTATCGCTCAAGATCGCCTGACGTACTGGCAAGGTGTTGGCGCACAACTGTCGCCGACCGTCGAGCGTCTCGTGAAGGAAGCGCAAAAGGCGCAGCCGGCTGCTTAATGGTAGCTAGCCTGCGTATCGTCGTCGGTTCGGCCGGCGGCTCGCGCAGCTTGCGTGAGCAGTCCGATGCGCGAGTTGTTTTACTGAAGCAGACGTCGAAGCTGGCAGCGAGGTTTTCTCATGTCCGAGCGTGATTCCGGCAGTTCAGGTCGCGTGAAGGCAAAGGCGGCAGCTTCGCGCGCGAAGACGTCTGGTCAGGCGCCGTTCGGTGCATTCGTCCGCAAGCCGGTCGAACGGGCCGAAGGCAGGGCGCAAGCCCAGGTTGCACAAGCCAGTTCCGCTGCAGCAGAAATGCGCGCGGAAACGGTGGAAAGCTGGCCGGCCGATGCGGTCGAAGTCGGCGCAATCGTCGACGCTTACGGCCTCAAAGGCTGGGTCAAGGTGGCCGCGCATGCGGATGCCGGGCATGGCGGCGACGCTTTGCTGAGCGCGAAGCGCTGGTGGCTGCTGAAAGGCCATGAGCGCAAGTCGGTGCCGTCATTGCAGGCAAAAACGCATAGCGACAGTGTGGTTGCCCATCTGGGCGGCGTCACTGACCGCGATGTGGCGCTGGCACTGCGCGGCTCTCGCGTCTATATCTGCCGCAGCGAATTTCCGGCCCTCGAAGCCGACGAATTCTACTGGGTCGACCTGCTCGGCCTGGATGTGGTGAACGTTGCCGGAGTCAATCTCGGCAAGGTTGCAGACATGATCGACAACGGTGCGCACTCGGTGTTGCGCATCGAATATCCGGCTGCCGACAAAAACGGCAAGCCGGTCGCAGGCGAGCGTTTGATCCCGTTCGTCGGCGTCTATGTCAAAACGGTCGACCAGGCGGCGAAGCAGATCATCGTCGACTGGGAAGCCGATTACTAAAAACATTCGCTGAATGGAGAGAGCGATGCAGTTCGATGTCGTGACGCTCTTTCCTGAAATGTTCCGCGCGCTGACCGACTGGGGGATTACCAGTCGTGCCGCGAAGCAGGAGCGCTATGCGTTGCGTACGTGGAATCCGCGTGATTTCACCACCGACAATTACCGCACGATCGACGACCGCCCTTACGGCGGCGGACCCGGCATGGTGATGCTGGCAAAGCCGCTGGAAGATGCGATCGGCGCGGCGAAAGCGGCGCAGGCGGAGCAGGGCATCGGCGCGTCGCGCGTCGTGACGATGTCGCCGCAAGGCGCAACGTTGAATCACGAGCGCGTCATGCAATTCGCCGCCGAACCCGGTCTGATCCTGTTGTGCGGGCGCTATGAAGCGATTGATCAGCGTCTGCTCGACCGTGTCGTCGACGAAGAGGTGAGCCTTGGCGACTTCGTGCTGTCGGGCGGTGAATTGCCTGCGATGGCGTTGATGGACGCGGTCGTGCGCCAGTTGCCCGGCGTGCTGAACGACTCGCAGTCAGCGGTGCAGGACAGCTTTGTCGACGTACTGCTGGATTGTCCGCATTACACACGTCCCGAGGAATACGACGGCGTGCGTGTGCCCGATGTGCTGCTCGGCGGCCATCACGCGGAAATCGAGGCGTGGCGTCGGCGTGAAGCGCTGCGCAACACGTTGAAGAAGCGGCCCGATCTGATCGTGAAGGCCAGAAAGAACAAGATGTTGAGCCGTGCCGACGAGGCATGGCTCGCGAGTCTCGCGAAGGAAGAGTCGAAGGCGTAAAGCCGGCGGTCTTTCGAGCGGACACCAGGCGGCGCCGCACATGCGTGTTCGGCGCCAGATGTGAACCCATCCTCTATCGGGGCCGTAGCCGCAAGGCAGGTACGAACGCCGACAAGATGGATCTAGGAGTCAGTAATGAATCTGATTGCAAAACTCGAGCAGGAAGAGATCGCGCGCGCCCTCGGCGAGAAGACCATCCCCGACTTCGCTCCGGGCGACACGGTGATCGTCAGCGTGAACGTGGTTGAAGGTACGCGTAAGCGTGTTCAGGCTTACGAAGGCGTCGTGATCGCCAAACGTAACCGTGGTCTGAATTCGTCGTTCATCGTCCGCAAGATTTCGTCGGGCGAAGGCGTCGAGCGTACGTTCCAAACGTACTCGCCGCTGCTGGCAAGCATCGTCGTGAAGCGTCGCGGCGATGTGCGTCGTGCGAAGCTGTACTACCTGCGCGACCGTTCGGGCAAGTCGGCCCGGATCAAGGAAAAGCTGGTCACGAAAGACCGCGCTGCTTCCCAGGCGTAAATGCTGTAAGAAAAAGCACCCCTCGCGGGTGCTTTTTTGTTTGCCAGGTCAAAATAGCGGCATGTCCCATATCCGCTTATTCAGAGAGACCCGTTGACCCGCCCCATCTTTGAGCCTGAAACACTCCCTGTCGAAGCGACTGGCGCTCATTTGCCGCCGGTGGCCGGCGAGCGCCTCACACCTGATGGCCTGCGCGCACGTTTCGAGCAACGCCTCACCTGGACGCCGGAGCCTGTCGTCGAAGTGCAATGGCGCAACACGCCGGGCGATCCGCGGGTTGCCGCAGTGCTAGTGCCGCTGGTGGTCCGCGATCGCGGGCTGACCGTGCTGCTCACGCAACGTGCCGACCACCTGAACGATCACGCCGGCCAGGTGAGTTTTCCCGGCGGCCGCCAGGAACCCTTCGATGCCGACGCCATCGCTACCGCGCTGCGCGAAGCCCAGGAAGAGGTCGGCCTCGCGCCGTCGCGAGTGGAAATTCTCGGGGCGTTGCCCGACTACCTGACGGGCACCGGCTTTTGCGTCACACCGGTGATCGGTCTCGTGCATCCGCCGTTCGCATTGAAAATGGATGAGTTGGAAGTGGCCGAAGTCTTCGAAGTGCCGCTCGCTTTTCTGATGGACCCCGCGAATCACGAGGAGCGTGTGTTCCGTTACGAGGGCGGCGAGCGCCGCTTCTTCGCGATGCCGTATCCGCGCAGCGCATCGACGGGGGCGAGCGGGCAGGGTATCAGCGAAGTCGGCGGCCACCATTTCATCTGGGGAGCGACAGCGGCGATGCTGCGCAACCTGTATCGCTTTCTCGCTGCGTGACGCGCGCCGGACTGTGCAGTCGTTGGCTCTTTGTCAGTGTCTGCTCTCAGACGAATCCGACCCTGTGCTATCGTTATAAAACAATCGTAAAAACTTAAAAAGCACGGCGCATCGCATGACTTTTTTCTCCGTATTGCTGGCTCTGATCATTGAACAGGTACGCGCGCTGTCACCGAATAACCCGGTGTCCGCGCTGCTTCAATACCACGCGGAGTCGGCGGCGCACGGATTCGATGCCGGCAAGCCCAAGCATGGCCTGCTCGCGTGGCTCGTGGTGGTGGTGCCCTGGACGCTGGCGGTCGCGCTCGTCTACTACGTGCTGTATCACATTCATTTCGCGCTGGCGTTCTTATGGAACGTCGCGGTGTTGTACTTCACGCTCGGCTTCCGCCAGTTCAGCCACTATTTCACGGATATCCATCTCGCGTTGAACAACGACGATGTGCCGCGCGCGCGTGAAATTCTGAATGAATGGACCGGGCTCGATACCGTCGATATGCCCGTCAGCGAGATCGTCCGTCATACGCTGATTCACGCGGTGGTCGCTTCGCATCGCCATGTGTTCGGGGTGTTCTTCTGGTTCCTGATTCCGGTCGGGCCGGCGGGCGCGGTGCTGTACCGGATCGCCGAATACCTGGCGCGCGCATGGGCGCGGCCGGCCGACGACCGGACCGCTGCGTTTTCGAGCTTCGCGCAGCAAGCGTTCTTCGTGATCGACTGGGTGCCGGCGCGGTTGACGTCGCTGGGCTTTGCGATCGTCGGCAATTTCGAGGACGCGATTTACGCGTGGCGCAATCATGCGCGTCAGTGGCCCGATACGAACGACGGCGTGTTGCTGGCCGCCGGAAGCGGCGCGCTGGGCGCGCGTCTGAGCGGCCCGCTTGCCGAACCGTCGAGCCTCGACGCGCTTGCTACCGGCGACGGCGGCCCGATGCAGGTCGGCGACGACTGCACGCCGCGCACGTTGCAATCGGCGGTGGGTCTGGTGTGGCGCGCGGTGGTGCTGTGGATGATTCTGCTGTTGATGCTGACCATCGCGGTGTGGCTCGCTTGATACGGGAACGCCAGCGCGGCGTATACAGAAACCGGGCAATTAATTGCCCGGTTTTTTATTGCTTCGGCCAACGCGGGCGTGCCTTTCATTGGCCGCGACGCGGGCCGCCCCTCACCTGATGCTCCGTGCCCGAATCTGCTGAGCCGTGATGCCCCGCGCTCAAACCGTCTTGGCTAACCGATATCCCGCAGCCATCTCGCACGCCGCACGCCTCACCCATCCAACGGATCACGCGCCGTCCCGCACTGCCAGCACACCGTGAATTGCGCTTCGAGCGTCTCTCCGCACTGACGGCATCGCCAGTCGGGTGAGCCCGCCGCCGGTCCATGCGCGGCCGCATCGATCAAACGCCGGGCGATCGACTCGTCGCGTTCATCGACGAGCCACAGCTCAGGCGCGCACTGATCCGCCGGAATGTCGCCGAGCGCGCCGTTCAGATAGCGGTTGTGCAGTTCGCAACGGATGCCCGCGGTCTCCAGCACATTGACCCAATGCTGTCCGGTGATCAGATTCGGCGCGCGCATCAGTTTCATGTCAGCGTACGATCTGGCTGGCTTCGTGCACGAGTTGCGCATACAGCGCATGCCGTTCACGACGGATGCGGCCGTCGGCGACCGCTTCGAGAATCGCGCAGCCCGGCTCGTGCAAGTGATGACAATTGTAGAAGCGGCAGTTCGGCAGCAGCGGCCGGAACTCCGGAAACGCGCGTTCGAGCCGGCCTTCGGTCAGATGATGCAGGCCGAATTCCTGAAAGCCCGGCGAGTCGATCAATGCGCCGCCTGCGCCGCTACCGTCGACGTTCGGCAACGGATAGAGCCGCGTAAAAGTGGTGGTATGACGCCCGCTATTGAGCGCCGTTGAGATCTCGCGCGTGGCGACTTCGGCATCGGGAATCAGCAGGTTCACGAGCGTCGATTTGCCCATGCCGGACTGTCCCAGCAGCAGCGTCGAATGACCACGCAGATGTTCGACCAAAGCGTCACGAGCGGCCACGGGCTGCATTTTGATCGACACCTCGACGACCGGATAGCCCAACGCGCGATACGGCTCCAGCCGTCTGCGCGCACCGTCGAGCGCACCGGTCACGTCGATCTTGTTCAGCACGATCAACGGCTTCAACTCGTTCGCTTCGGCGGCGACGAGCGCGCGGCCGAGCAGGTCTTCGCTGAAATGCGGTTCAGTGGCGAGCACGATCAACAGCTGGTCGAGATTGGCGGCGAACAGTTTCGACTTGTACTGATCCGAGCGATACAGCAGATTGCGCCGCTCGCCGATCTCGACGATCACGCCCTGGTCCGCGGAAGTCGGCTCGTAGATCACGCGATCGCCGACCGCCACCTCGCTGCGCTTGCCGCGCGGGAAGCACTGGAGCATCGCGCCGCCGTCCTCGGGCGCCACCAGATAGTGGCGGCCATGCGCGGCCACCACGAGGCCGCCTACGCGCGGGCTGGACGGCGCGCGCGGCGCTTTCGGGGAGCGGCCGCTCATGCGTGCCGCAGCAGACGGTCGATCCGCTGCGACGCCGGCGGATGCGAGTAATAGAACGCGGTGTAAAGCGGATCGGGTGTCAGCGTCGACGCGTTGTCCTCGTACAGCTTGACGAGCGCGTTGACGAGGTCTTGCGCATCGGTCTGCGTCGCGGCGAACGCGTCGGCTTCGAACTCGTGCTTGCGCGAACTGAGGCTGCCGAGCGGCGTGACGAAGAACAGGAACACCGGCAGCGCGAGGAAGAACAGCACGAGCGCCAGGCCGCTATTGCCGCCCAGCAGCGACGGCCGCACGCCCAGGCCTTCGTAGAACCACACGCACTGGGAAAGCCAGCCGAGCAGTGCGAGCATCACGAGGCTGATCGCGAAAGTGACGAGCATTCGCTTGATCACATGACGGCGCTTGAAGTGGCCGAGTTCGTGCGCGAGCACGGCTTCGATCTCGCTGCCCGACAGGCGTGCGAGCAGGGTGTCGAAGAACACGATCCGCTTGGCCGCGCCGAAGCCGGTGAAGTACGCGTTGCCGTGCGCCGAACGGCGGCTGCCGTCCATCACGAAGAGGCCCTTGGCGGCGAAGCCGCAGCGTTGCATCAGGGCTTCGATGCGGCTTTTCAGCGCTTCGTCCTTCAGCGGTTCGAACTTGTTGAAGAGCGGCGCGATGAACGACGGGTACAGCACCAGCACGAGCATCTGGAACGCGACCCAGACGATCCAGGTCCACAGCCACCACAGGCCGCCCGCCTGTTTCATCAGCCACAGAACGACGAACAGCAGCGGCAGGCCGAACGCGGCGCCGAGCAGCGTGCCCTTGATGCGATCCAGGAAGAAGATGCGCTTGCTCATCCGGTTGAAGCCGAAGCGCTGTTCGATCACGAACTGCCGGTAATAATCGAACGGCAGGTCGATCGCGCCGGTGATCGCGATCACCGCGACGATCAGCGCGATCTGGCCGATGTAGTCGCGGCCGAGCCAGTCGGAGATCGCCAGGTCGAGCGCCTGCACGCCGCCGAGCAGCGTGAGGCCGATCAGCACGGCCGCGCCGACCAGGATCTCGATCATCGTGAGGCGGGTGCGCTCGATGGTGTAGTCGGCGGCGCGCTGGTGCGCGGTCAATGCGATGGTGCCGGCGAACTGGCTCGGCACCTGCTCGCGGTGCGCGGCGACGAAGCGGATTTGCCGCGACGCGAGCCAGAGTTTGGTGCCGACCATCGCCACGACGGCGACGACGAACAGAACGGTGAAGTACAGGGTGGGCATCCGGGGATTCCGTGGTATCTATGCGAGAATTATATGTTTCTTCCCGCCTCGCGGCGGGGCGACGTGGTCAAACCGGCTGAAACCGGGTCCAGCCAATCGCTCAGACCAATCTCAAACGAACAATCGCCGTGGCCAGCGTGCTTGCACAGAAGCCGCCGGCCGGGCCATCAGGGTTGCCTTCATGACTGACATCCTCGCATCCACCGAACAGCCGCCGCTCGTGCGCAGCGAAATGAATCTCGTCTGGCTGGACATGGAAATGACCGGGCTCGAGCCCGACTCCGACCGCATCATCGAAATCGCGGTGGTGGTGACGAATTCGACGCTCGACAGGATGGTCGAAGGTCCGGTGCTGGCGATTCACCAGAGCGACGAGACGCTCGCGAAGATGGATCAGTGGAACCAGAACACGCATGGCCGGTCGGGCCTGATCGACCGCGTGAAGGCATCGACGGTCAGCGAGGCCGATGCCACCGGGCTGATCCGCGATTTCCTCGGCGCTTATGTGCCGCCCGGCAAGTCACCGATGTGCGGCAACTCGATCTGCCAGGACCGCCGCTTCATGGCGCGCTGGATGCCGGAACTGGAGCAGTTCTTCCATTACCGCAATCTTGACGTCAGCACGCTGAAGGAACTGTGCCGCCGCTGGCAGCCGGCCATCTACAAGGGTTTCCAGAAACGCGCGATGCACACCGCGCTGGCCGACATCCACGAATCGATCGACGAACTGAAGTATTACCGCGAGCACTTCCTGATTCCGTCGGCGCCGGACGCGTCCGCCAGCGCCGAATAAGCACTAGGCCGGCCGCGGCGCGCGCACCGCGTTCTTCGGCCGGAACGCCTTCACCACGTCGGCATTCGTTTCCACGTACGGCCCGCCGATCAGGTCGATGCAGTAAGGCACCGCCGCGAATATACCCGGCACCTTCACCGCGCCGGCCGTGCCGCCTGCATCACCGCCGGCATCTGTTTCGCGCAGGCCCTCCAGCGTTTCCCGAATCGACTTCGGCTGACCAGGCAAATTGATGATCAGCGCCGCGTGATCCGCCGTTTCGCGGATCACCGCCACCTGGCGCGACAGGATCGCGGTCGGCACGAAATTCAGGCTGATCTGCCGCATCTGCTCGCCAAAACCGGGCAACTCCTTCGTCGCGACCGCGATCGTCGCCTCGGGCGTCACGTCGCGGCGCGACGGGCCGGTGCCGCCGGTGGTCAGCACCAGGTCGCAGCCGGCTTCGTCGACCAGCTCGATGAGCGTCGCGGAAATGGTCGGCGCGTCGTCCTGAATCAGCCGCGTGAGCACCTGCCACGGCGAGCTCAATGCCGCGCCCAGCCACTCCTGCAAGGCCGGAATGCCCTTGTCCTCGTACACGCCGGCGGACGCGCGGTCGCTGATCGACACGAGACCAATCACGATCTCGTCCGGGTGCCGGCGAATGGGCTTACTCGTCGCGCTCGTCATCGTCGTCTTCCAGGGCGTCGTCGGCTTCGGAATCGCTTTGCGCGGACGGGCCGTCCGCGTTCTTGATCCACTGGAACAGTTCGCGGAAATAGCGCGGCGGCTTGCTCTGCTGCGTTTCCTTGCGGGCGTTGCGGATCAGCGTGCGGCCCTCCTGCGGGTCGGCATTCGGGTGCTGGCGGATGAACTCGGTCAGCGCGGCGTCGTCGGCGAGCAGTTTCTCGCGGGTGCGCTCGATCCAGTGAAGCTTGGCCGTTTCCGCCTTGTTGACGCCGTTGTAGGTGTCGAGCGCGGTGCGCAGCGCGGCGGTTTCCGCGTCGAGCAGCGAGCGCATCACGCGGCCGACGTATTGCACCTGGCGGCGCTTGCCTTCGTGGTCGGTGATGCGGCGCGCTTCGCGCACGGCGTCGTCGAGCTTTTCGGGCATCGGCATGCGCTTGAGCGCATCTTTGGGCAGCGCGATCAGCGCCGAGCCCAGCTCCTGCAGCTCATGCATTTCGCGCTTGAGCTGGGACTTGCTGGGACGGTCGTAGCCGTTTTCGTCGACTTCCGGCGCGGCGGATTCGATGGGTTGAATGCGGGTTTTGCGTGTCATGCCGGTATTGTAGCGTGCCGCGCCCGCCGCACCCGCGCTGGCGGTGCGCACGAGGGCTTGCGCCTGGTCAGGCGTCTGCCGCGGGGCAGCCCCGCGGACAACCAGCCGGCTACCCGCGGCGAGGCACGCAAGCCTCAGCGATTGCCAGGTACGGCGGCGCGTACCTTGCTATGATCGCGGGATGCGTAAACCACCCCGCACGTGCGCGAGCATGAGCGCGGCATGTGCGAACACTTAGGGCCGCTCGGCCCCGAACAGGACGGCAACGACAATGGCAGCAGACATGGACGTCAAGCAGCGCTTTTTTCCGCATACCCAGGATGAACTGAAGGAAATCGCCTCGGACATCCTTCGTCACGCGAAGTCGCTCGGCGGCACCGACGCGGCAACCGAAATCTCCGAGGGCGACGGGCTGTCCGTCTCCGTCAGGCGCGGCGAAGTCGAAACGATCGAACACAATCGCGACAAGATGGTCGGCGTGACGGTGTTCATCGGCAACAAGCGCGGCAATGCGAGCACTTCGGACTTCTCGTCGCAAGCTTTGAAGGACACGGTCGCGGCGGCGTACAACATCGCGCGCTTCACCGCGGAAGACGACTGCGCCGGCCTTGCCGAAGCCGAGCTGCTCGAAACCGCGCCGCGCGATCTCGATCTTTATCACCCGTGGACTCTGTCCGCCGACGAAGCGGTCGAAATCGCCCGCCGCTCGGAAGATGCCGCGTTCGCGACCGATCCGCAGATCAAGAACTCGGAAGGCGCGAGCGTGTCGGCGCAGCACTCGCAGTTCGTGCTGGCCACCTCGCGCGGCTTCCTCGCGGGCTATCCGTACTCGCGCCACTACATTGCGTGCGCGCCGATCGCCGGCAGCGGCCGCAACATGCAGCGCGACGACTGGTACACGTCGACCCGCAGCGCGTCGGAACTGGCCAACCCGGAAGCGGTGGGCCGTTACGCGGCGCAACGCGCGCTCGCGCGCATCGGCGCGCGCGGTCTCGATACGCGCAAGGTGCCGGTGCTGTTCGAAGCGCCGCTCGCCGCCGGGCTACTCGGCGCGTTCGTGCAGGCCACGAGCGGCGGCGCGCTGTATCGCAAGACCTCGTTCCTCGTCGACAGTCTCGGCAAGCCGGTGTTCGCGCCGCACGTGCAGGTCGTGGAAGATCCGCACGTGGTCCGCGCGATGGGCAGCGCGCCGTTCGACGAAGAAGGCGTGCGCACCCGGCAGCGTTCGGTGGTGAAGGACGGCGTGGTGGAAGGCTACTTCCTGTCCACTTATTCGGCGCGCAAGCTCGGCATGCAGACCACCGGCAACGCGGGCGGCTCGCACAACCTGTCGTTGCGCAGCTCGAACACGCGCCCGGATGACGACTTCGAAGCGATGCTGAAGAAGCTCGGCACGGGCCTCTTGCTGACCGAACTGATGGGGCAGGGCGTGAACTACGTGACGGGCGACTACTCGCGCGGCGCGTCGGGCTTCTGGGTCGAGAACGGCAAGATCCAGTATCCGGTCGAGGAGATCACGGTGGCGAGCACGCTGCAGGAGATGTTCCGCCATATCGTCGCGATCGGCGCGGATACGATCACGCGCGGCACCAAGCAGACCGGCTCGGTGCTGATCGAACGGATGACGATCGCGGGGCAGTAAACGGTTGGGGCCGCGTCCCGGCGGCGTAGAAGAAAACGGCAACGCCACGCCAATCTGCGTGGCGTTTTCTTATTGCGCGTGACGTGTGACGAGTTGAGCGTCGCGCTTTTCAGGCGCTCTTGCGCTTGTACGTGACGAACGCATAGTCGAAGTCGTTCGGCGCGTGCGCACGATGCGTCTCGTGCGCGACTTCTTCCCACTCTCTGTCGTCGAGCTTGGGGAACGTGACGTCGCCGTCGAAGTCCGCGGAAATCTCGGTGATGATCAGCTTGTCCGCGAGGCGCAGCCCTTCCACGTACAACTGCGCGCCGCCGATCAGAAACGCTTCCGGCGCCTGGTCCTGACCGGCCAGGCGCAGCGCGTCCTCGAGGGTCGTGGCGGCGTCGCAGCCCTGAAAACGGCGCGCCGCATCCCGCGTCACGACGATGTTGCGGCGTCCCGGCAACGGCCGGCCGATCGATTCATGCGTCTTGCGGCCCATGATGATGGGCGCGCCCATCGTGGTGCGCTTGAAGAACGCGAGGTCTTCGGGCAGTCGCCAGGGCAACTGGTTGTTGCGGCCGATCACGCCGTTGTTGGCGCGAGCGACGATCAGGGTGAGCGTCGTCATCGAGTGGAAAGGGGAACGTAACCGGCCGATTCTACCTGACGCGCCGGCGCGGGCCGTCGCGCGGCCCCGCGGGTATTGCGCCGCCAGCGTCATTCGTGGGGCGGATCGTCCGCGGCGAAGGGCGCTCTCGCTTCGGCGCCGCTCAGTTCGCGCAGGCCGTGCAGACCCATTAGCCGGTACAGCGTGACGCGCGAAATGTTCAGATCCACCGCCGCCTCGTTCAGCCGATGCCGATGCCGCAGCAATGCCGCCTCGATCGCGCGCTTCTCGGCGGCTTCGCGTGCTTGCGTCAGCGTCATGGTCTGCTGTTCGCTGAACTGCGCGAGGTCGAGGTCGTCGGCGGAAATCAGCTTGTTCTCGGCCATCACGATCGCGCGGCGCACGCGATTGATCAGCTCGCGCACATTGCCGGGCCAGTTGTAGTTGTACAGCGCCTCGATCGCGGACGGCGTGAAGCCGCGGATCTTGCGCGCGCTGTCGGCTTTGAACTTGTGCAGGATGTGATGCGCGAGAATCTCGATGTCCCTGCCGCGCGCGCGCAGCGGCGGCTCGTCCACGCGCAGCACGCACAGCCGGTGGAACAGGTCGGCGCGAAAGCGCCCGTCGCGCATCGCCTCTTCCAGGTCGACGTGGGTGGCGGAAATGATCCGCACGTCGACCGGAATCGAATCGCGCCCGCCGAGCCGTTCGATCTTGCCTTCCTGCAGAAAGCGCAGCAGGCTCGCCTGGCTTTCGAGCGGCAGATCGCCGATTTCGTCGAGCAGCAGCGTGCCGCCGTCGGCGGCTTCGACCCGGCCGATCTTGCGCTGATTGGCGCCCGTGAACGCGCCACGCTCGTAGCCGAATAGTTCGGACTGCAGCAGATGATGGGGAATCGCCCCGCAATTGATCGCAATGAACGGCGCCTTGCGGCGCGGCGAGCGTTCGTGAATCGCGAGCGCGGTCAGCTCCTTGCCGGTGCCCGACTCGCCGGCGATGAACACGCTCGCGTCGGTGTTCGCCACCTTGCGGATTGTGCGAAAGAGCTGCTGCATCGCCTCGCAGGTGCCGACCATCTCGTCGTCGCCCAACTCGCCCACGGGCGGCGCGAGTTCCGGCTCGCACAGCGTGACCATGCCGAACGCGTGGCCGACCAGATAATCGACCGTCGCGTTCGCCACCGGCATCTTCACGAAGTCGAAACAGTAATGGCGCACGAGCCTGCGCGCGAGCGGATCGTTGAGCCGCTCGCTGGTGGCGAGCGCGATCCAGCCGAGCTGCTGCTGGCGCAGACTCGCTTCGAGCCCGGCCAGCTCGCGCGGCGCGAAGCTCGCCAGATCGACGATGCCGGCGCAGGCCGCGTCGGGCTTCACGAGCCGGCCGAGTTCGTGCGCCGAGCGCGCCGTGGCGACCCGCCAGCCGCGGCTCTTCAGATGCGCGACGAGCGTTTCGTCCAGCGTGCGCGCGACGTAAAGCAGCGGGCGTTCGCGCTGGCCACGCGACGTGGCCGCGGCCGCCGCGCCGATGTCGGCCACGGCCAAGGCGGCCGGCATTCGGCTCGCCGGCACGCCGACGGGCTGCGTCGCGGCCATCTCCTTGGGCCGCGCCAGCGACAAATGCGATCCCGCTCCCGCCACCGGAGCAACACTGGTCAGATGAGGTGATTCACGCACGGTCGACCTCGCATGGTTGGCACGTCAGAAGGTATAGGGAAACCGCACGCCGACCACGAAGTTCGGCGCATCGGGCGTGAGCCCGATGGACACGGCGCCATTGATGGTCAGGTGCTTGTTCACGGCGTGGTTCAGGCCAAAATTCATCGCTGCGGCGGTGGTTTCGCTGCCCGGCACCTTCTCGTAGGAGCCGCCCGGCGCGCGCGTCTTCGATTCGGGTTCGAGCGCCATCGTGAACGACACGCTGGCCGAATCCTTGTCGGAGAACGCCAGCGCCACGCCACCGCCGAACTGCACGATGTCGCCGAGCTTGACCGTCGCCGGCTGGGTTTGCCCCTGCACCGACGAGATATCCGCGAACGAGCGCGCGATGTTGTAGGTGTACGAAACACTGCCGAACAGCACCACCGGGTCATAGGTCTTCAGCACCGAGACGCCGGCCGTCACGTTCCAGAAGCCGGTGCCGGTGGGCAGCTTGGTCGGCGCGACCAGATTGGTGTTGTCGGGCTCGATCTGCACCACCTTCTCGCCGAACGGCGAGGTGCCGGTCGGCGCCTTGAAGCGCAGGCTGCCGACGATGTCCGGCAGGCTGTAGGTTTCCTTGAGGAACTGGTAATAGATCCCGAAGTTGACGTCGCCCAGCGCGCTGCTGCTCACCGTCGCGTCCGACATCGTGCTCGCCGCGCCGCCCGCGCCACCGACGATGAAATTGCTGCGCCGGTACACGTAGGGCACGTCGACATCGACGCTGATGCGGTCGGTCAGGCCGTAGCGCGTGTCGAGATCGGCCATCAACTGGTGCGACTTGGTCTGGCCCAGGTTGATGTTGCCGAGGAAAATCGCGTCGAGCGCGAGGAAGCCGGACAACTGCAACTGGCGCCGGTCGTAGTACGTGTCGCTGAGGCCGAAGTCCATCGTCAGCTTGTGATCGAAGAGCGGCGCGTGTTCGCGTTGCACGACCGCCTGCTCGGCCTGCGTGCGCACCGGTTCGGCGGCCCGCTGGGTCTGGCCGATGGCGCCGCTGCCGTCGGTGGCGGCCGGCAGGCCGCCCGCGCTGCCGCCTTCGGGCGCGGGCGGATTGGCGGGCACGCCGGTCGCCGTGCCCGTGTTGCCGCCCGGCGCGGGCGTGCTCGGGTTGAGCTGCGCGAGCGGCGGCAACGGCACCGGCAGGCCGTCGGCGCCGGGCTGATCGGCCACGCTCTGGCTGCCGGCCGGCGCGCCGCGGCCGCGCAGCGTCATTTCCAGGTCGGTGACCTGGCGTTCGAGTGAATGGATCTGCCGCTGCTGTTCGTCGACGACCCGCATCAACGTGTTCAAACGTTCTTCTAGGACTGTCCGGCGAGCGCCTGTGCGTTCGCCGCTGACGAAAGGGCCAATAGCATGACGGCGGCCGGAATGGCCGCCAGTGCCATGCGCGGGCACCCTGGTCGATGAAAGGCTTTTCATTTTTGATCCCCCGGTGTTTCCGGCCGCGCATCGCCCATCCCCTGACGGCGGGCGGCCTTTTCTTCGCTGCTGTGCTGCTGTGCTGCTGTCCTGCTCGATGGCGGGTGGCGGCCCGCCTGGTCATCTCCTGTTTTGCAGAGCTTGTAGTACGCCTAACTGACGGATCATCGAGGTCGGCATCTGCTGGGTCTGCAGATGCAACTGCAATGCGTTGGCGACTTGCTGGTTATTGCCTGCAATCTGCAGCAACTGGGCGATCCGCCCGTTGCCTGGCGCGATGGTCTGGGTGGCGAGCCCAGCCGGCGTCTGCAGCGCGATGCGCACGCCGTCGCTGCCGAACGTAATGCCGGCTTTGACGGAGCCGGTCGAGTTGCTGGCCGCTGCTGACGGTGCGTTGGCGGCGCCCGCGAGCGTCACGGCGCGATTGTTGAAGTCGATCAGCGCGGAGTTCACGCCGCTGTTGCGATCACCGCCCACCTGAGTGACCTGCGAAACTCCGTTGACCGCAATGCTTTGTCCGCCGTTGACCCGAGCGTCGGGATTGGCCCCGTTGCCGCCGGGGCCGCCGCCCGTCACGCTCGCAAGCGTGCTGACGGAGGTGGAGATCTGACCGGCCGTGTTCTGGGCCGCGGCGAGCGTGCCTTGGGCGAGGGCTGTCACGCCGTTGGGCAATTGCCATTGCGAAAGAACATTCAGAACGAAACCGGAAATCATCGAGGCGCCGGCATATTTGCCGGTCTGATTGGCAAGGACGTCATCGCCGACCCTCTGCACCTTGACGGCTGCGGCGTCGGCTTCGCGTGAAGCGGGAAACTCGGGCACGGGTGGCGAGCCGGCGCCTTGTGACGCATGGGCGCTGCCGGTTGCGCCGCACGTGATGGCGCAGAGGGCAAGGCCGAGCTGGGTGAGGTATTGCTTCATGATTGGGTCAGAACAGGTCTGCCTTGTTCAAGCCGTACTCGACAAAAGGAGTCGCAGCCGTGCCGTTGGCCAGCGCGCTGGCGCGCAGCTTCAGCGCGAGCGACTCGTTGTCCTGCAACAGCGGTGAGTCCTCCCTGAATGGTTTGCCGAGGACCGCGAACACGAGACCGTTCCAGGTCTTCGCGAAGTCCTCTTCGAGCACGACGCGATTGCCGAGCGCCGGGTCCGCGATGAACACGCGGCCGTCCTGCGCATGCTTGACGATCACGAAATGCTCGTACCCGTCGATGTTCATCAGAACCATCACGGGAATCTGCAAATGGTGGAGAGCGTCGGTGTTCACGCGAAAGCCGCGGCCGCGCAAACCGATGGTCTCGACGAACTTCTTCATGTCGAGCATCGAGAAGCCGTTCTGGACAACGACGTCGGGCGTCGAGAAAACCATCATCCGGCGGATCAGTTCGGTCTCCGGAATGTCGATGCCGTAGGCGAACTTGAGGAGGGTGGCGAGCGCCGCCGCGCCGCAGCTGAAGTCGAACTGCTGGTTGACGATGTGGCTATAACGGATGTCCTTCATCGAATGAACCGTCTTCGTCAACGGCGCGCCCGCGAATCTGGACGTGTCGATGCTCGACTGTGCGCAAGTGTGGTCCACGCACAGCATGCAGCCTGCCAGCGCTACGGCGAACTGTAGCGCCGGGAACCCCTTGAACCCGTACATGTTGGTCTCCCGCGGTGTACGCACCGGCCGCTGCGATCGCTGCCGGCGCGTGCCCCTTTACTGCTTTTCTGACTTCTTCTGCCTGCCGTCGGTCGGTGCCGCCGGCTTATTTACCGCTGTTCAGCGCCGCGATAGCGAGGCCGTTGTGCTGCAGGTTGCCCGCGCCGCCCGCGATGTTCACGCCGATGTTGCCGGACGCGCCGGCGAGCGAGTTGGCGCCCAGCATCGCGGTGCCCTGGAATTGACCCACCACCGTCATGGCGGCGGTTTGCGAGTTGTCATCCGTGGCGACCATTGCCGTGGTCATCGCTTTGCCCGGCTTGGTCGTCGTCACTGCACCGGCGAGGCTGTTGTTCTGCACGTTGCCGATACCCGAGGCGACGTTGACCCCGACATTGCCCGTCACACCCGATAGCGAGCCATCCCCGATCGACGCGTTCAGATTGAAGTTGTTGATCTGGGCGGTGCCGCTCGACGCTTGCGTGTTGAACACCTGCGCGTTGCCGAACACGTTGCCGATGTCCACCGACGCGAGCGACACGTCGTTGCTCTGCGCGTTGCTGATGCCTTCCGCGATGTTGATGCCGAGGTTGCCCGACACACCGCTGGCCGCGTTGTTGCCGGTGGTGGCGTTCAGCGTGCCGGCCGCCTGGTTGTTGTAGTACTGGGTGACCGTGCCGGTGGTCCTCACGTCGGTCGTGGCCAGGCTGGCGTCGATGCCAAAGGCTGCGCCGTAGACGTCGGTGGACGACGAGCGGGTCGCCGTGTAGCCGGACGAGTGTTCGCCGAGCGCCGCGAAGCCCGAGCCTTCGTTCGCGCGGAAGCCCCATACGCGGCCCTGACCGGACGCTTCGGTGGCTTCGATGCCGCCGGCCACGCCCGACATGTTGGCGTAGCTCGACTGGTTGTAGTCGGCGCGCAGGCCGCCACCGGCGCTGAACGAGCCGCTGCCGTGCGACGGAGTGTTGTGGGCCTGATAGTTGTAGCCGCCGCCGATCGAGCCACCGGCCGAGATATGGCCGCCGGAGTTGGAGCGGGTAAGGATGAAGCCGCCTGCGATGCCGGCGGCCTGCTGGCTGGTTTCATAGCCGCCACCCGCCACCGACGCGCTCTGGTTGCCGTACGCATAGCCGCCCGGTGCCTGGAAGCCTTGCGAGCTCGAGTTCATCGACGAATGGCTTTGCGTCAGCACGGCGAAAGCCGCGCCGCTGCCTTTGACCGAGATCGCGCGGTTGTTGTAGGTGGTCGCCACGCTGCCGCTCATGTAGTTCTGCGCTGCCGCGACGAGCGACGCGTTCACGCTGACCGACTGGTTGTTGTTGACCACTGCGCCGGCCGTGCTGGACACGTGCACGCAACCATACAGTCCGACCATGCCTTCGACGCCGATTGCATCGCCGACCAGCATCGAGTTGAACAGATAGGCATTTTGCGGTGCGGCTAACGCGCTGCCGGACGCGGCGACGAGAACGGCTGCGGCAATGAGAGTGCGCTTCATGATTCGCTCCGATACTTTAAGTGTGGTCAGTTAAAAAAAGTGCCCGCCGGGGGACGGAGCACAAAACTGTTTGCCGTGGCATTACCAGCGCCGGCTGTCTGGTTGATCTGGACGATCCCGCTGACATTCTTGAAGGCATCGCTGGAAACGCTCGTCTCGCGTACGCCATGAACCCCGATGGATTGACCCGGACCGCCGTTTTTCGGGGCCGTCGCGGATAGCTCCCCATCCGAGACGGTCTCGACTCCGAGCGCCGCAGTCCCCAACAGGGTGCTATTGCGCTGCAGATTCCCTGCTCCGGCGGACTGGTTCACCAGCACCGCGCCGGAAGTATTCGAAAAAGCATTGGCTTCGATCGACGCCCGCGCCGCCGTGACACGCGCGGCCACCGACGCGCTTTGCACGCTGGCGTTCTCGTTGCCCACCGCGCCGCCGTTCGTGATCGTGATCTGGTTGGCCTGCGCGTTGTCGAGACCGGCTGTCTGGTTGACCGTGAACGCGCCGATTACGCCGGCGCCCGCGCCGTTGGCCATGGTCGAGCCGGCGCTGATGGCCGGCACCGCTTGCGCGTGCGCGTGGCTCGCTGCGAACGCGGCGCCGCTCAGGCACACGCATAGCGCCGCGTGCAGCGACGTGACTCGGAGCGGGCTCATTTCAAGCCTCCGAGCGCGCCGCCCAGTGCATTCGACAGCGGCGCGAGCGCTCCCGTCACCGATGAGCTGATGGCGCCGCCAATGCCCGCCGTCGGCCCGCCGATGCCGCCGGCGTTGAGCGCGACGTTGTTGCCGGTGGCCTTGCCGCTGAGGATCTGCGCGACCGCCTGCATACCGGGGCCGCCGAGTGCGCCGCCCGTGGCCACGCCACTTGACCCATGCGCGTTCGTTAGATCGGTGTCGCCCACGAGTTGCGCGATGGCCGGATTGAACGAGTTGGCCGGGAAAGTGGTAGCGCGCACCGCGACCGGGTCCTGGTCGCGCGGCACGGGGACGAAGGCGTCGCGCGGCGTGACCGTGCGCTCGACGACGATGTCGCCCGGATTGACGACCTGTTGGGCGGTCGCGCTGTCGGCAAAACATACGGTGAGCAGGACGAGTGCGCTTGCGAGAGCCGCCGGGAGTCCCGTGGGGGCGACGGGTGGTGACGCCGCCGACGCGCCATGCGCGCGCGGCGTCCGGATGGAGGTAGTCATGTCTCGGTCCTTTCTTTTTGTGTTCGCGGCGCGCGATGTTTTCGTTTCCGCGCTGCCTCTGTTGCATCGCAATCTGTTCGCTCTACTTCCTCTGGTACGTGGCGACGTTGCCTTGGGCGGCGCGCGCGGCGCGCGCGGCGTCGACCGGGATCGGCAACGGCGAGGGCGGAGCGATCTCGTCCCACAGCGTCACGCGCCCGCCGCTGCTGCCGCGCATGAGCTGCGGTGTCGCGGCGACCATCAACATCCCGACCGCGCCGCCGCGCTGGCGCGCCAGCACCTGGTCGTCGAGAGAAATATCGTTCACGGATGCAGCATCGGCGGGCGCGCCCAGCGCATCGTTCGTGAGGCGGCCGAATTCGCTGGCCGCGCCGGGCGTCCACTCCGACGAGGCTGCGGCGACGCGGTCGCCCTCGAGGCGGGTCCCGGCGAAATCCGCCAGCGTGGCGGATCGGGACTGTGCTGCCTGGGCATGGACCTCGGCGGGCAGCACGATCAAGGCGATTGCCGCGCACAGGGCCGCGCAGGCTGCGACGCCGATGGGGTCGATGCGGGAAGCGAGTCGCATGATGTCTCTCCTTGGTGCATGGCATTTAGCGAAACGTGTGCCATCGCTCGCAATCCATTGATGCGTAGGGATGCGATCTACATACCAGGGAGCGTTATTCGACAAATCGGACAAAAACGTTTCAGGGCTGAAACGGTAGGCACAAAATACCTATAAATCGTTAATCCGGCGGGTACAAACTACCTTCGGGTGAACGCCAGGAAAGCGCTTCCACTAATGTATTATTCGTCGGCTGAATAAATGGTTATCAAGCGCCGAGCCTTCGTGGTAAAGGACTCCGTGATTAAATTCGTATAATTGTTTTCGAAGCGGCGGACGTATAGTAAGCTCTCGAAAACAACTTCAGATTTAAAAAAGGCCGCTAACAGGCCGTCTCAAACACACACGCCGCTTTCTTGGGGATCAGCTGTCCGCACGGAATGGAATGGCCGTTCGGGTTTTGCTATGCGCGAATCCCGATTGAGTCAGCGTGTCTGAATTGCAGTTCAGGTGCGTGCGTCATCCTTAACGTTCGTTGACGAGAGGATCTGAATAATGGAACCCGCAACGCGGCAACTGATTTACGTTTCACGCGATCCGAGCGCGGAGTTGAATACCAGGTTTCATCAGCGCGGCTGGCATGTCGAAGTCGTGGGATCGGCGCGCGACGCGCGCCGCGCGGTTCGCGCCGGAACGGCGGCGGGCGGCCTGCTCGATCTTTCCAGCGATTTCCAGCCGCACGAAATTGCCGCTTTCGAGTCCTGCCTGACCATGCCGAACGTCGGCTGGGTGGCAGCCACCATGCCCGGCCAGCTGCGTGACGCCGCTTTGCGCCGGCTCGTGCGCGACTATTGTTTCGACTATGTGACGGTGCCGTATTCGGGCGACCGCATCGTCGATTCCGTCGGGCACGCGTACGGCATGATCTCGCTGGGCGAGCCGGCGTCGAACGATGGCTCGCAAGGCGCCGAAGGCGAAATGGTCGGCTCGTGCGACGCCATGCTCGCGCTATTCCGCTCGATCCGCAAAGTGGCGATGACCGACGCGCCGGTGTTCATCTCGGGCGAATCGGGCACCGGCAAGGAACTGACGGCGGTCGCGATTCACGAACGCTCGGCGCGGCGCAATGCGCCTTTCGTGCCGATCAACTGCGGCGCGATCCCGCCGCATCTGCTGCAATCGGAACTATTCGGGTATGAGCGCGGCGCGTTCACCGGCGCCAATCAGCGCAAGATCGGCCGGGTGGAAGCGGCCAACGGCGGCACCTTGTTTCTCGACGAAATCGGCGATCTGCCGCTCGAGAGCCAGGCGAGCCTGTTGCGCTTCCTGCAGGAGCGCAAGGTCGAGCGGCTGGGCGGCCACGGCGCGATCGACGTGGACGTGCGGATCATTTCGGCGACCCACGTCGACATGACCGCGGCGATGATCGAAGGGCGTTTTCGTTCCGACCTCTATCACCGGCTATGCGTGCTGCAGATCGACGAGCCGCCGCTGCGCGCGCGCGGCAAGGACATCGAGTTGCTTGCGCGGCACATGCTGGAACGTTTCAAGAAGGATGCGAGCCGCCGCTTGCGCGGCTTCGCGCCCGATGCGATCGCGGCGCTTCACAACTACGGCTGGCCTGGCAATGTGCGCGAGCTGATCAATCGGGTGCGGCGCGCAATCGTGATGTCCGAGGGCCGCGCGATCACGGCGCGCGATCTCGAACTGGCCGAGTATGTCGAGATCGTGCCGGTGTCGCTCGCGCAGGCGCGTGAGGCGGCCGAGCGTCAGGCGATCGAACTCGCGCTATTGCGTCATCGCGGGCGGCTTGGCGACGCCGCGCAGGAACTCGGCATCTCGCGCGTGACGCTGTATCGGCTGCTGTGCTCGCATGGGATGCGCCATATGGAAGGCGAGCCGCTGTCCACGCGGCATGGTGATTTGCCGGCTTCTGTGCCGCATCTTTAGGCGGGTTGCGGGCCTTTGCTGAGGCGGGGGCGGCGCGGCGCCTTGGGGGCTTTTCAGGGCTCATCAGGCGCGTTGGTTCTTACGCGCCGGGAGGGCGGGGGCCTCGCTATCGCGTTTGACTGGCTTGTTGGGCCGGCTGACGCGCTTGCGCTTCACGCGGGTCCTCGCAACGAGAGCCCTCCTTGCCCGCCCGCGCCCGTCTGTCGGTCATCACGCTTTTCTTTCAAGGCCACTTCTCCAGCCATATTTTCTCCACTGCTTGCCGCGACAAGGCGGCGAGCTGCCGCGCTTGTTAAAATCGGGTTTTCCGCTCAATCCCCGTGGCGCGCGCATCGACATTGCGCGGGCGCCGCGTCGAAGGAACCCGCATGAAACAATACTTGGACCTCGTTCGCACGATTCTCGACACCGGCACGTGGCAGGAGAACCGCACCGGCATCCGCACCATCAGCATGCCGGGCGCGATGTTGCGCTTCGATCTCCAGCAGGGGTTTCCCGCAGTCACCACGAAAAAGCTCGCGTTCAAGTCGGCAGTGGGGGAACTGGTCGGGTTTCTGCGCGCGTCGCGCAGCGCCGCGGATTTCCGCGACCTCGGCTGCAAGGTGTGGGATGCGAACGCCAACCAGAATCCGCAATGGCTCGCCAATCCGTACCGGCAGGGCCCGGACGACCTCGGCGACGTGTACGGCGTGCAGTGGCGCCAGTGGCCGGCGTACAAGGTGCTCGACGCCGGTGCGAGCGCGCAGCTTGCCGACGCCAGCGCGCGCGGCTTCCAGGTGGTGACCGGATTCGAAGAAGACGGCAGCCCTAAGGTGCTGCTCTACAAGGCGATCGATCAGTTGCGCCAGTGTCTCGATACGATCATGCAGAACCCCGCCGACCGGCGCATTCTGTTTCATGCGTGGAACCCGGCGGTGTTGGATCAGATCGCGCTGCCGGCTTGCCATCTGCTTTACCAATTTCTGCCGAACGTCGCGCGCCGTGAAATCTCGCTGTGTCTGTACATTCGCAGCAACGATGTCGGGCTCGGCACGCCGTTCAACCTGACCGAAGGCGCGGCGTTGCTGCATCTGGTCGGACGCCTGACGGGGTACACGCCGCGCTGGTTCACGTATTTCATCGGCGATGCGCACATCTACGAGAACCAGCTCGATATGTTGCAGCAGCAGCTCACGCGTGAGCCTTATGCGAGCCCGACTCTGGCGATTTCGGATCGCGTGCCGGAGTACGCGAAAACCGGCGTCTATGAACCCGAGTGGCTGGAGAAGATCGAGCCGGCGGATTTCTCGCTGGTCGGCTATCGGCACCACGAGCCGTTGACCGCGCCTATGGCGATTTGAGCGCGCGCCGGCGACCGGTTTCAGTCGTGCAAAGAAAAAACCCGCGATGTGAGAATCGCGGGTTTTTTTACGCTGCCGCTTGCGTGCGCCGTCACGCGCGGCAGGCGGCAACGGATCTTAGGTCGGCGGCGCTCAGCTCTTGTGATGCTCGTCGCGGTTGCCGCCGCCGGGATGTTGCTCGACGTGTTGCTGCTGCGGTTGTGGTTGCGGGCGCGGCGGCTGGACCTGCTGCGGACGCGGTTCGGGGCGCGGCTGCTGGACCTGCTGCGGACGCGGTTCGGGGCGCGGCTGCTGGACCTGCTGCGGACGCGGTTCGGGGCGCGGCTGCTGGACCGACTGCGGCCGTGGTTCAGGTCGCGCTTGCTGAACCTGTTGCGGCCGTGGCTCTGGCCGCGGCTGTTGTACCTGTTGCGGCCGTGGCTCAAAACGCGGCTGCTGCTGTTGCACCGGTTGCGGCTGTGGCTCCGGCCGTGCCATCTGCATCGGCTGTGGACGAGGCTCCTGACGCCGCTGCTGTGCCTGCATGTCAGCTTGCCGTTGCGCCTGCTGCCGCGCCTGAAACTCCTGCTCGCGCGCCTGCTGCTGCATCGCCGGATTTTCCGCCGGACGCGGCACGGCATGCTGTTGCATCCCCGCGTTCGCCTGCACATTGGCGCCGGGCTGCTGGCCGAAACCCGGCCGCTCCTGCGGACCGCCACGCTGCTGCGCCATCGGCGCATGCGGCTGCGTCCACACCGGCTCGTGGCCGCCATTCGCACCCGGCTGCCGACCCGCCTGCTGCGGGATCCCCATCCCATGCTCCTGCGCGTAACCCGCCGGGTTGCCGCCAGCCGCTTGCGGCGGCCTCGGCACGCCATTCGTCGGATGCGCCATGGCGCCCGGCTGCTGCGTGTGCTGATTGCCGACCATCGGCGGCGGCGTCCCAGGTCGAACTTGCGGCTCGCCCGCATGCGGCGCCTGAGCGGCGCCGGCAACTTCGCCGGGCCGCTGTGCCGCCTGCTGTCCCGCCTGTTGCGTACCATTGGGCGCACCAGGCATCGGCGCACCCGCCGCCGCGCCCGGCGGCCGTCCGGCGATATGCGACTGGACGACCCGCACGTTTTGCGCCGGCAACGCGCCCCGCCCGCCCGCCATGTGCGCGGACACCGAAGTCCGCACGATAGGCTGACCGCCGCCCGGCACCCGTCCGCCGCTTTGCGCGAAACGCTGCGCGAGGCTGTCGTGATAAGCAGGCGGCATCGCGGGACTGCGCGTCGCCACCACCGGACGCGCAATCACGCCCGCCGGCGGCCTGTAATTCGCATTGCGCAGACCCGGCCCGAAGCTCTCCCGCACCGGCGCGATCCCCGGCCCGCCCGGGTTGAACCGCGCGTTGTGCCACTGCCCCGGATCGACCTTCTGCGCGAAGCGTCCGACCGGCTGCCCGTGCACGAACGCCGTCGCCGGCACGGCAGTCAGGCCGCCGCGCCCGCGATAGTTGACGTAGGTGTTATGGATGTTCACGTTGCGGTTGTACTGGTTGACGAACGCGTTCCGGTTGACGCGGTTGTAGTAACCCTCGCTCCAGTGATCGTGGCCACCCCAATGCGGATGCCACCGCTCGCCCGGGCCGAGCGGGAACCACGCGACGCCGGCCGCCACGATCCCGCCGACCGCCAGATTCACGCCCCAGTCGGGCACGCCACCGCCTTCGTCGTCGCCGACGAAGGCGGCCAGGGCCGGCGCGTAGACCGGCGGCGCGTCGGCTACGACCGGTCCCGGCACCCACGCCCACGTGTCGTCCATCTGCACCCAGCGGCCGTAGTGGTACGGCGCGAAGCCCCACGGCTGGTCGTCGACCCAGGTCCAGCCCCACGGCGCCTGCCAGACCCAATGGCCGTCATGGTAGGGCGCCCAGCCGGCGGGCGTGGCGCGCGGCACCCACACCTCGCCGTATTGCGGACTGCTGCGCCACGTGCCGTTGGCATCGAGATCCTGATAACCGGGCACGTCGCGCGACACGTACTGTGCCGACACCGAGCGGTCCTCCGCGCCATCGCGGCTCACGGCCCATTGATCGAGGCTGTCGAGGCCGGGCACCTGGTTGTCGGCGAGCTGTTGCAGGTTCGTGCCGCCGAAGCGGATCTGCCGGCCGGCCGTGACGGGCACCTCGCCGCTGTCGCCGTACACGGTCGCGCTGCCGCTGCGCACGGTGACGGTGGTGCTGCTGCCGTCCGGCGCGACGTCGACACGGTAGTCGCCGGGACCGTTCACGCCGAGCGCGATGTTCGGCGTGTCGATTTCATACGACGATCCCGGCGGCAGTTCGCGCACGCGGGTCGACAAGGTGCCCTGCGCGACTTTCAGCTGGGCGCTGTTGTCGTCGAGATTGAGCACGTCGAGGCTGGTGGACTCGCCGAGTCGCACCGCCGTCGAGCCGATGTGCAGCTCGGAGCGCGCGTTCTGGTCGTTCCAGAGCTGGTCGCCGGTGGTGAGCGGGCGGTTGATCTGTGCGTAGGTCCAGTCGGTGGCGCCGGCGGGCTCGGTGGTCACGGTGCCGGCGGTGTAGTTCAGCCGCGCGATGCGCCCCGGCGGGTCGGTATTCTGGCTGGTCGCGGCGTCCTGCGGCGCCGACGGCATGTCCTGCGCCCAAGCAACTTGCGCGGCGCACAGCAGGACGGCGGCGGCGATCAGTGTGTAGCCCGGCAAGCGGTGCGTCGAAGGGGGGCGGGCGGTGACGGTTCTCATGACTTATCTCCAACGGACGCGGCGATCTGCTCGGTCCGTAAGTCACTCTACTCGTGGCGTTTGTTTCAAGACCCCCACTTTTGTAAGGCCACGCTATCGGCGTGTAACAAAAAATCTCGCGCCCGGCGGGTTGCCGGTTTTGATGCAGCGGTTGGCGGGTTCACGACGCAGTCGCCGCAGTCGCCGCTCGCACCGGCGGACGACTCACGCCGCGAGAAACGCATCGAAATGACGGTGGCCGGCCGGCGTGACGCGCAGGATGCGCGGCCGCTCGGTCCGCTCGATCCAGCCGTGCGCCGACCACGCGTCGAGCAACGCCGCGCCGAGTGCGCCGCCAAGATGCGGACGCCGCTCGCTCCAGTCGGGGCACGTGCATGCGAAGCGGCGCCGGCGGCTCTTCTGGGCGGACAGGTCGATGCCCCATTCGGCGAAGCGCGCGGCGCCGTCGGCGGTGGCCTCGAGCGTCGTGCCGTGCAGCGTCAGCAGACCGCGCTCGACCAGCCGTTCGAACACCTGTACCGACAACTCGCCCGCCATGTGGTCGTAGCAGGTGCGGGCGTAGCGCATGTCGAGCGGCACGGTGCGCGCCGGACGCGGCGTCGCGCGCTGCGGCGCGCTGACTTGCGCGACGTTGGCGAGCGCCTCGATCGACGCGGCAATGTCGGGCGACGCGATCCGGAAGTAGCGATGCCGGCCGCGCACTTCGAGCGCGAGCAGGCCGCCGTCGGTGAGGCGCGCGAGATGCGCACTGGCCGCCGACGGCGAGAGTCCCGCGATCATCGTGAGTTCGCCGGCGGGGCGGGCGCTGCCGTCCATCAGCGCCCACAGCATCGCGGCGCGGCCCGGATCGGCGAGCAGCGCGCCGATCCGGCTGAGGCCTGGAAAATGGTTCGATTCGTCAGTGAGGGTGGCGGCCATCGGGTGTCTCCAAGGGCGGCGCGCGAAGCGCCATCAAGTCCACTGTAACGGGCTGTGCTATTCGATGTTTCAGCTTAGCGTGAACAATGGCATGCGGCGGCCACGAAAATCCGGCGGTGCGGGGCGGGAGTCGTATCGGCGGGGGTGCCGCGCTGCGCCGCGCCGGCCGGCGTCGCGGCAGCACGACGGCCTGACAGGCTAGAATCGAAGCCTGTCTATGCAGGAACACGTTGTCATGAAAACTTTTCTTGCCGTCGCCGCCGCAGTCCTGCTTTTCTCCGCCTGCGCGCTGGGCGGCGCCGGGTCCGGCGCCGGCTCCGGCTCCGGCAGCATCAACATGTACGGCACGATCGACGAAGGGATCAGCTTCCACAAATAAGCGCACGATCCCACGCGAGCGCCGCTCACCTCGAGCGAAAACCTAATCGAAAGCTGGTCGAAAGACTCGCGCGCTCACCCGCAAAGATTCGGCGGCGCAGGCCGTCCAAAGCTGCCACGCCGTCAATATTGCGCTCGTATAATCGCCCCCTTTCAATGCATCCGATTGACCGGAGTCAAGATGAGCACCCCTCCCGTAGCGCCGCTGGACCGTTCGGAAACCACTTTCCGCTTTCTTGCCGAGCCGAGCTCGGTCAACTTCGGCGGCAAGGTGCACGGCGGCGCGCTGATGAAGTGGATCGACGAGACCGCGTATGCGTGCTCGGCGGTCTGGTCGGGACGCTATTGCGTGACGGTCAGCGTGGGCAATATTCGCTTTCGCCGGCCGATTCTGGTCGGCAATCTGGTCGAATTGCGCGCGCGGGTCGTAGCGACGGGCCGCACCAGCATGCACATTCACGTCTCGGTGCACGCGGGCGATCCGAAGGGCGGCGAGCTGCTGCAAACCACCGATTGCCTGATCGTGATGGTCGCCGTCAATGAGAACGGCCAACCAGTGCCGGTACCCGCTTTCGTGCCGCAGAGCGAGGAGCAGAAACGCCTCGCCAAGTACGCGATAGACGTGAAGGAAGCGCTCGACGCTATCGTCGAACTGAAGCCGGACGAAGTGGCGCAGGGCAAGATTTAAGCGGCGCGTGCCAGGGGCGCTGTTCAAGAGCCCCTGAAGGCCCGCGAGGGCCGCGCGAACCGTGGCGTTCGCGCAGCCGGTGATTCAACGTCAGTTGCGGCGGGCGCTAACCCTCAAGCGTGAGGGACCGGACCGTCGCGCCGCAAGCGCAACGGCTTGCCCGGAATCACACCGCCGAATTTCCGACCATATCCTTCGGCCGCACCCATTCGTCGAACTGCTGCTCGGTGACGAAGCCGAGCGCGAGCGCCGCCGCCTTCAGCGTGGTGCCTTCCTTGTGCGCCTTCTTCGCGATCTGCGCGGCCTTGTCGTAGCCGATGTGCGGATTGAGCGCCGTCACCAGCATCAACGATTCGTTTAGCAAAGTATCGATGCGCTCGCGGTTCGGCTCGATGCCCACCGCGCAGTTGTCGTTGAAACTGTGCGCGCCGTCGGCGAGCAGACGAACCGATTGCAGCACGTTGTGCGCGATCATCGGCCGGAACACGTTCAGCTCGAAGTTGCCGCTCGCGCCGCCGATATTCACCGCGACGTCGTTGCCGAACACCTGTGAGCACAGCATCGTCAGCGCTTCGGATTGGGTCGGGTTGACCTTGCCCGGCATGATCGAACTGCCCGGCTCGTTTTCCGGAATCGACAGTTCGCCGAGCCCGCAACGCGGGCCGCTCGCGAGCCAGCGAATGTCGTTGGCGATCTTGTTCAGGCTCGCCGCGACGGTCTTCAACGCGCCATGCGCGAACACCAGCGCGTCGGCCGCGGCCATCACCTCGAACTTGTTCGGCGCCGACACGAACGGCAAGCCGGTCAGCTTGCCGATGGCGGCCGCCACCTTGTCGGCGAACTGCGGATGCGCGTTCAGACCCGTGCCGACCGCGGTGCCGCCTTGCGCGAGTTCGTACAGATGCGGCAACGCCGATTCCACGTGACGGATGCCGTGCTCGAGTTGCGCGACATAGCCCGAAAACTCCTGGCCGAGCGTGAGCGGCGTGGCGTCCTGCAAATGCGTGCGGCCAATCTTGACGATATCGGCAAACGCCTTCGCCTTGCCGTCGAGCGTATCGCGCAGCGTCTTCAGCGCCGGCAGCAGATGCTTGACGATCGCACACGCTGCGGCCACATGCATCGCGGTCGGGAACACGTCGTTCGACGATTGCCCGCGATTCACGTCGTCGTTCGGATGCACCTTGCGCGCTTCGCCGCGCTCGCCGCCGAGCAACTCGCTCGCGCGGTTCGCGATCACCTCGTTGAGGTTCATGTTGGTCTGCGTGCCGGAGCCGGTCTGCCAGACGGCGAGCGGAAATTCCTCCGGATGCTTGCCGTCGATGATCTCGTCGGCGGCCTGCATGATTGCGCGAGCCTTGCTTTCGTCGAGCACGCCGAGGCCGAGGTTCACCTCGGCGGCCGCGCGCTTGATGACGGCCAGCGCGGTGATCAGCTCGGGCGACTGCTTCTCGGTCGAAATACGGAAGTTCTGCAGCGAGCGCTGAGTTTGCGCGCCCCATAGACGCGCGTTCGGCACGGCGATTTCACCGAACGTGTCACGCTCCATTCGTACGTCTTCGGTCATGTTTCACTCCGCTTCTCAAAGTTCTGCGTTGACAGGCAATAGGGAGAATAGTCCCGTTAGCACGTTCCGGTATAACCCGGCTTGGGGATCGAAAATGTAGCTGCGGCGCGTGCCGTTCTCGACGTCGCTCCACACGAGCGGCGAGAGCGGCGCGCCGATCGAGCGCAGATAGGCGAGCTGGGCGTCGTCGGCCAGCGTGACGCGATAGCTTTCCTCGGGCGAGGTGCCGTGCGCGAAGATCCGCGCGACCTCGTCCGCGAGCTGCGGACTGTGGATCACCAGCGCCAGTTCGGTGTTCAGATTGGCCGAGCGGGGGTCGAGGTTCATCGAGCCGATCACCAGGATCTGGTGGTCGATCACATAGGTTTTCGCATGCAGGCTGGCGCGCGAACGCGAGCCGGCGATGCCCGCGGGCGGGGTTTCCTGGCGCGGCTTGAATTCGTAGAGCTCGACGCCTTGTTGCAGCAGCGGTACGCGATACGGACCGTAGCCCGCCTGCACGGCGACCGCGTCGGTCGCGGCGAGCGAGTTGGTCAGCACGGCGATGCGCACGCCACGGTGCGTCAGCTCGCCGGCCGTCTTGACACCGGCATCGTGCGGCACGAAGTACGGCGACACGATCAGGAACTCGTGGCGCGCGTCGTGCACCAATTCGCGCAGCCGCTGCAGCGGTGGACTGACGTAGTCCGGCGACGGATGCTCGATCTTCTCCGGCGGGTCGGCCTTGAATTCGGCGGACGCCCAGATGAGGCCCAGTTGTTCGCTCGTGATCTGCGACGCGAGCGGCGTCGCGTTCAGGGGTTTTGCGTTGTATGGATCGGCATTGGTGCGCCAGTGCTGGCCAAGTCGTCGCGTGTCTGATCGAGTTCCTTCGCGTCGAACCTCTGTTTGTTCAGCGCCCGCAGCGGATACGCAAGGCTGCTATTCCAGTAGTCGTCGAAACTCGCCGAGATGTCGGCGGTGATCGGGCCGGCGGCCAGCACGTCGAGGTCGCGGAACTGCAGCGTTTCGCTCGCGCTGAAATACTCGTCGCCGAGATTGCGGCCGCCCACGATCGCCAACTGGTTATCCGCGATCATCGCCTTGTTGTGCATGCGGCGCGTGAAGTGGCCGAGCTGCGTGAACAGGTTCGTGGTGCGTTGAAACACGCCTTCCTGCGCGCTGCCGAACGGATTGAACACGCGGATCTCGATGTTGTCGTGCGAGTTCAGACCCGCCATCACGCGGTCGATGTCCTTGAAGTTCAGATCGTCGACCAGCATGCGCACCCGCACGCCGTGATCGGCCGCATACAGCGCCGCGCCGAGCAGCAGCTTGCCGGTGGTGTCCTCGTTGGCGATGTAGTACTGCATGTCGAGGGTTGTGGTCGCCGCGCGCGCGAGCGCGATGCGCATCTGCAACGCGTCGGTGCCCTTGGACAGCACGCGAAAACCCGACTGCCCCGGATGCGCGGCTTCCAGCGGCGCGAGCGAGGTACGCAGCGGGGTGGTCGCGGTGGCGGGCAGCGCGTGCGTGACCGGACGGTCGAACGCGGTGGCGGGCGGCTTGCTCGCGCAGGCGGTCAGTAATGCCGCCGCGCAGCACAGCAGGAAAATGTGTCTCGCGGTCCCCCAAGGGGACTGCGTTCTGGGTGTGCTGAATGCACGCTTGCGCTGCAGTGCGCTTTGGTTCTGTTCGTGGTGCCCCGGCACGCTGTCATCCCCTTGTTTGCAAGCTTCTCGTGACGGCAGCGCGGATGCTTGCTCACGCTGTCGAGAAAACCATTCTAAGGGAATTGGGGGCAGGCGGTTTCGTGCTGCCGGGTGAGCGCTGTGACGGAAGTTCCATGTCGGGAAGATTGCGCGGCGGCCTTTGCCGGGACCTAATGAGCGTGCCGACAAAGGCCGCAATTGAGTCTATGCGCTCATGTCGAGCGCTGCCGCGATCGCTTTTTAAACTGCGATCGCGGCGCGCCGAGTTCGCGTTAGCCGCGCCCGGCGTTCAACCCGCGCTCGCCGTCCGCATGCGTGGAGCCTTTCGCGGGACGTCCCGCCCAGTGGCCTGCGAGCAGCGAGCCGGACAGGTTGTGCCACACCGAGAACAATGCGCCCGGCAAGGCCGCGATCGGCGTGAAATACAGCTTGCCGAGCGTCGCGGCGAGGCCCGAGTTCTGCATGCCCACTTCGATCGCGAGGGTGCGGCAGACGGCTTCGTCGAAGCCGAGCAGACGCCCGCCCCAGTAACCGCCGAGCAGGCCGATGCCGTTATGCAGCACCACGCCCAGCATCACCACAAGGCCGACCGACGCGATGCTCTTCTGCGTGCCGCCCACCACCGCGCCGATGATGAGCACGATCGCGACCATCGAGATCAGCGGCAGGATCGGCTCGATCTTGCGCACCGTCTTGCTGAACAGATGGTTGATGATCAGGCCGACCACGATCGGCAGCGCGACGATCTGCAGGATGCTCATCAGCATGCCGTGCACGTCGACGGCGATCGACGCGTCCACGTAAAGACGCGTGAGAAGCGGCGTCGCGAACACGCCGACGAGGGTCGACAACGCGCTGATCGTCACCGACAACGCGACGTCGCCGCGCGCCAGATAGATCATCACGTTCGACGCCGTGCCGCTCGCGACGCTGCCTACCAGCACCATGCCGGCGGTCAGGTCCGGCGGCATGCGCAGGGCCTTGGCGATCACCCAGGCGGCGAGCGGCATCACGAGGTAGTGCAGCACGATGCCGGCGAGCACCGGCGCGGGCCGCGTGAAGACACGCTGGAAATCGGCCACGGATAACGTGACGCCCATCGCCAGCATGATGATCGTGAGCAGCGTGGTGACGTGCGGCGCGATGCCCGTGAACGACGCGGGCGAGCAGTACGCGGCGATCGAAACGAGCACGGCCCAGAGCGGAAATAAGCGGGTGACGCGGGCAAGCATGACGGGTGGTCCTTGGTTATGTTTTATCGCGAGAATCGAGGGTGCATCGAGCGGCCGGGCGGGCCAGCCGGAGCGGCGGCGTTCGGAAGTCGGCCGCGCGAACGCGGCGAACCGTGCGGGCAGTGGTGAGCCTGCGGGCGGCGCTGGCCTTTGTGGGGCGTGCCAAGCGGAATCCCGGCGTATGGCGCGGGTGGGCGCCGGTGGGCCGGGACCGGCATTTTACCTTTTGGCGGCGGGGCGGCTGTGGAGGACGGTCCGGTCCTTGTTGAGGACGCGTCGCGGGGGGTGGATCGAATGAGCTGCTGGCGATGCTTCGTCGTGTGGATTGTCTCGCGCGAAGGAGTCGACACGAGCGCATCCGAAGTGGCAAACGGCAAACGGTAAGCGGCCCGCGCTCAACCCGATCCAACAGGCGGCGTTACCACCGCCGCCGGCACGCGCCGCAAGCTCAGCCTATGAAACCGCAACGTCATCAGAAGCGCGACGCTCGCGAGGCCGGCCGCGAGCCCCCACCATAAACCGCGCGCTCCGAGGCCAAAGTGAAACGCCAGCGTATAGCCGGTGGGAAAACCGATCACCCAATAACCGAACGCCGCGGCGATCATCGGCACGCGCGTGTCCTTTAGCCCCCGCAGGCAGCCTGACCCGACCGTCTGCATGCCGTCGACGATCTGGAAAATCGCCGCCACGCCCAGCAGCGAACTCGCCAGCGCGACGGTCGGCGCGTTGGCCGGGTCGTCGAGATGCAGATAGAGGCCGACGATCCAGTGCGGCGCGGCAATCAGCACGATCCCCGACAGCGTCATGAAGCCGACGCCCAGCGCCAGCGCGACGAAGCCCGCATGGCGCGCGGCCAGCGGCTGCCCGGCGCCGGCCCAGAAGCCGACCCGGACGTTGGCCGCCTGGCCGATCGCGAGCGGCACCATGAAGGCCACCGACGCGACGTTCAGCGCGATCTGATGCGCGGCGAGCTGCGACTCGCCGAGCAGGCCGACCATCAGGCCGGTGGCGAGAAAGAGCGTGGACTCGACGCCATAGGTGATCGCGACCGGCCAGCCGATGCCGAACAGTTCGCCCATCAGCGGCACGTTCGGCCGCGTCGCGACGACGAAATGGCGGAAGCGCGGCCGCAGATGCAGCAGCGCCATCAGCACGAGCGCGGTCAGCCAGACGGTGATCGAGGTCGCGGCCGCCGAGCCCAGAAAGCCGAGCCGCGGCAACCCATAAGCGCCGTGGATCAGCCCGTAATTCAGGAATGCGTTGACGCCGACGCTCGCGATCGACACCCACAGCAGGCGTCGCGCCGCGCCGATCGCCGGCAGAAACGAGCGCATCAGACCGACGCCGATCAGGCTGGCGGGCGCGCCCCAGCGCAGCACCGCCGCGTATTCGCCGACGTTGTGTGCGAGCAGACCCGGCTCGCCGAACGCGAGCAGGATTCGCGATGCGAACGACAGCAGGATGAACGCCGGCACCGACAGCAGTACCGACAGCACGAAACCGGTCCAGTAGATATGCGGCACGCGGCTATCGTCCTGCGCGCCGCGCGCGTGCGACACGCTCACGCTGACGGAAGTCAGCACGCCCTGCAGCAGCGTCACCACGACGAAGAACAGGTTCGCGCCGAGCCCGCCGGCGGCCAGCGCATCGGGGCCGAGCGAGCCGAGCAGGATGGTGTCGGTGACGCTCATCGCCATTTGCGAGAGCTGCGCGATCGCCAGCGGCGCCGCGAGCCGGGCGGTGTCGGCCGCGTGGCGGGAGAAGGTCGGCGGCCGGGCGGCCACCCGGGTGAAGCCGGATTGAGTCATGAAGCGCTTGACGGCGGAAGTGGCGGGGCAGTGTCACGGGGCCGGCGTGTGGCGCGCGTCGCTCGCTTCGTACGCTGGCGGCGGCGCGTTGCGGCGGCCGCGCGCTTAGCAGCGGAGAAGGAAAGCGCGGTGCGTTCGCGAGCCGCTCGTGCTGGCCAAAGGGTTTGTCTGTCGAAACCAACAGCTTATTGCGTGGGCCCGGCGATGTCGATGGAAGACGCACGATTCTGGTGCGTGCGATGCAGCGAGTTTCCGGACTGCCGGTGGGCGGGGAGGCGGACGCCGCCTCAGTGGGCCTCGTGGACCGCGATCCGCGTATCGCCGAGCAGTACGACCTGACCCGCGCGGATTTTGCAGGTCTTACGTGTTTCGACCCGGCCGTCGACGGTCACAGCGCCGTCGGCGACCATCATTTTGGCCGAGCCTCCGCTATCCGCGAGCCCCGTTATCTTCAGGAGATTGTGCAGTTCGACGTAGTCGCCGGTGAGCGTGAAATCGAGGTTGGGCATGGCGTTTGCACCTTCAGGCAAAGGGTTCGCATCATAAGGCACAAGCTTGCCCTAGATGAAGCACGCGGTGCACGCGGCCCGTGCGCAAGCAAATGCAAGCAGTTGTTATCCGATTGTCGGAAAGTGAAACGTTGCGTAACACCGGTCGTACATCGCAGAGTTCCCTCGTAAAGTTCGGAAACGTAGCAGAGCTTGCTGTATTTCATCGAAATCCCAGCGACAGAAGACCGGGCGAGGCAGGCCGGACTGGTCGTCCCGACAGACCGCCGGACACGCCACGTCACAATAACTTGAGAGAGGATTAGCCATGACCCAGATTCGTTCGCTCCTGATCGGCACCGCCCTCACGGCTTTTGCCGCCACCGCCGCCATGGCGCAGACCACGCAACCGGCGGCAGGACTCGGTGGCCAGGCGCAGATGCAGACGCAAGGCGCCGAGGTCGCGCCCGCCGCTCCCGCCGCGCAGGGCGTGCAGCCGGTGACGCCGGCGCCGACCCGCCTGACGGCGTCGGGTTCGACCGATCCGCTGGTGCAAAAGCGTGACGCCAACGCGAAGGCGAATGCGGAATATCGCGCGTCGAAGAAGGCGTCTAAGGCGGAGATGAAGGATGAGCAGAAGGCCGCCAAGGCGCAGTACAAGGAGCAGGTGCGCGACGCGAAGATCAATCAGAAGGCGGATAAGCAGGCTGCCAACAACGAAATGAAGATGAACATGGAAGGACACGCTGCGGTTCAGGCTGATGGCGCCGATGTGAAGCATTAAGCCAGCCGCGCGAGCGTCGGCGTGGCGGGGAGGCGTTAGCCGTCACGCCGTGCTTCGCCCGGTTGGGATGCAACTGTCGGGCGGGGCGCGCAGCGCTTTGCACGATGTTTGAGGGAGGTGCCGGATGAGTATCGTCAGGTCAACGAAGAACCGGATTTATGCCGCGTTGATTGCGGGTTGTCTGTCATCGGTCGCGTTCGCGCAGGCGAGCGACCCGGCCGCGGCGCCCGTTACCCACGCCGACAAGAAGGCCGTGAAGGAACAGTCGAAGGCGGACAAAAAGGCCGCAGTCGCGCAGGCCAAGGCCGACAAGACGAAAACCGACGCTCAGGCCGACGCCGACAAGGCCAATGCCGATGCCAATTTGAAGGACGCGAAGAAGCAGTAAGCGTGCGCGTCGCAAGTTGGGGAGGTCGATGTCACGTCGTCCGCTTCGCTCGTGAAAACGATGAGTGGCCCGTGGCGCGAAAAGTTGCGCACGGGCCGTTTTCTTTGCGGGATCCTGTTTTCACGTTAGGCGCTACTTCGCGCCATTTTCCGCACTCGCGCTGGACCTGTTTACGTGCAGACATCGCAGTGACGAGGCGGTTCGGCTTCGCTCCCAAATAGCCGTCAAAAAAGGGTCGCTTGTCGCCGATGGTTGTATGGATATACAGTATGCGTCGCCATCCTGTGTCCATCCCAAAGTGCAGACTCCCGTGCTCTCCGTCGCCGAAACTCCGCCGCCCTCCGATACCGCCGCCAGGCTCGCGAAGCTCAACGACGCCCAACGCGAAGCCGTCGAACATGGCGCCGACACCCCCAACGCGCCCCCCGGCGCGCTGCTGGTGATCGCGGGCGCCGGCTCCGGCAAGACCAACACGCTCGCGCATCGGGTCGCCAATCTGGTGGTGAAGGGTGCCGATCCGCGCCGCATCCTGCTGCTGACTTTTTCGCGCCGCGCGGCGCTCGAAATGACCCGCCGCGTCACGCGCATCGCCGGCGCGGCGCTCGGCGCGCGGGCCGCGCTCGCGCAGGGGCTCACGTGGTCGGGTACGTTCCACAGCGTCGGCGCGCGGCTGCTGCGCGAGTACGCCGAGCTGATCGGTCTCGCGCCGTCCTTCACGATCAACGACCGCGAAGATTCCGCCGATCTGATGAACCTGGTGCGCCACGAACTCGGGCTGTCCGCGAAAGAGCGGCGCTTCCCGGCCAAGGGCACCTGCTTTGCCATCTATTCGCGCGTCGTGAACACCGGGGCGTCGCTCGGCCAGGTGCTCGACAACGCGTTTCCGTGGTGCCGCGAATGGGAAGCCGACCTGCGCATGTTGTTCGCCGCGTATGTCGACGCGAAACAGAAACAGAGCGTGCTCGACTACGACGATCTGCTGCTCTACTGGTCGCACATGGCCGCGGAGCCGGCTATCGCGGCCGACCTGTCGGCGCGCTTCGACCACGTGCTGGTCGACGAATATCAGGACACCAACCGTCTGCAGGCGTCGATCCTGCTCGCGCTGAAGCCGGACGGGCGCGGCCTGACCGTGGTCGGCGACGACGCGCAGTCCATCTACTCGTTTCGCGGCGCGACCGTGCGCAACATTCTCGATTTTCCCGCGCAGTTCGACCCGCCCGCACGGCAGGTCACGCTGGAGCGCAACTACCGTTCGACCGCGCCGATCCTGGCCGCGTCGAACGCGGTGATCGAACTGGCCAGCTAGCGTTACACGAAAAACCTGTGGACCGACAAGGCGTCGGCGCAACGTCCGCGTCTGGTCACGGTCGCCGACGAAGCCGATCAGGCACGCTATATCGTCGAACAGGTGCTCGAAGCGCGCGAGCAGGGGATGAAGCTGAAGTCGCAGGCGGTGCTGTTTCGCGCCGCGCACCATAGCGCCGCGCTGGAGATCGAACTGACCCGCCGCAACATTCCGTTCGTCAAGTTCGGCGGTCTGAAATTTCTCGATTCGGTGCATGTGAAGGACGTGCTCGCGGTGCTGCGCTGGGCAGAGAATCCGCGCGACCGCGTCGCTGGTTTTCGCGTCGTGCAGTTGCTGCCGGGCGTGGGGCCGGCCACCGCGGCGAAGGTGCTCGACGAGATCGGCACGCGCGCGGGCGGCGGCAACCCCGTCGACACCGCCGCGAGCGCACTCGCCGCGTTTGCCGCGCCCGCTCGCGCGCAGGAGGACTGGCATCCGTTCGTCAAGCTGGTGTCGAGCGTGTATGGACGGCAGACGCCTTGGCCCGCCGAGTTCGAAATGGTGCGGCGCTGGTACGAGCCGCATCTCGAACGCAATCACGAGGACGCTGCGATCCGTCACGCGGACGTGCTGCAGATGGAAAGCATCGCGGGCACGTACGCGTCGCGCGAGCGCTTTCTGACCGAGCTGACACTCGATCCGCCCGATGCCACCAGCGACGAATCCGGCGTGCCGCTAATCGACGAAGACTACCTGATCCTGTCGACGATTCATTCGGCGAAGGGGCAGGAGTGGCGCAACGTGTTCGTGCTGAACGGCGTCGACGGCTGTATTCCGTCCGATCTCGGCACCGGCAGCGAGGACGAGATCGACGAGGAACGGCGCCTGTTATACGTGGCGATGACCCGGGCGAAAGAGGATCTGCACATCGTGGTGCCGCAGCGCTTTTACGTGCACAACCAGACGCATATGGGTGATCGTCATGTATGGGCGTCGCGCACGCGCTTCATTCCCGCGCATCTGATGCCGCTGTTCGACGCGTATGCGTGGCCGCGCGTGCCAGTGCCGAGCGCGCCGACGGCAGCGGGGCTCGCGGCGGCCGCGAAGGCGAAGGTCGAGATTGGCGCGAAGCTCAGGAAGATGTGGGATTGAAGCGCGGGGGCGTGGGTTGGGGGATAGGGCGGAGCGAGCATGGGGGCGTGCTCGTGCGCTGCCGCCCCCAAGGTCGAACTCAGCGCGACTGTCGTTGCTGTTGCTGCGGCACCGGACGCGGCGGCACGAAGAAGTTGCGCAGCCATGCCGCGAGGCGTGAAAACACGTCATACGGCTCTTCGACGAAAATCTCCGGCTTGAGCAGGCGCAGATACTCCATGATCTGCTGCGCTTCCTGTTTCTGGAACGAGCCATGCGAGATGCCCAGCCGCAGCAGCCCGCGCAGTTCACCGAGCTTCTCGCGCGCGGTGCTGCCCACGCTCGTTTCGCACGCCACCTTGGCCTCATAGACCCGCTGACGCAACGATTCCACCAGCCGCCATGCGGGCGTCTGCATGACTTCTTCGAGCGCCTGGATGTCCTGCGCCGCGCTTTTGATCTGCGCGGCGAGCGGGTCGACCAGCGCCGCATCGCCTTCCGCTTCCTTGACGATCGCCGCCGCCCAGTCGCGGCATTGCTTGGCCAACTCGTCCGGCGTCCATTCCGAGCGCGCCGCGAAGCCGAAACCGAACTCGCCCGCCTGCCGCATCAGAATCGCGACGACATCCGGGAATTCCTTGTCGAGCGTGCGCTTGGCCCATGCGTACTGGCCGCCCTGCAGCATCCGCTGGACCGCGTGTTCGGTCAGCGGCACCATGTTGTCGAGCAGCTTGGCGCGCAAGAAGTCCTCAAACGACGGCGTCGCGAACTGCGGGTCGAGCTTCAGCGAAACCCGCAAAAAAGCGTCGAAGTCCTTGCGCAGCGACGCAAGGGTCTCGTCCTTGAGCTTGAGGGTGATTTGACCCATGTGTTATCCCGTTTGGTCCTGCCGCACGGCCTCGTCACGTCGTCCGGCCGCGCGGGGACCTTGGGCGACGCGACGCCAGATGCCGACGCGGTTGATTCCTGCCTGTTGCCGCGTAACCAGCGGGATGCATCCCGATGCGCGGACCTCGACTTCTTATCGGCGGATGGGACGGAAACTTGAGAGGGTGCGGGTGGCGGGGGACGCTTTAGAAGGATCCGTCGCTAGCTGGATGGGTCGCTTGCCGTGTGTCCCACGTCACACGAGCCGCCCGATGCCGATCTTGAGTGCGTGCGGGTGGCGGCAAAGGCTTTGGGAGGGGAGGCGCCGCTAGCCGGGTGCGTCGCATGTGGCCCGAGCTGGACGACGCCTATGCCGACGCCGCCGCGCGGCGGCACATGTCTACTTGAGCACGACGCATTGCCAGACAAAGAACACTGTCAGGCCGACCGCGATGGTCAGCAGCGGCCGCCGTGTCAGCGCGCTAACGACGACAGCGGCCAGCGCGCCGACCAGCTGCGGATTGCGCCAGCTCAGTTCGGCATGGGTGCCGTGCGGCGAAACCGCCATCGGCACGATGATCGCCGTCAGTACGGTAACCGGCACGAAACCCAGGGCCGTACGTACCAAGGGCGGAAACACCAGCCGGTCGCCAAGTACGAACACGGCCGCGCGGATCACCCACGTAATGACCGCCATGCCGATGATTAGAACGACGTAGTTCATCGGGCGGCCCCCGCGGTTTCGCGCGAGCCGCGCAGATTGGGGCGCGACGTCGACAGCAGCACGCCGACCGCCACACCCGCGAACACCGCGCCGAGCAGGCCCAACTTGTACGGCCAGGCTTGCCAGAAAAAGGCCAGCGTGCCCGCGGTCGCGGCGGCCGCGATGTAGCGCAACGCGACGAGTTGCGGCACGACGATCGCGATGAAGGTGGCGACCATCGCGAAATCGAGCCCGAGCGATTGCAAGCCGGGGAAGGCCGCCCCGAACAGCAGGCCGGCGATGGTCCACAGCTGCCAGTTCAGGTACATCGCGAGACCCGCACCGAAGAAATAGTGCGGACCGACCGTGCCGGGTTCGCGATGTCGGTAGTGTTCCCACGCGACCGCGAACACTTCGTCGGTGAGCAGCGCGCCGAGCGCCCAGCGCCAGCGGGCCGGCAGATGCGCGACGTGCGGCGCGAGCGTCGCGCTGTACAGCACGTGCCGCAGATTGACGACGAGCGTGGTGGCCCAGATCACGGCGAAACTCGCGTGGCCGGCTATCAGGCCGAGCGCGATGAATTGCGCGGAGCCGGCGAACACGATGAGCGACATCAACTGGCCGTGCCACAGATTCAGCGGGCCGGATGCGACGAGCGTGCCGAAAATGACGCCGAACGGCGCGGCGCCGACCATCATCGGGATGATGTCGCGTGCGCCGGCCGTGAATTCCTTGAGGCGGCCTGTGCCGATGGGCTGGCCTTGGGGTGAATGGGTCAATCCTGGCTCCTTGATTTGGAGAGCATAGCCAGGGGTGGTAGGGCGGGCTTGTACGTTCTTGCGGTGAATGGGCGTGGGCGGGCGGTTGGGGGTAGAGGCAGGATCAGAAGGGAGGGGATCAGAGGAAGGAGCGGAGGGCGGAGGGCGGAGGGCGACAGGCAAGCGGCGGGCGGCGAGAGCCGAGAGCCGAAGCCAGCCCGCAACGCGCAGCCGCCCGTCCCAACGCCTCCACGCCGCCTCAAACCCCCTGCCACCGACCGGGCGGCACCCCGAACATGCGCCGGAAATGCCGGGTGAAATGGCTCTGATCGGTGAAGCCGCTAGCGGCGGCGACATCCGTCACCGAAACTCCCGCGCGCAGTGGCGCGAGCGCGCGTTGCAAACGCACCTGATTGCGCCACGCGTGAGGCGGCAAGCCCGTCGCGCGGGTGAAAAGGCGCGCCGCGTGAAACGGCGACAACCCCGCTGTCCGCGCCACTTCGGCAAGCGTAACCGCCTCGACGAGATCGCCAGCCAGACGCTCCTGCATGATCGCGACGCGAGCATCATCGGCGGCGACATGCGTGGCCGCTGGTTGCGTGCGCGAATAGCGCACCAGCAGCGTGGACAGCGCGTCGAGCATCGCGGCTTCGGCCGCAAGCGCATCGTCGCCCGCCTCCAGCAGACGATGCGCGTACGCGAGCCGCGTCGCCAGATCCGGGTCGCGGATCACGCCGGGCGCAAACCACGGCTGCGCTTGCGGCTTGCCGGCGACTTCATTGGCGAGGTCGTGGATGAAATCAACGGGCGCATACAGCACGCGATACCGCCAGCCTGCCTCGACCGCCTTCGAGCCCGTGTGCAGTTCGCCGGGATTGATGATCGGCACGCTGCCGGCCTCGGCCACATAGTCGGAACCGCGATACCGATAACCCTCCGCCCCCGCGACGATCACCGGGATCGTGTACGCGTCGTGCCAATGCGGCGTGAATTCGTGATCGTGATATTCGGCCGTGAGCAGGTCGGCGCCGGGCAGAAGCGGCGTGCGCCAGTAGCGGGCGGAATCTCCGAAACGATGGGGTGCGGTCATGATGAAGGTCCGGCTGGACCGGACAGTGTAGCGCGTCGCGAGTGCTCGCGGCGGGGGCCATTGCCTGCGCCGCGAGGCGTCTTGCCGTACGCCCGCGCTTACTTGACGGGGATCGTCGTGCCGGCCGGCATCGGCACGGCGCTCACGCTGTTTTTCGCGCTGCCGCTGACGACCCGGTCGCTATAGGTGAGGTACACGAGCGTGTTGCGCTTCGCGTCGACAACGCGCACCACATGCAGCGACTTGAAGATCAGCGACATGCTCACAGAGAACACGTCGGCCTGCTGCTTCACCGGGCCCGTGAAATGAATCGCGCCGACCTGGCGGCAGGCGATCGAAGCCTCGGTCGGATCTTCGGCAATCCCGAGCGTGCCCTTGACGCCGCCGGTGCGCGCGCGCGACACATAGCAGGTCACGCCTTGAACGGTCGGATCGTCATAGGCCTCGACGACCACCCGGTCGGAGCCTGTGATGTGGAAGTTGGTATTGACGCTGGCGACTTCTTCGCTGTGTGCTGAAGACAGCAGCACGACGGTGGCGGCTGCCAGCGCGATGCGCAATGAGATGGGTTTCATGGGTTGCCGAGGTGAGCGCCTGGTTGGGCGCGAGACGCGCCGGGAAACCGCCATCGTAACGGCATGCGCCGGAGAGGGTTGAGGCCTGTGAGCCAGTGACGCACGCTGGCTCGCGGCCGGTTCACCAACAGATGACACGTATCGGGCGGCAAAAACGTCAGCGCCGAGCCAACCACGGCGTGATCCGCCATCGAGGAAAACGTGACGCGCAAAACTGATCGCGCAAAAACAAAAGGCCCGCACGGATGCGGGCCTTTCAAAATTTTGGCTCCTCGACCTGGGCTCGAACCAGGGACCTACGGATTAACAGTCCGGCGCTCTACCGACTGAGCTATCGAGGAACAGCAGTACAACTCGATCTACATAAAAAAACCCGTCTTGGATAACGGGCTTTTGCAATTCTTGGCTCCTCGACCTGGGCTCGAACCAGGGACCTACGGATTAACAGTCCGGCGCTCTACCGACTGAGCTATCGAGGAACAGAACAACAACAGCAGAGAAGCGAAATTGTAGGGGCAGCTTTTGCGCCTGTCAATACCTTGCGTTCATCTTGATTTCATCGGACTGCCGCGGGGCGAGTGACAGGCGGTTGCGCTCAGCGCGCGAGCAGCGCGAGCTTTTCCTTCACGTCCTTGAACTCGTCGGCTTCCGGCAGCGGCGCCTTGGTCTTGGTGATGCTCGGCCAATTCTTGGCCAGGTCGGCATTCAGCTCGATGAAGTCCTGCTGGTCGCCCGGCACATCTTCTTCGGCATAAATGGCGTTCACCGGGCATTCGGCTACGCACACGGCGCAGTCGATGCATTCATCGGGGTCGATCGCGAGGAAGTTGGGACCTTCGCGAAAGCAGTCCACCGGGCACACATCGACGCAGTCGGTATAGCGGCACTTGATGCAGCTTTCGGTCACAACGTGAGTCATTCAGGCAGCTCCTGCATGCGGAATCAGGGAAGGCGCAAACGCCAAAAGCGCTATTGTAACGTAACGTCAAGAGGCGCATGCAGCATCGGCCAACGCCTTTTATATGTTTTCGTGATTAGTTTATGGCGCCCGGCAAGGGACTTTCTTCGGGGCGCGCAGCGACAGCCCGCCGGCTCGCTGAAGCCTGGCGCATTCGGGTAACATGCCACACGTCGCCGCATGGCTGCGCCGCAGGCGGCACGGGTGAGTCAGGCCTTTTGAGCCGGGCCTTTTTTCGTTTTTTCAGTGGTCCAGTTCGCACGATCATGATTATTACTTCGCTGCTCGATACCGATCTGTACAAGTTCACGATGATGCAAGTGGTGTTGCATCATTTTCCCGCCGCGAACGTGGAGTATCGCTTTCGCTGCCGCACGCCGAATGTCGATCTGGTGCCGTATATCGGCGAGATTCGCGACGAAGTGCGCAAGCTCTGCGATCTGCGCTTCACCGACGACGAACTCGACTACTTGCGGCGCATGCGCTTCATCAAGGGCGACTTCATCGAGTTTCTTGCGCTGTTCCATCTGAACGAGAAATACATTTCGATCGAACCGTCGCCGAAGGGCAATGGCGAAATCGACATCGAGATCAAGGGGCCCTGGCTGCACACGATCCTGTTCGAGATCCCGATGCTCGCGATCGTCAACGAAGTCTATTTCCGCAACACACAGCAAACGCCCGACTACAGCGAAGGGCGCGGCCGCCTCGTCGAAAAGATGCAATTACTGGGCGCGCGCCCCGAATTCGCCGACTGCAAGATCGCCGACTACGGCACGCGCCGCCGCTTCTCGAAGCAATGGCACGAGGAAGTGATCCTCACGCTGAAAGACGGTCTCGGCGAGCAGTTCGCCGGCACCAGCAACGTCTTCTACGCGATGAAGCACAACCTCACGCCGCTCGGCACGATGGCGCATGAATATCTGCAGGCGTGCCAGGCGCTCGGCCCCCGGTTGCGCGACTCGCAGATCTTCGGCTTCGAAATGTGGGCGAAGGAATATCGCGGCGACCTGGGGATCGCGCTGTCCGACGTGTACGGCATGCAGGCTTTCCTGCGCGACTTCGACATGTACTTCTGCAAGCTGTTCGACGGCGCGCGTCATGATTCGGGCGATCCGTTCGACTGGGGCGAGCGCCTGCTCAAGCACTACGAAGCGAACCGCTGCGACCCGCGCACCAAGGTCCTCGTGTTCTCCGACGCGCTCGACATTCCGAAGGTGCTGCAACTCTACGAGCGCTTTCGCGGCCGCTGCAAGCTGGCCTTCGGCGTCGGCACCAATCTGACCAACGACCTCGGCTATAACCCGCTGCAGATCGTCATCAAGATGGTTCGCTGCAATGGTCAGCCGGTGGCGAAGCTGTCGGATTCGCCGGGCAAGAACATGTGCGAAGACAAGGCCTACCTCGCGTACTTGCGGCAGGTGTTCGGCATCGCCCAGCCTGACGAAGAGGCGGCCAAATAGCGCGCTTCACGCGCTGCGCGGGTTCGTGCAACGGCTCGCCTGGTCATCACTTTGAACGCGCGGGCGCCGCCTCGCAATATGCCGTTCGGCCAGGGTGTTCGCGCGAAGGCCGGCCGGTATAATCCTCGTCACTTCGCACGGCTGTCGACATGAGGATCTCGCATATGGACACATCGATTGCCCGCCGCAACATCCTGGCGCGCATCCGCGCCGCGCAAGGACGCGAGCCCGAGCCGTCGGCTGCCGAGCGCGACGCCGCGGCGGACTATCTCGAGCGCCATCCAGCCGGTCCGCGTCCGGAGATGCCGGCCGACCTGAGCGCGCGCTTCATCGAAGAAGCGCAGAAATTGGCGACCACGGTCGACACCGTTCAGACGCTCGCCGACGTGCCGGCCGCCGCGCATCGCTACCTCACGCAGCACGGGTTGCCGCTCCAGGCTATCGCGTGGCAAACGCTGCAGGATCTGCAGTGGGCCGAGGCCGGCCTCACCGTTGAATTCCGCAAGCCGCGAGACGGCGACCTGGTCGGTATCACCGGCTGCTTCTGCGCCACCGCCGAGACCGGCACGCTCGTGCTGCTGTCCGGGCCGCAAACCTACGCATCAGCCGGCCTGCTGCCGGAAACGCACATTGCCATCGTGCCGGCTTCGCGCATCGTCGCGGGGCATGAGGAAGCGTTCGGCCTGATCCGCAACGAGCGCGGCGAACTGCCCCGCGCCGTCAATTTCGTCTCCGGGCCTTCGCGCACCGGCGATATCGAACAGACCATCGTGCTCGGCGCGCATGGCCCGTACAGGGTGCATGTGATCGTCGTGCAGGGTGCCTGAGCGAGTAGCGCGGCTACGCTCCATCGCGCGCGTGGCCGTCCGCGATACTCGTAACAAAAGGAATTCAAGAATATGAAAGGGCATGCCGTGGGGGCGAGGATGTCGCTCGCCGCCGCACTGATGCTGGTCGCGTGGTCTCAGCCAGCGTGCGCCGCGACGCTCGACGGCGCGAGCCTGTCGGCACTGTGGGGCCTGCCGTTCGCCGGCGTGCTGGTGTCGATTGCGGTATTTCCGCTGGTCGCGCCCGCGTTCTGGCATCACCATTTCGGCAAGGTCGCGGCGGCGTGGGCGCTCGCGTTTCTCGTGCCGTTCGCGTTCAGCTTCGGTGTGCACGAGGCTTTCGGCGAGCTGGTGCATGCCATGCTTGCGGAGTACGTTCCGTTCATCATCCTGCTGACGGCGCTTTACACGGTCGCGGGCGGCATCTGCGTGCGCGGCAATCTGCATGGCACGCCGCGCGTGAATACCACGATTCTCGCGCTCGGCACGTTGCTGGCGAGCGTGATGGGCACGACCGGCGCGGCAATGCTGCTGATCCGTCCGCTGCTGCGCGCCAACGACAATCGCCGGCACGCGGTCCATGTGGTCGTGTTCTTCATTTTTCTCGTGGCGAACGTGGGTGGTTCGCTGTCGCCGCTGGGCGACCCGCCGCTCTTTCTCGGCTTCCTCGAGGGCGTCAGTTTCTTCTGGACCACGGTGCACCTCGCGCTGCCGATGCTGTTCGTCAGCGCCGTACTGCTGGCCGGGTTCTATGCGCTCGACTCGTACTACTTTCATCAGCGTGAAGAGGAGCGCTCGCGCTTTCTCGATCCGACGCCCGAGGGCGCGCCGCGCGGCATCGACGGCAAGGTCAATTTTCTGCTGCTCGCCGTGGTGATCGCGCTCGTGCTGATGAGCGGGCTATGGCGGCCGGGGGTGACGTTCGACGTGTTCGGCACCCCGGTGGCGCTGCAGAATGCGCTGCGCGATATCGCGCTGATCGCCGTCACGTTGCTGTCGCTCGCGTGGACGCCGCGCGCGGCGCGCGCGGGCAACGACTTCAACTGGGCGCCGATCGAGGAAGTGGCGAAACTGTTCGCCGGCATCTTCGTGACGATCGCGCCGGTCATCATGATGCTGCGCGCCGGCGAGGCCGGTGCGTTCGCGGGCATCGTCCATCTGGTCAACGATTCCGCCGGCCAGCCGCGCGACATCATGTACTTCTGGGCGACGGGCCTGCTATCTTCGTTTCTCGACAACGCGCCGACCTATCTCGTGTTCTTCAACCTGGCCGGCGGCGATGCGCATACGTTGATGACCACCGGCGCGACCACGCTCGCCGCGATTTCGGCCGGCGCGGTGTTCATGGGCGCGAACACGTATATCGGCAACGCGCCGAACTTCATGGTGAAAGCGATCGCGCAGTCGCGCGGCGTTCGCATGCCGAGTTTTTTCGCCTTTATGGGCTGGTCCGGCGCGGTGCTGCTGCCGCTCTTCGCGCTCACCGGCTGGCTGTTTTTCTGACGCTCATTTCGACGCCGAGGCATTTCCGCTCGACGCGCTATACGGAGAATTGCAATGCAGAAGATCCTCGTCGCCCGTTCGATCTTTCCCGATGTGATCGAACGGCTCAAACAGTATTTCGACGTCGACAGTAACCAGGGCGACGTGCTGCCCGCCGACGAACTGAAGCGCCGTCTCGCGGATAAGGACGGCGCGCTGACCGCGGGCGAGCCGATCGACGCGAGCGTGCTGGCGGCCGCGCCGCGTCTGCGCGTGGTGTCGAACATGGCGGTGGGCTACAACAACTTCGACATGGCCGCGTTCAACGCCGCGAACGTGCTCGGCACCAACACGCCGGACGTGCTCAACGAGTCGACCGCCGACTTCGGCTGGGCGCTGATGATGGCCGCGGCACGGCGCATCGCCGAATCGGAGCACTGGCTGCGCGCGGGCAAATGGCAGAAGTGGAGCTACGACGGCTTTCTCGGCAACGATCTGCACGGTTCCACGCTCGGCGTGATCGGCATGGGCCGGATCGGCCAGGCGCTGGCACGTCGCGCGAAGGGCTTCAACATGCAGGTGCTCTATCACAACCGCTCGCGCGTGGCGCCGGAGATCGAGGCCGAGCTGAACGCGGAATATGTATCGAAGCAGGATCTGTTGCGCCGCGCCGATCATGTCGTGCTGGTCGTGCCGTACTCGAAGGAAAGCCATCACACGATCGGTGCGGCCGAACTCGCGCTGATGAAACCGACCGCTACGCTCACCAACATCGCACGCGGCGGCATCGTCGACGATGCGGCGCTGGTCGAAGCGCTGCGCTCGAAGCAGATCGCGGCGGCCGGTCTGGACGTGTACGAAGGCGAGCCGCATCTGAATCCGGATCTGCTGAGTGTGCCGAACGTCGTGCTGACGCCGCATATCGCGAGCGCGACCGAAGCCACCCGCCGCGCGATGGCGAACCTCGCCGCGGACAACCTGATCGCCGCCCTGGGCGAAGGGCCGCGCGCCGGCCAACCGCCGAATCCGATCAACCCGGATGTGATCGGCAAGGCGCGTTCATGATGCTGATTCTGGTGGCGGCCGTCGCGGTGCTGGCGGTCGCATTGGTGATCGCGGTGACGCTGCTGCTGCGCGTGCAGGGCCGCGCGGACGACCACGAGCAGTTCGAACTGCTCAACGAACGTATCGACGTTGCCGCGGACACGCAAGCGCACGCGTACGAGCGCCTCGAACGGCAACTGCGCAACGACATCGCCGAGACGGCGCGGGTGTCGCGCACCGAGCAGAGCAGCGGCTTCGCGCACTTTCAACAGACGCTTGCCGCGCAGTTCAGCAGCATGACCACGGTGCAAAGCGGCAAGATCGACGGTTTCGCGCAGCAGCTCGACGCGGTGCGTCACAGCCTGCAGGCGCAAGCCCAGCAGGCGCGCGACGAACAGGGCCGCACGCTCAAGCAGTTCGGCGAGACGCTGAGCCTGCAACTGGGACACCTCACCGAGGCGAACGACCGGCGCTTCGCCGAAGTGCGCGCGACCATCGAACAGCGGCTCAAGGATATCGAGGCGAACAACTCGGCCAAGCTCGAGGAAATGCGCCGCACGGTCGACGAAAAACTGCACGCCACGCTCGAACAGCGGCTGGGCGAATCGTTCAAGCTGGTGTCCGACCGGCTCGAGCAGGTGCATCGCGGGCTGGGCGAGATGCAGACGCTGGCGGCCGGCGTGGGCGATCTGAAGAAGGTGCTCACCAACGTCAAGACGCGTGGCACATGGGGCGAAGTGCAACTGGAAGCGTTGCTCGAACAGCTGCTCACCGCCGATCAATACGCGAAGAACGTCGCGACGGTGCCGAAGAGCGCGGAGCGTGTCGAGTTCGCGATCCGCTTGCCGGGACGCGCGGAGCAGGGCGCCGCGGCGGCGCCCGTCTGGCTGCCGATCGACGCCAAATTCCCGCGCGAAGATTACGAGCGTCTGATCGAAGCGCAGGAGCGCGCCGATCCGGTCGCGGTGGAAGAGGCGTCACGCGCGCTCGAAGCGCGGATTCGCGCGGAGGCCCGAGCGATCGCCGAGAAGTATGTGGCGCCGCCGCACACCACCGACTTCGCGCTGCTGTACCTGCCGACCGAAGGCCTGTATGCGGAAGTGTTGCGCCGGCCTGGACTGACGGATCTGCTGCAGCGCGACTACCGCGTGACGATTGCGGGACCGACCACGCTGACCGCGTTGCTCAACAGTTTGCAGATGGGCTTCCGCACGCTCGCGATCGAAAAGCGTTCGAGCGAGGTGTGGCAGGTGCTCGGCGCGGTGAAAACGGAGTTCGGTAAATTCGGCGACGTGTTGGCCAAGACCAAGGCGCAGCTGGAAACCGTCACGCGTTCGATCGAGGCGGCGGAAACGCGCACCCGCATGATGAGCCGCAAGCTGCGTGACGTCGAGGCGTTGCCGGGAGAGGAGGCGAGCGGCCTGCTCGGCGATGCGCTGTCGAGTGTGGACCCCGACGAGCAATAAGGGTGCAACGAGGCTGCGGGTCGGGCAGGCGGACCAGCGCGAAGCTTAGACGCCGCCCGCTTTATCCGCGCCCGCGGCCAGCTGCTGGAGCGCATCGCCCGTCATCCGCACCACGCGCCAGTCCGGTAGCACGGTCGCTCCCATCTTCTGATAGAAGTCGATCGCGGGCTGGTTCCAGTCCAGCACCGTCCACTCGAAACGCGCGCATTGCCGCTCCACCGCCAGGCCGCAAGACGCCGCAGCATCGCGGTGCCCAGGCCGCTGCCGCGTTGCGAGGGTTGCACGTACACGTCCTCGAGATACAGCCCGCGCCGGCCAGCGAAACTCGAATAATTGTGGAAGAACAGCGCATAGCCGACGATGCGGCCGGCGTCTTGCGCGACCAGCGCTTCGATCGAGGGCCGCGCACCGAATAGCGCGTCGAAGAGACCCGCTTCGGTCGCGACAAAGACGTGCGTGAGGCTTTCGAATTGCGCCAGTTCGTACGTCAGCGCGAAGATGGCGCCGATGTCCGCGGGCGTGGCGGCGCGGATCGTCGCGGGCATTACGCCTCTTCCGGCGCGTCGGTCAGATGAATCTCAATGCCGCCGAAGCGCGACGCAACCCAGTTGTACGCGTGGCAGGCAATCCACAGCAGCACGAAGCCGAGGATCGCATTCAGCAGCAGCGCGCTGAACACCGTGCTCAATTCCACCGACCCGTAGCGAATAAACGCGACCAGCACACCCAGCAGCACGATCGGCACCGAGAACGTCAGGTACACGAGGATGAGCGCTTTGGCCGTCTGTCCAGGTGCAATGAACGAGATCTGTTTTTTCATGTAGGTCCAACCCGTGTTTCGTAGTGGTAATGGGTAAAGCTGCAGACGGCCGTTCGCGCTTAAACGAGGCCGTCGAATAACATGATCGCGACGCATTCTCCCTCGGCAATCGCGCCTTCGTCGTGCCCGAGCACGATAAAACAATTGGCTTCGCTCATCGAACTCAGCACGCCCGAGCTTTGCGAGCCGGTCGGCGTGACGCGCCAGTGTCCGTGCGCGTCCTGCTCCGCGATGCCGCGCTGGAACTCGGTGCGGCCGGGGCGTTTGTGGATGGCCTGGCGGCTCCTCGCGTGAATCGTCGGCAGCGGGCGCGGCGTCGCGCCGGACATCAGCAGCAACACTTCCCGCACGATCTGATAGAACGCGACCATCACGGCGACCGGATTGCCCGGCAACCCGAAGAATAGCGCCGGCTGCCCGGCGCCCGGCCGCGCCCCTGACCAGATCCGGCCGAACGCGAGCGGCCGGCCTGGCCGCATCGCCAGACTCCAGAACGCGACGTCGCCGAAGGTCTGCAGCAGTTGCCTCGTGAAATCGGCCTCGCCGACCGACACGCCGCCCGAGGTCAGCACCACGTCGGCGCTCGCCGCGGCGCTGCGCAACGCGGCGTCCAGCGCGGCGGGCTCGTCGCGCACCACGCCGAGATCGAGCGCGTCGACGTTCAGCCGCCGCAGCATCGCAAACAGCGTGTAGCGGTTGCTGTCATACACGGAGCCTGCATCGAGCGGCTCGCCAAGCGAGCGCAATTCGTCGCCGGTCGAGAAGAACGCGACGCGCAGGCGCCGTCGCACATTCACTTCGCCGATCCCGAGCGATGCCAGCAGCCCGAGGTCCGACGCCTGCACGATGCGGCCGGCCTTTAGCGCGGCATGGCCGCGCGCGAGATCTTCGCCGGCGAGGCGGCGATTGGCGCCGGGCGAAACGGCGTCGGCCGCGAAACGGATCGATGTCGCATCCGCGCTGCGCTCGACTAGCTCCTGCGGCACGACCGTGTCGCAGTCAGCGGGCATGCAGGCACCGGTCATGACGCGCACGCATTGGCTCGCCTCGACGCGGCCCGCGAACGGATGCCCGGCCAGCGCCTTGCCGGCGATGCTCAGATCGACGGTGGATGCTGCCGTTGCCAGCGCCGCGCGGTTGAACGCGTAGCCGTCCATCGCGGAATTGTCATGCGACGGAACGTCGATCGGCGACACGATGTCGGCGGCGAGCACGCGGTCGAGCGCGTCGCGCAATGCCACGCGTTCAACGGCCGTGACCGGTGCGGCCCACTGGCGAACAATGGCCTGCGCGGCCGGAACGGGTAGCGCTTGAGGATCGTATTGCGCGACGCAGCGGGAAAATTCGTTAAGCGTGGTCATGAAGGGCTGGGCGTCGCGACCGGAGAAGGGCGCGGCTGTTGCCGTGCGGCCGGGCGGAGATCAACCGTGGCCTCGATCACGTTCGAGGTCGGCGAGTTCTTGTAACGAGTTGGCATTGTAAAACGCGCGCTCGTCGGTAAAGACGACTTCCACCGTCCTGTGGCGTGCGTACCACGCGCGGACTTTGCGCTCGCCGGCGTCCAGAAACTCCGAGAGGTCGTCCGCGAGTCCGGTGCGCAGCAGCGCGAAGACAGGGTGGAGGGCCGTGTTGTCGTCGGCGTCGACGGTCGCGGCGGTGGCGATGTCGGCCTGGTTCGCGCTTAGCGCGTGCGCCAGGTGCGCGGCGAGATCGGCGGGCAGCCAGGGTGAGTCGCAGGGCGCGCTCAGCAGATAGGGCGTCGCGCTCGCGCGCAGGCCGGCGAGCAAGCCCGCCAGCGGTCCCGGGAAGCCGGGCAGCGTATCGGCCACGATCGCCGCGCCGAATGGCGCGCCGAGGGCGGCATAGGTGTCGGGATGGCGATTGGCGCTGATCAGCAGCGCGCCGGCTTGCGGCGCCAGGCGCCTCAGCACATGGACGGCGAGCGGCTCGCCGTGTAGCGTTTGCAGGCCCTTGTCGACCCCGCCCATGCGCTTGCCGCGACCGCCCGCCAGCAGCAGGCCGGTGATCTGTTCGCGCGTGATTTGCATGCTCCGGCCGCTCAGCCGCCGATGTACGACATTTCGACGCGGCGGCCAGCGTGCTCGCGAGAGTCGGCTGGATAGCTGCCGCGCAGTTGCGAATAGCGGTCGCTGCGGCCTTGCCAGATTTCCGCGATGACGGTGGCGATCTCGGCGTCGCTCGCGCCGCCGCGCAGTAACGCGCGCAGGTCGTGACCAGACGATGCGAACAGGCAAAGGTACAGCTTGCCTTCGGTCGACAGCCGCGCGCGCGTGCAACTGCCGCAAAACGCGCGCGTGACGCTCGAAATCACGCCGATCTCGCCGCTTCCGTCCACGTAACCCCAGCGCTGCGCGGTCTCGGCGGCGCTGTGCGCTTCGAGCGGCACGAGCGGGAACTGCTCGGCGATGCGCGTCACGACGTCGGCCGACGGCAACACTTCGGCCATGTTCCAGCCGTTCGACGTGCCGACGTCCATGTATTCGATGAAGCGCAGCATCGTGCCCGAGCCTTTGAAGTGGCGCGCCATCGGCAGTATTTCGCTGTCGTTGGTACCGCGCTTGACGACCATGTTGACCTTGACCGGCGCGAGCCCCACCGCGTGCGCCGCGGCGATACCGTCCAGCACGTCGGCGACCGCGAAGTCGGCGTCGTTCATGCGGCGAAACAGCGTGTCGTCGAGTGCATCGAGACTGACGGTGACGCGGCTCAGTCCGGCGTCTTTCAGGCTCCGGGCCTTGCGTACCAGCAGCGAGCCGTTGGTGGTCAGCGTCAGGTCGACCGGGCGGCCCGCCGGGGTAGTCAGTTGCGCGAGCCGTTCAATCAGGAATTCCAGATTTTTGCGCAGGAGCGGCTCGCCACCCGTCAGACGAATCTTTTCCACGCCATGTGCGACGCCAAGTCGCGCCAGCCGTTCGATTTCCTCGAAGCTCAACAACGCGCTGTGCGGCAGGAATGCGTAGTCCTTGTCGAACACCGCGCGCGGCATGCAATAGACACACCGGAAATTGCAGCGGTCCGTTACCGAAATGCGCAGGTCCCGCAGCGGACGCAACAACGCGTCGTGCAGCACGCCACGAGGCGTCTGCACAGGGCCGGCAATGACCGGCGCCGCGCTGAGGTCGGCAACTGGGATGATGCGTCGGGACATGGCGTGTTTCTTTGACTGCTCAAGTGGAGGGCTAGATAGCCATTCTATCGGAAATGCTTTTGACGACACTCGGGAGCCGGGCCTTGTCGGGTATACCGGGAGCGGCATGTCCCAACGCATCCGGTCTGCCGGTTGCACCCCTATATGCAAAAAGCCCGCCGGGTAGGGCGGGCTTTTTGAGTGCGGCGGGCTATCTTACTGCGGGTGCTTCCCCGTTTCCACTTGTTGCATCGGCGCGTTGTCGAGCGGCGGCAACGGCTTGCGCTCACGCACCACGCGGGCCGGCTTGGCGGTCTGCGCAGCGGCTTCCTGCGCGGCACGCCATTTTGCGGTGTCGGTGTTCACCCACACAAGACCGGCCTGTTCCAGCACCGGCTCCAGGGCTTCCGCCGACACGGCGTCGCGCGGTGCCTGCGCTGCCGGCATTGCCGCGGCGACCGGTGCCGGTTCGATCGCAGCGGGCTGCGCCGCAACTTCGGCCTCTACCGGCTGTGCTTCGACGATCTCTGCTTGCGGCGCGGGCGTCACCGCCGGTGCTTCGATCACCGCCGCCGGAGCCGCAGTATTGACCGGAGCCGGAGCGGCCGGCGTTTCGACGGCCGGCGCTTCGCCATGCGCCTGGGCCGGAGCTTCGGCACGGGCAACCGGTTCGACCGGCGAAACCGTCTCGCTGGCGGCGGGAGTGGCTTGTGCCACCGGCACTTCTGCAACCGGTTCAACCGCTGCTGGCTCAACCGCAACCGGCTCAACCGCAACCCGCGTGGCCGGCGCGTGTTCGACCGGCACCGTCGTTTCCGTCTTCGCAGCCTTTTCGGCGGCGAGAGCCGTTGTTTCGGTCGCCGCGTGCAGTTCGGTCACGACGGCGGTTTCAGTCGCTACAGCCGCGACCACCACTTCCACCGGCGTCACTTCCTTCGCTTCGCTGACTTGCGCCTTGTGCTCGACCGGCTGTTGAACCGTGCGCACCGGTGTGTCGTCGCTGACGCTGAGGTCGTCGCCTTCGGCTTCCGCGACGTCCGCTGCGAGGTTGCCGTTCACGTCCTCTTCACGTTCACGACGGCCACCGCGACGGCCCCGACGGCGGCGACGGCGCTCTTCACCGTCACGCGCGACCGCTTCCTGATCGATCGGCGCGCCGTTTTCGCCCAGCGCGGCCTGGCTGCGCGCCAGTTCGTCCGCCGGTTGCGCTTCGGCTTGCGTGCTCAGTGCATCCGTGGTTTCCGCTGGCTGCTTGCGACGTTCGCCGCGCTCAGCCCGCTCGCCACGTTCACGGCGCTCGCCACGCTCGGCGCGCGTTGCGCCTTCCACCGATTCCGCGCGCTCAGCACCGCGATTGTCGCGATCACGATTTTCGCGACCCTCGCGAGCTTCACGCGGCTCGCGTGCTTCGCGCGGTTCACGGCCTTCGCGGGCCTCACGCGGCTCACGCGCTTCACGATTGCCTCGCGGCTCGCGAGCCTCGCGGCCTTCGCGTGCTTCACGCAGCTCGCGGCCTTCACGCGGTTCGCGTTCTTCGCGACGCTGCGACGGTTGCTGGCCTTGAGCCTGACGGCCGCCGGCTGTGCCTTCGCCGCGGGCCGCCGCATCGCGGCCAGCCGCGCCGCCACGCCGACTACGGTTGCGATCGCCGCCGCGTTCGCCGGTGCGCTCGCCGCGCTCCGGGCGTTCGCCGCGTTGCGCCCGCGCCTGCTTCTCGGTTGCGGCCGGTGCGACAGGCGCCGGCGCGGCCGGCTGCATGCCGAACAGGTTCTTCAGCCAGCCGATGAAACCGCCGCTCGCCGGCGTCACAGCGATCGGAGCCGGGGGCGCCGCCGGGCGAACCGGTGCGCTCGGCGCCGGCTTTTCAGGCGTGATGCCCTTGACCGCCGCTTCCTGCTTCGGCTTCACTTCCTCGGCGCGCTTGCTGTAACCCGTTTCAGATTCCAGTTCGCGAGCCGCTTCTTCGGCCATCTTCCACGATGCGCGCGGCTCGTCGAGGCGCGCGTCGTCGTGACGCAGACGCTCGAGCTTGTAATGCGGCGTATCGAGGTGCTTGTTCGGAATCAGAACGACACTGACCTTGAAGCGCGACTCGATCTTGTTGATTTCGGCGCGCTTTTCGTTCAACAGGAAGGCGGTTACCTCGACCGGCACCTGGCAATGGATTGCCGCGGTGTTTTCCTTCATCGCTTCTTCCTGAATGATCCGCAGCACTTGCAGCGCGGACGATTCGGTATCGCGGATGTGGCCCGTGCCGTTACAGCGCGGGCAGGTCACGTGGCTGCCTTCTGACAGGGCCGGACGCAGACGCTGACGCGACAGTTCCATCAGACCGAAGCGCGAGATCTTGCCCATCTGGACGCGCGCGCGGTCGTGCTTGAGCGCATCTTTCAGGCGCTGCTCGACTTCGCGCTGGCTCTTGGCCGACTCCATGTCGATGAAGTCGATCACGATCAGGCCGCCCAGGTCGCGCAGGCGCAACTGGCGGGCGACTTCGTCGGCGGCTTCGAGGTTGGTGCGCGCGGCCGTTTCCTCGATGTCCGCGCCCTTGGTGGCGCGCGCCGAGTTCACGTCGATCGCGACCAGCGCTTCGGTGTGGTCGATCACGATCGCACCGCCCGACGGCAGCGGCACCGTGCGCGAGTACGCCGTCTCGATCTGGTGTTCGATCTGGAAGCGCGAGAAGAGCGGCACGTCGTCGTGATACCGCTTCACCTTGCTGACATTGTCCGGCATCACGATGTCCATGAAGGCGCGTGCCTGGTCATGGATTTCGGTGGTGTCGATCAGGATTTCGCCGATATCCGGCTGGAAATAATCGCGGATCGCGCGGATCACGAGACTCGATTCGAGATAGATCAGCATCGGCTGGCCGCTCGAACCGCTTTGCGACGCGGCTTCGATCGCGCGCCACAGCTGCATCAGGTAGTTCAGGTCCCATTGCAGTTCTTCGGCGCTGCGGCCAATGCCAGCCGTGCGCGCGATGATGCTCATGCCTTCCGGCAATTGCAGCTGCGCCATGGTTTCGCGCAGTTCCTGACGGTCGTCGCCTTCGATGCGGCGCGACACGCCGCCGCCGCGCGGATTGTTCGGCATCAGAACGAGATACCGGCCGGCGAGCGAGATGAACGTGGTGAGGGCCGCGCCCTTGTTGCCGCGCTCTTCCTTTTCGACCTGAACGATCAGTTCCTGGCCTTCCTTCAGCGCGTCCTGAATGCGCGCGGAGCGCATGTCGACGCCGTCGCGGAAATACTGACGGGCGACTTCCTTGAACGGCAGGAAGCCGTGGCGGTCTTCGCCATAGTTGACGAAACAGGCTTCGAGCGACGGCTCGATGCGGGTGATGATGCCCTTGTAAATATTGCCTTTGCGCTGTTCGCGGCCGGCGGTTTCGATGTCGATATCGATGAGTTTTTGCCCATCTACGATGGCGACGCGCAGTTCTTCCTGCTGCGTCGCATTGAACAACATTCGTTTCATTGAACGACTCCAGAGCGGCTTAGCCCGCCCTCTCGCTGCGCGGTTGTCAGTCGCGAGAGCGAAGAGGCAGCGGCATGCCGCGCCTTATTGTGTTTTCACAAGCACGCTGGAGCGGGAAAGATGGCGGGAGAATTGCCTGAGAGGGCCCGGCCCCATTCAAAAATGGGCGCGGTGCCGCAGGGCACATGCGAACACGGCTTCAAATAACGACCCGACACGCCGCGGGTTCTGCCGGCAGACCTTGATAAGCCTTTCGTCCACTCTCGCCGGTGCGCCAACTGGGCGCGTGACCGGAGGGTCGGAGGCTGCGGTCATGCCGCAGCGGGAAGTTCGCGCAGGCGGCGCGTCTTTTCCTGCTGGGGGTGTCTCGCCTCATTTTGACGTCGCCATGCCTTGTACTTTCTACAAGACGCCTCGGGCGCACGCCGTATATTCGCAACCCGCAGCTTCGTACAGCAGGCGTCAGACCGCCCGATTTCGAAGCTGAAGTTAAATTCTTTTTTACCAAAATTCCGTTACCGTCGAAGCCGACCTTGACCGAACGCGCCTGTGGGCGCCGTCCCTGCCGGGTACTGACTTCGTGCGTGCAACTCGTTGCATCTCAAATTGAGGGTGAGCAACCAGACCCCGGCGCAAGTAAAATAACCGTTTATCGCTTGCACCTGCGCAATCCGCCCGAATTCCGGTCACTGCGCCGGCCGCCGCAGACTGCTGGGCAAATTATATTCAGAATGAAAGAGTTAGGCAAAATATCCCAGAAATCGGTCGCAAGCGACCAGGTCTCCGTCATCGAGATCGACGACAGCGCGGCGGGTCAGCGCATCGACAACTTCCTGTTGCGCGTCTGTAAAGGCGTGCCCAAGAGCCATATTTATCGCATCCTGCGCAGCGGCGAAGTGCGGGTCAATAAGGGCCGGATAGACGCGCAGTACCGGCTCGAACTCGGCGACCTCGTGCGCGTGCCGCCGATCCGCGTCGCGCAACCGAACGAAGCGGCCGCGCACGTGAGCGTGCCGAGCGCCAATTTCCCCATCGTTTTCGAAGACGATCACCTGCTCGTCATCGACAAGCCGGCCGGCGTCGCGGTTCATGGCGGCAGCGGCGTCGCGTTCGGCGTGATCGAGCAGATGCGCGAAGCACGGCCGCAGGCCAGGTTCCTCGAACTGGTGCATCGGCTGGATCGGGAAACCTCCGGCATCCTGATGCTCGCCAAGAAGCGTGCCGCGCTCGTCAATCTGCACGAGCAGATTCGCGAGAACAAAATGGACAAGCGCTACTATGCGTGCGTGCATGGCGTGTGGGCGAGCGATTGGGGCCGCCGCCGCGCGGTCAAGGCGCCGCTGCACAAGTACCTGACCGCGGACGGCGAACGCCGCGTGCGCGTGCAGGAAGACGGTCTGGCGTCGCATACCGTTTTCAATCTGATCGACAGCTGGTCCGGCTACGCGCTGCTGGAGGCGGAGTTGAAGACCGGCCGCACGCATCAGATCCGGGTTCATTTGCAGCATCTGGAACTGCCGATCGTCGGCGACGCCAAATACGGCGACTTCGCGCTGAACAAGGCGCTGGCGCGCGCCAGCGCGAAGCCGGGTCTGAAGCGCATGTTCCTGCACGCATACCGGCTGAAGCTCACGCATCCGGCCACCGGCGCGCCGTTGCAGCTCGAGGCGCCCATGCCCGCCGAGTGCCGCAGCTTCATCGCGCAGCTCAACGAACTACGAAATGGGTCCAACCCGGAGTCGACACTGCATGGCTAGAGAGCAATTTGATCTGATCGTTTTCGACTGGGATGGCACGCTGATGGATTCGACCGCGCACATCACGCGCAGCATCCAGGCCGCCTGCCGCGATCTCGGCTTGCCGGTTCCCGCCGACGAGGCCGCGAGCTACGTGATCGGTCTGGGCCTGCGCGAAGCGCTGCAGATTGCCGCGCCCACGCTCGATCCGTCCGACTATCCGCGACTTTCCGAGCGTTACCGCTTCCATTATCTGGTGAAGGATCAGACTACCGAGCTGTTCGCCGGCGTGCGCGAGATGCTGCAGGATTTGCGCGATCAGGGCTACCTGCTCGCGGTGGCGACGGGCAAGAGCCGCGTCGGGTTGAACCGCGCGCTCGACCAGTCGCGGCTGACCAGCCTGTTCGACGGCACGCGCTGCGCCGACGAGACGTTCTCGAAGCCGCATCCGGCGATGCTGCACGAGCTGACGCGCGAACTGGGGCAGGATCCGGTGCGCACGGTGATGGTCGGCGACACCACGCACGATCTGCAGATGGCGATCAACGCGGGTGTCGCGGGGATCGGCGTGACTTATGGCGCGCACCCGGCCGGCGCGCTGAGCGCGCTGTCGCCGAAATTCGTCGCTTCCAGCGTGAGCGCACTGTCTGGCTGGCTGCGAGAGAACGCATGAGCGCGAGCCTGGCGGCGACGGCGGCACAAGCCGTGCGCATTTGCGCGGCGGACGACCTGGTGGACGGCGGCGCGGGCGTACGCCGCGCCGCGCGGCTGGGCGGCGGCGATGTGGTGGTGTTTTTCGTCCGCTACGAAGGCCGTGCCTATGGCTATCTGAACCGATGCGCGCATGTGCCGATGGAGCTCGACTGGGCCGAAGGACAGTTCTTCGAATCGTCCGGTTTATACTTGATGTGCGCTACACATGGCGCGATTTACGCGCCTGATACCGGCAAATGTGTCGGTGGTCCGTGCCGCGGCGGCAGATTGCGTCCTGTCCAGGTTGAGGAACGGGACACGCCGGAGGGCCGCGCCGTGTTCTGGCTGCCTGACGGCGAACTGCATCCGGCCACGCCCTGACTTCTCCTTCATCTTTCCACAGCCCGCATGTCCGACAATTTGACTCCCGAGCCGAAGGACCCCTCCCTGACCGGCCGCGCCCGCACGTCCGCCGATGAACCCGGTTGGGAGCGGGCGGCGCTCGAACGCATCGCGATGGCGGCGATCGCCGAACAGCGCACGGCGCGGCGCTGGAAAATTTTCTTCCGTTTTCTCTTTCTGCTCGTGCTGCTGCTGCTTGTATGGGGCGCCATCACTTTCTCCGGCGACCGGGTTGCCGTCACAGGCCGTCACACGGCGATGGTGACACTTGACGGCGAAATCTCTGACGATACGAATGCGAACGCGGAAGATGTCAATGCTGCATTGGATAGTGCATTCGACGACTCCGGCACTGCCGGCGTGATCCTGCGCTGCAACAGCCCGGGGGGCAGTCCCGTGCAGGCGGGCATCATTTACAACGAAATCCGGCGCTTGCGGACCAAATACCCGTCAATTCCCCTGTATGCCGTAGTCGGCGACATGTGCGCGTCGGGCGGCTACTACGCGGCCGCAGCGGCGGACAAGATCTACGTGGACAAAGCGAGCATCGTCGGTTCGATCGGCGTGCTGATGGATAGCTTCGGTTTTACGGGCCTGATGGACAAACTGGGGATTCAGCGCCGGCTGCATACATCCGGTGAGAACAAGGGTTTTTTCGACCCGTTCTCGCCGGAAACGCCGAAGATGGACGAACATGCACAGGACATGCTGGATCAGATCCACGCCCAGTTCATCGACGCAGTGCGTCAGGGCCGCGGCAAGCGGCTGCATGAAACTCCAGATATGTTCTCCGGACTGTTCTGGACGGGTCAGAAGAGCGTCGAGCTGGGCCTTGCCGACGGCTTCGGCGACTCGGATTATGTCGCCCGTGAGCTGTTCAAGGCGCCAGATATCGTCGATTACACGGTGAAAGAGAGCATTACGGATCGTGTTGCGCGCAAATTCGGCGCGGCAGTGGGCAGCGGCGCCGTTCACGCGATGGCGCTGGGCGGGAAATACAAGCTGCGTTGATCGAACTCTGTGTGGCAAGTGAGAAGCCCCGCGTAATCGTCATGGATTGCGCGGGGCTTTTTTCGTGAAGCCTCTCTATTGAGCGGGCCTGCCGTCAAACCGCCAGCATGAGGAAAATAGCGGGCCGCTTGTGCAGGTCGATGGCTGGCTTCCTCTTCCAGTCGGCCACGCTGTGGCTGGCGATGGTTTCGGTCTCCAGCGTCAGGTCGACTGCTACGCACACGAGCGTGGACGGGGCGCACGTCGCCAGCAAGGTATCCAGCAGTGGACGGTTCCGGTAAGGCGTTTCGATAAAAATCTGCGTTTGCTTGCCTTTGCGCGACTGCTGTTCCAGGTCGCGCAGACGCTTGGCGCGTTCGGCGGCGTCCACCGGCAGGTAGCCGTGAAACGCGAAGCTCTGCCCGTTGAGCCCTGAAGCCATCAAGGCCAGCAGAATCGAACTCGGCCCGACGAACGGCACGACCTTCACGCCGCGCTCGTGCGCGCGGCGCACCAGCAACGCGCCGGGGTCCGCGACCGCTGGACAGCCCGCCTCGGAAACAAGTCCAGCGTCGGTGCCGGCAAGTAGCGGCGCGAGCAGCGTGTCGATTTCGCCCGCTGGCGTGTTGACGTTCAGTTCCCGGATCTCGATTTCCTGGATCGGCCGCTCGGTGCCGACTTTCTTCAGGAATGCGCGCGTGGTTTTGGCGTTTTCGCCGATGTAGTAGTGCAGCGATGCCGCGCGCGCCCGCACCGGGGCGGGCAGGACGGCGTCGAGCGCGGCGGCGTCGCCTTCGCCGAGCGTGTTCGGAATCAGATAGAGCGTACCGCTCATGATGCCCCCAGAAGTGGATAACCGGCTGCCAGCAACATGCGCGACAGTGCGATCAACGGCAGGCCGACAAGGGCGGTGGGATCGTCGGAATGGATGGCTTCGAGCAGCGCGATGCCGAGACCTTCGGATTTGGCGCTGCCCGCGACGTCGTACGGCGTTTCGGCTCGCAGATAGGCCTCGAGCGCGGCGTCGGGCAGGTGGCGAAACTGCACGCGGGTCACCACGTCGACGGTTTGCGCCACGCCCGAGCCGCTGTCGAACAGACACAGCGCACTATGGAACAGCACTTCGCGGCCACGCATCGCCTGCAATTGGGCCAGCGCATTTTCGTGCGAGCCCGGTTTGCCGACCTGCAGGCCGTCGTATGTGGCCACCTGGTCGGAGCCGATCACCAGTGCGGCGTCGGCGGCGGCAAGTGAGCTTGCGACCGCCCGCGCTTTGGCTTCTGCAAGCCGCAAAGCGGTCGCTTCGGGCGTTTCGCCGGCGAGCGGCGTCTCGTCAATCGCTGGCGCGACGACGTCGAACGGCACGCGCAGCCGTTCGAGCAACTCGCGCCGATACGGCGAACTCGACGCCAGAATGAGGCGGGGCGGGCGTTTGGGGGAATCTGGCATGATCAACCAACGGCTAGGGAGGCGGGGCGTACGGGGCTGCGCGGAGCTCGCGCGCGTACGGACTTAAGTGTTTGACTCGAAAAGACAAAACGGATATGATTTCGGGCTTTTCATCGGTATGCTTGTGCTAGGCGGGTCTTGGTGTGTTTGATTGAGCACGCCGCTGAGGGCTTCGCGGACTGTCTTGCACACCGATTAACCTGGCGGTTTACCCCGGCGAAATTCTTGCCGACGCAGGAGCGCACAATGACTCAACATCTTGGCAACCCTGCAGGTCTGCCCGACCCGCATGAGCTCGATCTGTTCGAATTTGCGCGGAGTGGGCGCCAGGCCGCGGGTGTCGTGCGCGTCTCGCAACTGCCGCGCATGTTAAACGAAGTCCCGGCAGAAGCGCCAGACCGCGATACCGCGTTCACCTGGCAAGCCGAAGGGGCGACGCAACCGGAATTGCAGGATGACGGCACCGAGGGTCCCCAGCCTTATTTGAGGATGGCGGTTCACGGCGCCGCGTGGCTCGAATGTCAGCGGTGCATGACGCCGTATTCGCAGGCGTTCAACGTCGATGCAACTTACCGGATCGTCAGCACTGAGGCGGAAGCCGAAGAGTTTCCGCTCGACGAGGATGAAGTCGAAGTGATCGTGGGCTCGCGCCAGTTCGATCTCATCGACTTGATCGAAGAAGAGTTGCTGCTTTCCTTGCCGCTCGTGCCCAAGCACGAGGTTTGTCCCGAAGTGCACGAGAGCCTCGTCTCTGGTGTGGCCGGTGCCGAAGGCGAGGGCGACGAAGCCGCAGCGGACGAGGCTGGCGAAGGCGATGAGCCGGAGCGGCCCAACCCGTTCGCGGCGCTCGAAAGTCTCAAGCGCGGTGAGCGGGGCGACAAGAAGCACTGAACAGTTGCATGGGAGCGCGATGCGGGCGCATTGGCCGTTTGGCCGATGGCGGAGACCGGGTCGGGCTGTGTTAGAATTCGGAAAATTTTTAGGAGTAAGTCATGGCAGTTCAACAAAATAAGAAGTCGCCGTCGAAGCGCGGCATGCACCGTTCGCACGATTTCCTGACGGCAGCGCCGCTGGCCGTCGAGCCGAGCACGGGCGAAGTGCATCTGCGTCACCACGTTAGCCCGAACGGCTACTATCGCGGCAAGAAAGTCGTCAAGACGAAGAACGACTAATCGTTTCACTGCGTTGCGCCCTTTGGCGTTTCGCGTGGCGATCGGCTCGCTTGACATTTTCCCGGCTCGGCAAAAAGGCGGCATTCACTTGCCGCTTTTTTGTGTCGATCGCAGTTGGAGCTTTGGCGCTTACTGCGATCCCATGCAGAGCGCCTGAAATTCGTCGCACTCCATGACAGTAAAGCTCACGATAGATTGCATGGGAGGCGACCACGGCCCGTCCGTGACCGTTCCCGCTGCCGTCAACTTCGCTCGTTCGCATCCCGACGCGCAGCTGCTTCTCGTCGGCATTGAAAGTGCGATTCGTGCGCAGCTGAAGAAGTTGAAGGCTCAAGACCTGCCGGCGCTGACCGTTGTGCCCGCTTCCGAGATCGTCGCGATGGACGATCCGGTCGAGGTTGCGCTGCGCAAGAAAAAAGATTCGTCGATGCGCGTGGCGTTGAACCGCGTCAAGGAAGGCGAGGCGCAAGCCTGCATTTCCGCTGGCAACACCGGCGCACTGATGGCGGTGTCGCGCTATGTGCTGAAGACGCTGTCGGGCATCGAACGCCCGGCCATCGCGTCGGCGCTGCCCAATCCCAATGGCTACACGATGATGCTCGACCTGGGCGCCAACGTCGACTGCGAGCCGCAGCATCTGCTGCAGTTCGCGGAGATGGGGCACGCGCTCGTGTCCGCGCTCGAAGGCCGCGAGCGGCCCACCATCGGGCTGCTCAACATCGGCGAAGAAGTCATCAAGGGCAATGACACCATCAAACGCGCCGGTGAACTGCTGCGCGCGAGTACACTTAACTTTCACGGCAACGTCGAAGGTAACGATATTTTCAAGGGCACGGTCGACGTGATCGTCTGCGACGGTTTCGTCGGCAACGTCGCGCTGAAGACGTCGGAAGGTCTTGCGCAGATGCTGTCCAACATCATCAAGGAAGAGTTCGGCCGTTCATGGCTCACGAAGGTGATGGCGGTGCTCGCATTGCCGGTATTGATGCGTTTCAAGAAGCGCGTCGATCATCGGCAGTACAACGGTGCCGCGCTGCTCGGTCTGCGCGGACTGGTGATCAAAAGCCACGGTTCCGCGGACGCCTACGCGTTTGAGTGGGCTATCAAACGCGGGTATGATGCCGTCAAAAACGGCGTGCTGGAGCGCCTTGCGCGAGCAATGGAAGAGAACGCGGGTTCTCTCGAACAGGCGGCGCGCGACGCAAGCGGTGCGGGTCACGCAAGCCCGATCGCAGGCCAGCCGGCCGAGCCCTACGCTGCGCAATCCTCGAAGGCATAATGGCTCAATCCACAATTTATTCCCGCGTGCTGGGTACCGGCAGCTATCTGCCGCCCAACCGCGTCACCAATCAGGATCTGGCTGAACGTCTCGCCAGGCAAGGCGTCGAGACGAGCGACGAATGGATCGTGGCGCGCACGGGCATTCACGCGCGCCACTTCGCCGAGCCGGATGTCACGACCAGCGACCTGTCATTGATCGCGGCGCAACGCGCGATCGAAGCGGCGGATATCGACCCGCAGTCCATCGATCTGATCATCGTCGCGACCTCCACGCCGGACTTCGTGTTTCCGAGCACGGCGTGCCTGTTGCAGAACAAGCTCGGCATCAAGAACCACGGCGCTGCGTTCGACGTGCAAGCCGTCTGTTCCGGCTTTGCGTATGCAGTGGCGACGGCGGACAGCTTCATTCGCAGCGGCCAGCATCGCACGGCGCTCGTGATCGGCGCGGAAACCTTCTCGCGCATTCTCGACTTCAACGACCGCACCACCTGCGTGCTGTTCGGCGACGGCGCCGGCGCGGTGATCCTGCAGGCGTCCGAACAACCGGGCGTGCTCGCAAGCGCATTGCACGCGGACGGCAGCCATTCGAACATCCTCTGCACGCCGGGCAACGTGAACGGCGGCGTGGTGGCCGGTAGCGCGTTCCTGCATATGGACGGGCAGGCGGTGTTCAAGCTCGCCGTCAACGTGCTCGAAAAAGTCGCGATCGAGGCGCTCGAAAAGGCCAATCTGAAAGCGGAGCAGATCGACTGGCTGATTCCGCATCAAGCCAACATCCGCATCATGCAAAGCACATGCCGCAAGCTCGGCTTGCCGCAGGAACGCATGGTCGTCACGGTGGGCGAGCACGGCAATACGTCGGCTGCGTCCATTCCGCTCGCATTCGACGTCGCGGTGCGCGACGGCCGCATCAAGCGCGGCCAGAACGTGCTGATCGAAGGCGTCGGCGGCGGCTTCACCTGGGGCGCGTCGGTTATCCGCTACTGATGGCGGCGACGCATCGAGAGGCGCTGCCCGGCAGCGCCCGCGCGCTGGCGTCCTGTCGACGCCGCGCGCCGCCCACATCTGACTAAATCGAATTTGGGGACGATATGAAATTTGCGTTCGTTTTTCCTGGGCAGGGTTCGCAGTCGGTCGGCATGCTCAACGCATTCGCCGATCACGCGATCGTGCGCGAGACGGTTCAGGAAGCGTCCGACGCGCTCAATCAGGACCTCGGCAAGCTGATCGCCGAAGGCCCGGTCGAAGATCTGAACCTCACCACCAATACCCAGCCGGTCATGCTGACCGCGGCCTATGCGATCTATCGCGCGTGGCAGGAGGCAGGCGGACCGAAGCCGGCGCTCGTCGCAGGCCATAGCCTCGGCGAGTACACCGCGCTGGTCGCGGCCGGCGCGCTCGCGTTTCGCGATGCCGTGCCGCTCGTGCGTTTTCGCGCGCAAGCGATGCAGACGGCGGTGCCGGTCGGTGAAGGCGGCATGGCCGCGATTCTCGGCCTCGACGACGACACGGTGCGCGCGGTCTGCGCGGAAGCCTCGGTGGCGGGAGTCGTCGAAGCGGTGAATTTCAATGCGCCAGCGCAAGTCGTGATCGCCGGGCACAAGGCCGCGGTCGAAAAGGCTTGCGAGGTCGCCAAGGCAAAGGGCGCCAAGCGCGCATTGCCGCTGCCGGTGTCGGCGCCGTTCCATTCGTCGCTGCTCAAACCTGCGTCGGATCAGCTGCGCGAGTATCTGGCGAGCGTCGATGTGCAGGTGCCGGCGATTCCGGTCATCAACAATGTCGACGTCGCCGTGGTCAACGAGCCGGCCGCGATCAAGGACGCGCTGGTGCGCCAGGCGGCCGGCGCTGTGCGCTGGGTCGAAAGCGTCCAGGCGATGGCCGCGCAAGGCGTCACGCACGTGATCGAGTGCGGTCCGGGCAAGGTCCTTGCGGGTTTGACCAAGCGCATCGATGGCAACCTGGTCGGCGCGTCGGTACTCGATCCGGCGTCGCTCGAAGAAACGCTGAAGCTCGTGACGGCAGGCTGACGCCTCGTCGTACTGCCGGCGCCGGAAGGCCGGCGCTGAACGGTCGCCTCACGCAACGGCATCAGGAATCAATCAGCCCTCCGAAGGGCATTCGGACTGACAGATGGAAAAGACTCTCGACAAGCAGATCGCAATCGTGACGGGCGCTTCGCGCGGCATCGGCCGTGCGATCGCGATGGAACTGGCGCGTCAGGGCGCGACGGTGATCGGTACCGCGACCAGCGAAAGCGGCGCGACGGCGATCACCGAAGCGTTTAACGCAGCCGGCGTAAACGGCCGGGGCGCGGTGCTCAACGTGAACGACGCGGCTGCGGCAGACGCGCTGATCGATGGCACCGTGAAGGAATTCGGCGCGCTGCACGTGCTGGTGAACAACGCCGGCATCACGCAGGACCAGCTCGCCATGCGCATGAAGGACGACGAATGGGATGCGGTGATCGACACCAATCTCAGGTCGGTGTTCCGTCTGTCGCGCGCGGTTCTGCGTCCGATGATGAAGGCGCGCGGCGGCCGCATCATCAACATCACGTCGGTGGTCGGTTCGTCGGGCAATCCCGGCCAGGCCAACTACGCAGCGGCCAAAGCGGGCGTCGCGGGTATGACGCGCGCGCTCGCACGCGAGATCGGCAGCCGTGGCATTACCGTGAATTGCGTCGCGCCGGGCTTCATCGATACCGACATGACCAAGGGCTTGCCGGCAGAGCAGCAGACCGCGCTGAAAACGCAGATTCCGCTGGGCCGCCTCGGCAGTCCGGAAGATATCGCGCATGCCGTCGCGTTCCTCGCGTCGCCGCAAGCGGGTTATATCACCGGCACGACCTTGCACGTGAACGGCGGAATGTACATGTAGTCACCAAATTCGGTTACTATCCGCGCCTTGACGTGTTTGCAAAAGCGTAAGGCGCATGCCTTGACAGGAACCCGATGCGCTGCTTTTTTGCCGGGTCAAACCTGATAAAATGCGCGCACCTGTATTTTTGAACTTCTTTTCCCTTGGAGGGGTAATGGACAATATCGAACAGCGCGTCAAGAAGATCGTCGCAGAACAACTGGGCGTTGCAGAAGCTGAAATCAAGAACGAAGCTTCGTTCGTGAACGACCTCGGCGCCGACTCGCTCGACACCGTCGAGCTCGTGATGGCCCTCGAAGACGAATTCGGTATGGAAATTCCGGATGAAGAAGCCGAGAAGATCACCACCGTTCAGCAAGCGATCGACTACGCTCGCGCGAACGTCAAGGCCTAAGGTCATTCGCGCCTGCGTTTCTGCGTTGGCGGCGTATGACGCCCTGTCGTGTCGGTTGCCGACGCCAGCAGGGTTGGCGCTTTTTGCCGTGCAGGAGCAAGCGATGTTGACAGCGCAACTTTTCGCGCGATTGCCGACTTAACAGCCACAGGGCACACAGGGCAGATTTCTGTGGCCGCTGTGGCTTTTGCTTTTGTCATCTATGAAAAAGGGGTTACCGTGAGCCGCCGTCGTGTTGTTGTTACAGGCCTGGGGCTGATTTCGCCTGTTGGCAATAATGTTGCCGACGGCTGGGCCAATCTGGTCGCCGGCAAGTCGGGCATTGCCAATATCACGAAGTTCGATGCGACGAACTTCTCGACTCGCTTCGCCGGCGAGGTGAAGGGCTTCAATATCGAGGACTACATCCCCGGTAAGGAAGCGCGCCACATGGATACGTTCATCCACTACGGCGTGGCCGCAGGCATCCAGGCGATGCAGGACAGCGGTCTCGAAGTCACCGACGAGAATTCGGAGCGCATCGGCGTCGTGGTCGGTTCGGGCATCGGCGGTTTGCCGATGATCGAAGTGACGCAAACCGAGTTGCTCAATCGTGGCCCGCGCCGTATTTCGCCGTTCTTCGTGCCGGCGTCGATCATCAACATGATCTCCGGCCATCTGTCGATCAAGTTCGGCATCAAGGGTCCGAATCTCGCTATCGTCACGGCCTGTACCACCGGTCTGCATTGCATCGGCGAGGCTTCGCGCCTGATCGAATACGGCGACGCCGACGTGATGATCGCGGGCGGGGCGGAATCCACCGTGTCGCCGCTCGGTATCGGCGGATTTGCCGCGGCGCGCGCGCTGTCGCAACGCAATGACGATCCGGCTACCGCGAGCCGTCCGTGGGACATTGATCGCGACGGTTTCGTGCTGGGCGAGGGCGCCGGCGTGATGGTGCTCGAAGAGTACGAACATGCGAAGGCGCGCGGCGCGAAGATTTACGCCGAAGTCGGCGGCTATGGGATGAGCGGCGACGCCTATCACATGACCGCTCCGCTGGAAGACGGCGACGGCGCCCGCCGCTGCATGCTGGCCGCGATGAAGAACGCGGGCATCAATTCCGATCAGGTGAATTATCTGAACGCGCACGGCACGTCCACGCCGCTTGGCGACCTGGCGGAAACGACCGGCATCAAGCGCGCTTTCGGCGATCACGCGAAAGACATGGTCGTGAACTCGACCAAGTCGATGACGGGTCACCTGTTGGGCGGCGCGGGCGGTCTGGAGTCGGTGTTCACCGTGCTGGCCGTGCATCATCAGGTGTCGCCGCCGACTATCAACATCTTCAATCAGGATCCGGCCTGCGATCTCGATTACTGCGCGAACACCGCGCGGGAGATGAAGATCGACGTCGCGCTGAAGAACTCGTTCGGGTTCGGCGGCACGAACGGCACGCTGGTCTTCAAGCGCGCCTGATCGCCTGACTGCGGGTGACGCGCCAGTCGACGGCGCCGGCTTTGCCGGCGTTCCACCTTCAGCCGGAAACGTCCGAAAGAGCGACGCAGCGAATCGCGCTGCGTCGCTCTTTCGCCATGCGTGCCGCGGTGCGGATCTTCTTGCTGACGGCAACGTCAACCGCTTATGCCTGTTTCGCGTCGCACCTTGGCGCGTGGCAGGCGCTCCCGTTGACGCTTGCCGTGGCTGCGTCGCTGATGCTTGGCGCGAGGCGGCACGAGCGTGCGCAGCCGGCCGCGCTGAAAATCGGGCAAGACGAGCTGTCGGTGTGGGGACAGGGCGGCAACCTGCTGATGCAGGGACGTATCGCCGGCTGTTCGCAATGGAGCGGCCGCTTGCTGATCCTCGCGGTCCAGCCGGAAGCGGGGGGCGCAAGCACCTTGCTGATTACCGCCGACGCGCTTCCCGCGCCCGTTTTCCGGCAACTTTCGGTGCTGGGCCGACGCGCCGCTGGCGCCTGACTGTAACGACTGTAACCGCTGTTACCGGCGTAACGTGCCCCAATGTTGGGGACGCTACAATGGTGCCCCGCCATGCGCCCTATAGTTAACGGATTTATCAGGTGAGCGAAAAAGAAATTGATCAGGTGCTGGTCGAACGCGTCCAGAAGGGCGACAAGGCCGCGTTCGAGCTTCTGGTCTCCAAGTACCACCGCAAGATTCTCCGGCTGATCTCGCGCCTCGTGCGCGACCCCGCCGAGGTGGAAGACGTCGCGCAGGACGCCTTCATCAAGGCCTACCGTGCGCTGCCTCAGTTTCGCGGGGAATCGGCATTTTATACATGGTTGTACCGAATTGCGGTCAATACCGCAAAGAACTACCTTGCCACCCAAGGCCGGCGCGCGCCGACCTCGACCGAAGCAGATGCTGAAGAAGCTGAAACTTTCTCCGATGCCGACCAACTAAGGGATATCAACACGCCTGAGTCGATGTTGATGAGCAAGCAGATCGCCGAGACGGTCAATGCTGCGATGGCGGTTTTACCGGAAGAGTTGCGCACCGCCATTACTCTTCGTGAAATTGAAGGTTTGAGTTACGAGGAAATCGCTGAGATGATGGGTTGCCCAATCGGCACAGTCAGATCACGAATTTTCCGCGCTCGCGAAGCCATTGCGGCAAAATTGCGTCCGTTGCTTGACACACCTGAAGGCAAGCGCTGGTGAATACCCAGCCGGCCCACGGGGCGCGGGTGCAATATCTGGATTAGTGGTGTCACTATGGGGTATTCGTAAGATGGGGAGCATCATGGGGTCGGTCTCGATGCAATCGCAAGACGGTTCGCGTGGCGAGCGTCTGTCCGCTTTTGTCGACAGTGAGCTGTTCGGCGAAGAGCATCTGAATCTGGACAAGTTTATTTCTGGGCTCGACGGTGACGATCGTGCCGCGTGGTCGCGCTATCACCTGATCGGCGACGCGTTGCGTTCCGACGACCTGGCAATCAGCGCAGCAACGAGCAGCGCGTTCATGAGCGGTTTCGCCGCGCGCCTGGAAAGCGAGCCGCACATGCTCGCGCCCGCCGCCATGCCGGTTGCGCGGCGCTTGCTCGCGTTGCGCCGCCGCGTGGTGCCGGCTTTTGCCGTCGCAGCCGCTGCTGCTACGTTGACGTGGATCGTCGTGCCGCAACTGCAAGGCGTACCGGGCGCGCAGATCGCGTCGCTTCAGACGCGTAGCGATACGGTGCAGCGCATCGCAATGGCGTCGGTGCCGCTGGCAACGGCCCAGCCTATCGCGCAGGACGCGAACATCATCCGCGACGCGAGTCTCGACCAATATCTGGAAGCTCACCAGCAATTCGCGCAACAACCGGTCATGGCGGGCTCGATGCCGGTGATTCGCGCTGCCTCCGTCTCTACGCAGGGCCAATAGTTTGATGCAGACTCTGCGGTTGAATAAAACGACTATCTGGGGGCGGCTGCCGGCATTTCTGTTCTGCGCGGCCGTATTGTTGTCCGCTACACCGCGGGTCTTTGCTCAAACCGCTGATCCGCTCGTCGCCCGTCGGACGGCTGCGGATCTGCTCGATCGCATCCATCAGGCTGCCCAGCAGCAGAACTACGAGGGCGCGTTCGTCTATCAGCGCGGCAACTTCGTTCAGACGTCCCGGATCGCGCATTACTCGACCCGTACGGACGGCGAATTCGAACAGCTCGAAAGCCTCGACGGCAAGCCGCGCAAAATGCTGCGTCATAACGACGACCTCTACACGTTCGTGCCGGAGCGGCGTCTGCTGGTGCTCGAGAAGCGTCAGAATAAAGACGCGTTCCCGGCCCTGCTCGCCGTGAGCGGCGAGCAGGTTCTGTCCGTTTACGAACCCAAACTGCTCGGCGACGACCGCGTCGCGGGTGTCGACAGCCAGGTGATCGAGCTCGATCCGAAAGACGCCTACCGGTTTGCCTATAAGCTTTGGGCCGACAAGAAGACCGGCCTGCTGCTGCGCGCGCAGACACTCGATCCGAGCGGCCAGGTGCTCGAACAGTTGTCGTTTTCGCAGATCCGGATCGGCGTGCCGGTCGACAAGGCTGGCATCGTCAACGGCATTCGTAATACGGCAGGGTGGACTGTCGTGCGTCCGCCGGTCGAGCCGGTCGACATGACCGCGCAAGGCTGGCAGATCGCGCCGACGGTGCCGGGCTTTCACATGATTCGGCAATTGCGCCGGCCGATGGCCGCGCGCGAAGCGGGCCAACCGACCATTCCGGTGGATCAGGCGGTGTTCTCCGACGGCCTCGCGGCCATTTCGGTTTTTGTCGAGCCGGTCGAGAACAACACGCGCAAGGAGGGCTCGGGCAGCAGCGGCGCCACGCACGTGCTCGTCAAGCGGCGGGGCGACTTCTGGATTACCCTGCTTGGTGAAGTGCCCCAGACCACATTGCAGCAATTCGCCGCTGCCATAGAATACAAGGCTCCGAAGTAACCCTCCGAATCCTGAATCCCTCGGCTTGCTACGATATGACGACTCTCTCGGTTCGTAAATTCCTCGCGGCCGCGCTGGTAGCGGCGTGTTTGCCGCTCGCGCCGCACACGGCGTCGGCGGCCCCCGCCGCCAATCTGCCCGACTTCACTGATCTGGTCGACAAGGTCGGACCGGCGGTCGTCAACATTCGCACCACTACGCGCGTGTCGAACAGCGGTCCCCGCGGCGGCCTGCCACCGGGTATGGACGACGGCGACATGTCGGAGTTTTTCCGCCGCTTCTTCGGCATTCCATTGCCGCAGTCGCCGCAATCACCGGGTTCGCCGCGTGGTGGCGACAACGGCGGCGGCAGCGGTGGCAGCCAGGACGCGCCGGATGGCAACGATCCGGAACAGAACAGCGGTGTAGGCTCAGGCTTCATCATCTCGGCAGACGGTTACGTGATGACCAACGCGCACGTCATCGACGACGCTGACACGATCTACGTCACGTTGACCGACAAGCGCGAATTCAAGGCGAAGCTGGTTGGCGTGGACGACCGGACCGACGTCGCGGTGGTGAAGATCAGCGCCGCCAATCTGCCGACCATTACGATCGGCGATTCGAACAAGGTGCGCGTGGGCGAATGGGTGGTCGCGATCGGCTCGCCGTTCGGTCTCGAGAATACGGTGACGGCCGGCATTGTCAGCGCGAAGGGGCGCGATACCGGTGACTATCTGCCGTTCATCCAGACCGACGTGGCCGTCAATCCGGGCAACTCGGGCGGTCCGCTGATCAACATGCAAGGCGAGGTGATCGGCATCAACTCGCAAATCTACAGCCGCACGGGCGGTTTCATGGGCATCTCGTTCGCGATCCCGATCGACGAGGCGATGCGCGTGGCCGATCAGTTGAAGAGTTCCGGCAAGGTGGTGCGCGGCCGGATCGCGGTGGCGATCGGCGAAGTCACCAAAGACGTCGCCGACTCGCTCGGTCTGCCGAAGGCGCAGGGCGCGCTGGTCAGCAGCGTCGAACCGGGCGGTCCGGCGGACAAGGCCGGCGTGCAGCCGGGCGACATCATCCTGAAATTCAACGGCCACTCGGTCGACACGGCAACGGACTTGCCGCGCATGGTCGGCGACACGAAGCCGGGCACCAAGTCGACGATCACGATCTGGCGCAAGGGGCAAACGCACGAGCTGCCAGTCACGATCGCCGAAATGCAGCCGGACAAGACGACCAAGGCGGATCAGAAGAAGCCGCAGCCGCCGAAGCAGCGCGCGACGAATGTGCTGGGCCTCGCCGTCAGCGATCTCCCCGCCGATCAGCTGAAGGCGTTGAAGCTTCACAACGGCGTGCAGGTCGACGCGGCGGACGGTCCGGCGGCGCGTGTCGGACTGCAGAAGGGCGACATCATTCTGCGCGTGGGCGATACGGACGTCGCGAGCGCGAAGCAGTTCGACGATCTGACCTCGCACCTCGATTCGACGAAGATGGTCGCGCTGCTGGTTCGTCGCGGCGAGAATACGCAGTTCGTGCCGATCCGCCCGCGCAGCGTCCAGAAATGACGAAGGCGGCGCCGCTCACGCTCTATGGGCGCGCGTGGTGCCACCTCTGTGAAGACATGCGCGCCGCCCTCGAGCCGTTGCTGGCGGAATTCGGCGCGCAAGTCGACGTGATCGACGTCGACGCCGACCCGCTGGTGGAAGCCCGGTACAACGAACTGGTGCCGGTGCTGGTCTGTGACGGCGTCGAGTTGTGCCACTATCACCTCGACGTAGCGCGGGTCCGTGCCGCGTTAGCCGCACGTGTCGAGGCGGCCTCCCGAGATTGACCGGGACTTCGAGCAGCGCGCCGAACGGCCGCTGTCCACACCGGGTTTCACGCTTCTCCAAAGCCGTCTTTTCTCCCGGCCTTCGCAAGATGCGCCGGGCGGTAGCCTTTTCGGCTAAAATAGATAGGTTTTTCACCTACTTACAAGGCGTGCTCCGCTATTGTCCGAGCGCGCCTTTTTTGCTTGATCGGCACTGAATGGATCATATTCGTAACTTCTCGATCATTGCGCACATCGACCATGGCAAGTCGACGCTCGCCGATCGCATCATCCAGATCTGCGGCGGCTTGTCCGATCGCGAGATGGAAGCCCAGGTGCTCGACTCCATGGATCTCGAGCGCGAGCGCGGCATCACCATCAAGGCTCAAACCGCCGCTCTGACGTATCGCGCCCGCGACGGGCAGGTCTACAACCTGAACATGATCGATACGCCGGGGCACGTCGACTTCTCGTATGAAGTCAGCCGCTCGCTGTCCGCCTGCGAAGGCGCGTTGCTGGTCGTCGACGCGAGCCAGGGCGTGGAGGCGCAGACCGTCGCCAATTGCTACACGGCGATCGAACTCGGCGTCGACGTGATTCCGGTGCTCAACAAGATCGACCTGCCGGCGGCGAATCCCGAGAACGCGATCTCCGAAATCGAAGACGTGATCGGCATCGACGCAACCGATGCAACACGTTGCAGCGCGAAGACCGGCTTGGGCGTTGAAGACGTGCTCGAAGCGCTGGTCGCGAAAGTGCCGCCGCCGAAGGGCGATCCGGAAGCGCCACTGCAGGCGCTGATCATCGACTCGTGGTTCGACAACTACGTCGGCGTCGTGATGCTGGTGCGCATCGTCAACGGCACGCTGCGTCCCAAGGACAAGATCCGCATGATGGCGACCGGCGCGCAGTATCCGGTCGAGCACATCGGCGTGTTCACGCCGAAGTCGAAGAATCTCGAGTCGTTGTCGGCGGGGCAGGTGGGCTTCATCATCGCCGGCATCAAGGAGCTGGCGGCCGCGAAGGTGGGCGACACCGTCACGCAGGTGAACCGTCCGGCCGCGGAACCGCTGCCCGGCTTCAAGGAGGTGAAGCCGCAGGTATTCGCCGGTCTCTACCCGGTCGAAGCAAACCAGTACGACGCGCTGCGCGATTCGCTCGAAAAGCTCAAGCTGAACGACGCGTCGCTGCAATACGAGCCGGAAGTGTCGCAGGCGCTCGGTTTCGGCTTCCGTTGCGGCTTCCTCGGTCTGCTGCATATGGAGATCGTGCAGGAACGTCTCGAACGCGAGTTCGACATGGACCTGATCACCACGGCGCCGACCGTGGTCTACGAAGTCCTGCAGCGCGACGGCACGACCATCATGGTCGAGAATCCGGCCAAGATGCCGGAGCCGTCGAAGATCGAAGAAGTGCGCGAGCCGATCGTCACCGTGAATCTGTACATGCCGCAAGACTACGTCGGCTCGGTGATCACGCTGTGTACACAAAAGCGCGGCACGCAGATCAACATGCAGTATCACGGCCGCCAGGTGCAGCTCACGTATGAAATTCCGATGGGCGAAGTGGTGCTCGACTTCTTCGATCGTCTGAAGTCGATCTCGCGCGGCTATGCGTCGATGGATTACGAGTTCAAGGAATATCGCGCGTCGGACGTCGTGAAGGTCGACATGCTGATCAACGGCGACAAGGTCGATGCGTTGTCGGTCATCGTGCACCGTTCGCAAAGCCAGTATCGCGGCCGCGAAGTGGCGGCAAAAATGCGCGAACTGATTCCGCGCCAGATGTACGACGTGGCGATTCAAGCGACCATCGGCTCGAACATTATTGCGCGCGAGAACATTAAAGCGTTGCGTAAGAACGTGCTGGCAAAATGCTACGGCGGTGACATTTCGCGTAAGAAGAAATTGCTGGAAAAGCAAAAGGCAGGCAAGAAGCGAATGAAGCAGGTGGGCTCGGTCGAGATTCCGCAAGAGGCTTTCCTCGCGATTCTGCGTGTCGAAGACAAATAAGTTGAATAACGGAACGTTATGAATTTTGCGCTGATTCTTTTTGTGCTCGTCATATTGACGGGCGTCGCATGGGTCGCGGACAAACTGGTTTTCCTGCCGAAACGGCGCCGCGCGGCGGAAGCTGCGGTTGCCGAATTCGACCGTCAGCAGGAGCGCATCGGCGAGCGTTTCGCCGACGAAAACGCGGCGCAAACGCGCGCGCGTCTGCGTGACGACAAGCTGCGTCAACCGTGGTGGCTCGAGTATTCGGCGAGCTTTTTTCCGGTGATTCTGGTGGTGTTCGTGGTGCGCTCGTTTGTCGTCGAGCCGTTCAAGATTCCTTCTGGGTCGATGGTGCCCACGCTGCTGGTAGGCGACTTCATCCTCGTCAATAAATTCGAATACGGCATCCGTTTGCCGATTACCAATACGAAGATCACCGAAGGCCGCGCGCCCGCGCGTGGCGACGTGGTGGTGTTCCGTTACCCGAAAGACGAATCGGTCGACTACATCAAGCGCGTGATCGGCGTGCCGGGCGACGTGATCGAGTATCAGGACAAGAAGCTCACGATCAACGGCAAGCCGGTGCCGGAAACGCCGCTGCCCGACTACCTCGACGAAGAACGCCTCGGTTACGCGAAGCAGTTCGAAGAAGATATCGACGGCCGCAAGAACGCGATTCTTAACAATCCCGCCGTGCCGCCGTTCATCGTCGGCGCTGAAGATTTTCCGTATCGGGACAACTGCACGTACAACGCACGCGGCGTGATCTGCAAGGTGCCGCCGGGCAATTTCTTCATGATGGGCGACAACCGCGATAACAGCGCGGATAGCCGTTACTGGGGTTTTGCGCCGGATAGGAATATCGTCGGCCGCGCATTTTTTATCTGGATGAACTTCAGCGATCTCAAACGCATCGGCTCATTCCACTGAGTTTGTCCTCGTCGATCGCCCACCACGCCGCGCAGTTGACCACGCTTCGGTCACGTCAGTCGCGGCGTGTTGTCACGCTACTTTAAGAACCCGCGGTAACGTCGCTTCACCACGCTTTTTCCGCAGGCCGACCCGCGTTTTCGCCGGGTCAGGCGCCCGCGTTATACTCTGCCCATGCCCCTATCTCCGTTGGAAAGCCGTTTGCGCTACGAATTTCGCAATGCGGAATTGTTGCGCCAGGCTTTAACGCACCGTAGTCACAGTTCCACGCATAACGAACGGCTCGAGTTTCTCGGCGACTCCGTTCTGAATTGCGCGGTAGCTGCGCTTTTGTTCCAACGTTTCGGCAAGCTGGACGAGGGCGATCTGTCGCGCGTTCGCGCCAACCTGGTGAAGCAGCAGTCGCTGTACGAAATCGCTCAGGCCCTCAATATTTCGGAAGGCTTGCGGCTGGGGGAAGGCGAGTTGCGCAGCGGCGGCTTCCGCCGGCCCTCGATCCTCGCGGATACGCTTGAAGCGGTGCTGGGTGCAGTGTTCCTCGACGGCGGCTTCGACGCCGCCCAGACGGTCATAAAACGCCTCTACGTGCCGATTCTCGATCACATCGACCCGCGCACGCTGGGCAAGGACGCCAAGACGCTGCTGCAGGAGTATCTGCAGGGGCACAAGATCGCACTGCCCACCTACACGGTCGTCGCCACGCATGGTGCGGCGCACAATCAGCAATTCGAAGTCGAATGCACGGTGCCGAAACTGGACGTGAAGGTGTCGGGTTCCGGCGCGAGCCGCCGCGCGGCCGAGCAGGCGGCCGCCAAGAAGGCGCTCGACGAAGTCATGGCCGCGGCGCCCGCGGTCGTCGCGAAGCCCAAGCGTTCGAAAGGCGCTCGAGCGGCGAAAAACGCCGAGCCGGAGATTGTGCCCGGCGTCACCGGTGTGCAGACTGCGCTGGATTTGCGCAGCCCGGAGCGCAAGCACGAACGCGGTACCGTGCGTGGCGAGCCGCGCGCGGCCGCAGCGGCGGAGTCGGCCGCTGAGAAGGCCGCCGCCGAACGCGCCGGGTCGAGTGCCAGCGGCGCGCCGCTGGCCGTGATTCGCGCCGCGCACGTCGAATACAGCGGGCAGGACAAAGCCGAACGCGCCGAGAAGACCGAGAAATCGGACAAATCGGCTGCGGACAAGCCGTCCGCTCCCGCAAGCGACAAACCCGCCGACAAACCCGCAGCCGACAAACCGTCCGAAGCCAGAACCGAAGCCGCGCCGCACCGCAACGCAGACCGCCAGCGCAGCCGCGAAGCCGCCCCCGGTGCAGCCGGCGTAATCACGCCGGGCGTCCCGGCGCCCACCGAACACGAACCCGGCGTAGCCGACGCGGTGCAAACGCGCGTCGCCGATGCGGGCCATTGATTGCCCTCGGCGCGCGCCATTTCCGCGCGCCGTTCTGAACTTGCCGTAGCCCGAATATGAACGCTCCCACTCCCACTGGTTTCCGCTGCGGCATGGTCGCGATCGTCGGCCGCCCCAACGTCGGCAAATCCACGCTGATGAACGCGCTGGTCGGCCAGAAAGTCAGCATCACGTCGCGCAAGGCGCAGACCACGCGCCATCGCATCACCGGCATTCACACGCTGGAAGACGCGCAGTACATTTTCGTCGACACGCCGGGCTTCCAGACCAAGCACAGCGGCGCGCTGAACCGTTCGCTCAATCGCGCGGTCACATCCACGCTGACCTCGGTCGACGCGATCCTGTTCGTGATCGAGGCCGGCCGCTTCGGCGCCGACGACCAGAAAGTGCTCGACCTGATCCCGCCATCGGTGCCGACGCTGCTGATCGCGAACAAACTCGACCGCGTATCGGACAAGGACTCGCTCTTCCCGTTCATGCAGCAGGTCAGCGCGCTGCGCCAGTTCAACGAGATCGTGCCGCTGTCGGCCAAGCATCCCGACGACATCAAGCGTCTGATGGCGACCGTCAAGCCGTTCCTGCCGGAAGGCGCGCCAATCTACGGCGAAGACGACCTGACCGATCGCAGCGAGCGTTTCCTCGCCGCGGAAATCCTGCGCGAAAAGGTGTTCCGCTGGACCGGCGACGAACTGCCGTACACGAGTACCGTGCTGATCGACAAGTTCGAAACCGAAGGGCGCTTGCGCCGCATTTTCGCGACCATCATGGTCGATCGCGATACGCACAAGGCGATGATCATCGGCCAGAAGGGCGCGAAGCTGAAGCAGATCAGCACCGAAGCGCGCCTCGACATGGAAAAGCTGTTCGATGGGCCGGTCTATCTGGAAACCTTCATCAAGGTGAAGAGCGGCTGGGCCGACAACGAAGCCGGACTTCGTGCGTATGGGTACGAATGACGCGTGGATGACGCTGAATTCCGACGCTGCGCCGGGCGAGCCGGAACCGGCCGCGCCGGCACGCGAGCCGTCCAAACCCGCGCGTGGCGCCAAAAAATCTTCCAGTAAAAGCGCAGAAGGCGCCGAAGGCGAGCCGCGTAAAACACTGGCACGCCGTGCGCCGCGCACTTCCGCTTCCGAATACCGGATCGCGGAACAACCCGCTTTCGTTCTGCATAGCTATCCGTACCGCGAGACCAGTCTGATCATCGACGTGCTGTCGCGCGATCACGGCCGTCTCGCGCTCGTCGCGAAGGGCGCGAAGCGTCCGCACTCCGCGTTGCGCGGGGTGTTGCAGACTTTCCAGCCGCTCGCGCTGTCGTGGTCGGGCAAGTCCGAAGTGCGCACGCTGACCGGCGCCGAATGGGTCGGCGGCATGCTGCCGCTGACCGGCGGCGCGCTGCTCTGCGGCTTCTACGTCAACGAGCTGCTGGTCAAGTTCTGCGCGCGCGAAGACCCGCATCCGCAACTGTTCCACCACTACGTCGTCACGATGACGCGTCTCGCGCACGACGAACCGCCGGTGCAGGTGCTGCGGTCGTTCGAACGCGTGCTGCTGCGCGAAACCGGCTACGCGATGGCGCTCGATCGCACGGTCGCGCGCAAAGCGGTGCTGCCCGAAGGGCGCTACGTGTTCGATCCGGAGCGCGGCGTGCGCGAAGCAGCCGACGACTGGCCCGCGCAATGGCCGGTGGTCGCGGGACAAACCTTGCTCGACATGGAACAGGACGATTACCATCGAGCGCAGACCGTGGCGCAAAGCAAAACGCTGATGCGCTTTCTGCTCAACACCTACCTTGGCGGCACGCCGCTCGCGACGCGCCAGATCCTGATCGACTTGCAGAACTTATGAGCTTCTTTCTTACGTCGCCGACTGTGATTGACCTGGGCGTGAACATCGATCACGTCGCTACGCTGCGCAACGCGCGCGGCACGTCTTACCCCGACCCGATCCGCGCGGCGATGATGGCCGAAGAGGCGGGCGCGGATGTGATCACCCTGCATCTGCGCGAAGACCGCCGCCATATCGTCGACGCCGACGTGCGCAAGCTGCGCCCGCTGTTGAAGACGCGCATGAACCTCGAATGCGCGGTCACGCAGGAGATGCTCGACATCGCCTGTGAAGTGCAGCCGCACGATGTCTGCCTCGTGCCCGAAAAGCGTCAGGAGCTGACGACTGAAGGCGGCCTCGACGTCGCCGGCCAGTTCGGGGCGGTGCGCGCTGCGTGCAAACAGCTCGCCGATGCCAACTCGCGCGTGTCGCTCTTCATCGATCCGGACGAGACCCAGATTCGCGCCGCGCAGGAAGCCGGCGCACCGGTAATCGAACTGCACACGGGCCGTTACGCGGAAGCGCACGATCCCGCCGAACAGCAGCGCGAATACGAGCGCGTGGTACGCGCGGTCGAATTCGGTATGACGCTCGGCGTCAAGGTCAACGCGGGCCACGGGCTGCATTACACCAACGTGCAGCAGATTGCCGCGATCGACGGAATCGTCGAACTGAACATCGGTCATGCGATCGTCGCGCATGCGATCTTCGCCGGCTGGGACAACGCGGTGCGCGAGATGAAGGCGATCATGGTCGCCGCGCGTCTCGGCGCGCGCGCCTGATGCGACCCGAGGCGGCGGACTCGCGCATGGCGATCTACGGCATCGGCACCGACATCGTTCAGGTCAGCCGCGTGGCCGCGGTGATGACACGCACTGGCGGCCGCTTCGCGGAGAAGGTGCTGGGCCCGGACGAACTGCGCGTCTATCACGCGCGCCAGGCCCGCTCGGCGGCGCGCGGCCTGGCATTCCTCGCCACGCGGTTCTCGGCGAAAGAAGCGTTTTCGAAAGCGATCGGCCTCGGCATGCACTGGCCGATGACCTGGCGCGCGTTGCAAACGCTCAACAAGCCGAGCGGCGAGCCGATGGTGGTGGCGTCCGGTGAACTGGCCGACTGGCTCGACGCTCGCGGCATCACGGCGCGCGTCACCATCAGCGACGAGCGCGACTACGCGGTGTCGTTCGTGATCGCGGAGACGGCGCAAGCGGGCGCAACGGACGCGCCGGCCACTGCCGGATAAAAAACACATCGAGCGCGGTCCATGCCGGCCGCATGCTCTTTTGCCCAACGTTTTTTCTAGCGGAATTCGATGAAAACCACTCCCGGACCGGTGATGCTCGACCTGGTCGGCAAAACGCTCGATCACGACGACCGACGCCGCCTTGCCCATCCGATGACCGGCGGCGTGATCCTGTTCGCGCGCCACTACGAGAGCCGCGCGCAGTTGATCGCGCTGACCGAATCGATCCGCGCGGTGCGCAAGGATCTGCTGATCGCCGTCGATCACGAGGGCGGGCGCGTGCAGCGCTTTCGCACCGACGGCTTCACGGTGCTGCCGGCGATGGGCAAGCTCGGCGCGCTATGGGACAGCGACGTGCTGCACGCCACCAAGGTGACGACCGCGGTCGGCTATATCCTCGCGGCGGAATTGCGTGCGTGTGGCATCGACATGAGTTTCACGCCGGTGCTCGATCTGAACTACGGGCAATCGCAGGTGATCGGCGACCGAGCGTTCCATCGCGACCCGCGCGTGGTGACGCTGCTCGCGAAGAGTCTGAACCACGGGCTCGCGCTGGCCGGCATGAGCAATTGCGGCAAGCACTTCCCGGGACACGGCTTCGCACACGCGGACTCGCACGTCGCGATGCCCGTCGACGACCGTTCGCTCGACGACATCCTGCGCGACGACGTAGCGCCGTACGACTGGCTCGGCTTGTCGCTCGGCTCGGTGATTCCCGCGCACGTGATCTATCCGCAAGTCGATGCGAAGCCGGCGGGGTTCTCGCGGTTCTGGCTGCAGGACATCCTGCGCAAGAAACTGCGCTTCGAAGGCGCGATTTTCAGCGACGACCTGTCGATGGAAGCCGCGCGCCAGGGCGGCACGCTGACCGAAGGCGCCACCGCCGCGCTGCAGGCCGGTTGCGACATGGTGCTGATCTGCAATCAGCCGGGCGAAGCGGAGAAGGTGCTGGATGCGCTGCGCTTTACGCCGTCGAAGGAGTCGCGGCGCCGCATCAGGCGGATGCGGCCGCGCGGCAAGGCGCTGAAGTGGAGCAAGCTGGTTGCCGAACCGCAGTATCTGGAAGCGCAGGCGCTGCTGCGCAGCGCGTTCGGATAGGGCGCCGAGGCCGGGCAAAGATGAGGCCGGGCATATATGGCGAGCGGGCAGAATGAAAAACGGCGCCTTGATTAATCAAGGCGCCGTTTTTTTGCGGCCTTCGGTTGGTGAGCCGATCAATCAGACTCAGTTCAACCGCATGCGTTGCAGCTTGTTGTACAGCGTCTTGGGGCTGATTCCCAGCAGCGACGCCGCCCGGTGACGCGTGCCACCGACCGCATCGAGCGTCGCGCGAATCAGCATCTCCTCGACATCCGCGAGCGGCGTGCCGACCGTGACCTGCACGCGGCTGCCGTTCAGATCGCGGCCGTTCGCCGACGCGGCCTCGTCGGCGCGCAACGACTCCAGCACGTCGCCCGACGCCTGATACGCGCGCCGCACGCGGTCCTGCAACTCGCGCACGTTGCCCGGCCACTCGTACGCCAGACACTCGCGCAGGAAGTTCGGTCCAATCTGCTTGGCCACCTCGGACGTGCCGCGCGCGGCCGCCTCGCGTGTCACGTCGTGATTCAATTCGTCGACCACGGCCTGCGCGATCAGCGCCGGATCGTCGCCACGTTCGCGCAGCGGCGGCAGCGTCACCGCAGCCGCTTCGAGACGCAAGGAGAGATCCTGATTCAGACTGCCGTCGGCCACCGCCGCGCGCGCGGACTTGCGGGTCGACGCGACCAGCCGGAAGTCCGTCGCGACCTGATTAGTGCCGCCGACCCGCATGAACGTCTGCGAGTCGAGTGCGCGCAGCAGCGCGTCCTGCTGCGCGCGCGGCAAGTCGGCGATTTCGTCGATGAACAGCGTGCCGCCGCTCGCCTGCTCGAACAGACCCGGCTCGCGCTGCTCGGCGCCGCCGAACGCGCCGCGCTCGTGACCGAACAGCAAACTGTCTAGCGAACGATGCCCGACGACGCTGCCGGCGCCGCGGGACTCGAACGTAACGAACGGACCCTTGCGGCGCCGGCTCATGTCGTGCAGCGTGCGGGCCGCGATCTGCTTGCCGGTGCCGGGTTCGCCGGAAATCAGCACGGCGGCTTCGGTTGGCGCGATATGTTCGATCGTGTCGTACACGTGCTGGATCGCGCCGCTGCGGCCGAGCATCGAGCCGAAGCGTCCGAGTTGCCGCAGCGATGCGCGCAGCGTCTGCACTTCCTCGGTCAGTTCGTATGGACGCGGAATGCGTGCGAGCAGACTGCGCAAACGCGGGATGTTGACCGGCTTGAGCAGGTAGTCCCAGATGCCGTGCCGCAAACCCTCGATGGCGCTCTCGACCGTTGCATTGCCGGTCATCACGATCACAGGCAACGCGCCGCCTGGCGGATGCGCGGGCAAATGCTGCAAGAGGTCGAGCCCGCTGCCGTCCGGCAGATTGAGGTCGACCAGCACGACATCGGGGATGAAGCGCGTCAGCGCTGCCCGGGCCTCGGCAATCGTGGTCGCGGTGTCGACGGAGAAGCCGTCGGCGGCGAGGATGGCGGACAGGCCTGACAGGCTATTGGGATCGTCTTCAACAATCAGGGCGTGTGGCATGGCGAGCGCAATTTTAGATGGATGGATACCCGCTGCGCCGCGCCGCCGCTACCTCGGCTGACGCGCGAAACGGGCGCGATGGCTGGCCGGTACGATCGCTCGGGGAGGCCCGCGTCACAAGGTGGGCGCATGCCATCGCGGCGCACCAGCGGCCGCCTGATTGTTGGCATGAACGTGAGACCTGGCCGGAAAGAAGCCGGGCGCGGCGGGCGGCGAGTCGATTCACGTAGTTCTGGTCCTGTGCTTTGCTGTGACGCGCCCGCTGCGCGCCGTTTCATGACGACAACTCGTCACGGCAACGATGCGCGGGAGGGGCGCCTGTAGTACTTGCATCCGGGCGGTCAGAAATCCCGGTTGCTGTCGAAAAACCGGCGCACTTCGAGTTCCGCCTGTTCGCGGGTTTTGCCGTAGCGTTCCTGGATCAGGCCCGCTAGTTTGTCGGCGCGTCCCTCCGCCTTGGTCAGTTCGTCGTCCGTCAGTTCGCCCCATGCGGTTTTTGCCTTGCCGATCATCTGTTTCCACTTGCCTTCAGCAATGTCGTTATTCATGGCGCATCTCCTGAGTTGAGAAAAATCAGCCGTACGGCATATCTTCAATCAAAGCATGGAATGTGCCACGGACATTTGCCCAAGCTTATCAATGGTTTGTGAACGGCGAAACGGGAGCGCAAGATGGCGAAATGGCAATTTCGAGAATGGCGCCGGTAAAGTTTTCCTTAACCATACACGTCCGCTCCAAAAAGAAAAAGCGCCCAAATTGGGCACTTTCCTTTGCCATTTTTTTCGCGCGGCCGACGTTGCGCCGGCGCGCGTTTTCAGGCTCGCAGGCGCATCAAGCGCGGCTGCGGTACTCGTGCGTACGGGTGTCGATTTCGATCTTGTCGCCGATGTTGCAGAAGAGCGGCACTTGCAGTTCGAAGCCGGTGGTCAGCTTGGCGTTCTTCAACACCTTGCCCGACGACGTATCGCCCTTGACAGCCGGTTCCGTGTAGATGATCTCGCGGACCAGCGTGGTCGGCAGTTCGACCGAGATGGCCTTCTCGTTGTAAAACACGACTTCGCAAGCCATGCCGTCTTCGAGGTAATGAAGGGCGTCGCCCATCATTTCGCTTTCGACTTCGAACTGGTTGTAGTCGGCGTCCATGAACACGTACATCGGGTCGGCGAAGTACGAGTACGTCACTTCCTTGCGCTCCAGCACGACGACGTCGAACTTGTCGTCTGCCTTGTACACGCTTTCCATGCCTGCGCCGGTCAGCAGATTCTTGAACTTCATCTTGACGACGGCGGAGTTACGGCCCGATTTGTTGTATTCGGCCTTTTGCACGACCATTGCGTCTGCGCCGATCATCACGACGTTGCCGGTGCGGAGTTCCTGTGCGGTCTTCATAAAACTGTCCTGTACGAAATAAGTAGCTTCAACTTTTGCTCAACGGCATACGGCGCAAGCGGCTTCGGCGCCTCGCTCACCGCGCGCCGCGCCGCATGGAAGCGGCACCGGGGCTGGAGTGCGAGAGGGCGCGGCCGGCTTGCCGCGGGACCGGCGGAAACAGGCCGCATTGCGCCGCTCTGTGATTTCCGCTATTTCCCGCGATCCGTTACCTGCTTTTTTTACCCTGTGCGGGCGTGTACACGAGTGGCGCCGAGCCACAACATACGTCCCTTTTTTGACATTGGCACCCATCACCCGAAGATTGCGGCGCGTGATGCATGTTTCGATGCCGGATTGGTCAGCGGGCCGACCAGCCGGATTGACCGGGCTCGTTGCTGCGATTCGGGCCGCGCTTGCGTCGTCGGCCGTTGGATAACCGCTTATTTTAACTGAGTTTTTGCGAACACGGCCAGATTTCCGGCGAGGTCGCCCACTTCGGCGAGTTCGCCGGCCCATTCGGCCGCGCGCTCCTTAAGCGCCGCGCAGTGGCGCCGGATTTCGGCCCATTCCGGCTGGCCCGCGCCGTTCCACGCGTGCCAGAAGCGCGCGAGCGCGTCGCGCGCGTCGGCGGGCAGCGTGCGGGCGTAGTGTGCAAGCGCGGCGTCGAGCTTCGGCAGATGAGCGTCGTCGGCTTGCGGATAGATGTGCCAGACGAACGGCTTCGCAGCCCATTGAGCGCGCACGAACGAATCTTCGCCGCGCACGAAATTGATGTCGCTCGCCCACAGCAGCGCGTCGTAGCCGTCCTGCGCGGTGAATGCGAGCGCATGCGCGCGGAGGTTGCCGCGCGTCGCATGCGAGCCCGCGGTAAATGCCGGCAAGCCGAAAAAGCGCGCCACCGCGCCGGAAATGCGGCCTTCCGGCACCAGCAGCACGACCGGTGTGGCGCTGTCGCGCCATTGTTCGAGCAGGCTGTCGACGGCGGGGTTTTCGTAGGCGAACAGCGAGACGACGGTCGCTTCGGCGGACGGCGGCGCGTGGCCGGTGGTTTGCTGCCACCAGGCTTCGCGTGCCGCCGGCGACGCGTCGAAGGCCGCGCGCGCGGCGTCGAGATGCCGCTCCTTCAGGACGCCGCCGGTGCCGGGGCCGAGTCCCGGGAAAAAGAACGTCTTGGTCAGCGCATAGCGCGGATGGGGCGACGGCCGCAGATGAAAATCCGCGACCCAGTCCTCGGCGCTCAGATATTCGAGGTTGAACCAGACCGGCGCGCGCTCGCGCCCGGCCATCGCGGCGACGTAGATCGGCGGCAGTTCGCAGCCGAACGCCTCGATCACGACATCGGCCACTTCGAGCGTGTCGCCCGCATGGGCCGGCTCGCGCCAGTGTTCGACGACGATCCCGCCGACCGTCTGGCGCGCGCGGTCCAGCGCGAGCGACGGGCACAGCTTCTGGAACGCATGCAGATCGTCGACGAACACGCGCACCTGCCAGCCGTGCTCGCTCGCGAGTTGGCGCGCGAGGCGCCAGCACACGCCGATGTCGCCGAAGTTGTCGATCACCGCGCAGAAGATGTCGCAAGCGATCGCGAGGGGGGCAGCGGGCTGTTCGGTGCGGGGGGCAACGGTGGACATGGTGACCTGGATGGCGGTGTCGAACGGTTGGCGCGGCCGCGGTGGTGAACCAGCCCGCGGCGCCGGGACCTCGCAGCGCGGCATCGCGCCGCCGCCCTCGCGCGCGGCCGGAGCGTTGCCGGGTTCGGCACAGCAGGGTTCGAACGCACGCGGAATGTTCTAAACTGGCGATTCTAAAGCCTCGACCACGATTGCGCGCGCCAGTTTCGCCGGGACGCGCGGCACGCGGCGCAAGGCCCCGCGAGACCGTCCCACCCAATCGACCCTGCATGACCGAACCCGAAGCAACCGACACTTTCGAGCCGAAAACAGTGCTCGCCCAACTGCCGCATCTGCCCGGCGTCTATCGTTATTACGATACGCACGGCGCGGTGCTTTACGTGGGCAAGGCGCGCGACCTCAAAAAGCGCGTGTCGAGTTACTTCACGAAGACGCTGCTGTCGCCGCGCATCGCGATGATGGTGACGCGCATCGCGCGCGTCGAGACGACCGTCACGCGTTCGGAGGCCGAGGCGCTGCTGCTCGAAAACAATCTGATCAAGGCGCTCGCGCCGCGCTACAACATCCTGTTTCGCGACGACAAGTCGTATCCGTACCTCAAACTGACCGGTCACAAGTTTCCGCGCATGGCTTATTACCGGGGGGCGGTGGATCGCAAGAATCAATACTTCGGTCCGTTTCCGAGCGCGTGGGCGGTGCGCGAGAGCATCCAGATCCTGCAGCGGGTGTTCCAGTTGCGCACTTGCGAAGATTCCGTGTTCAACAACCGCACGCGGCCCTGTCTGCTGCATCAGATCGGCCGCTGCACGGCGCCGTGCGTGGCGGCCATCAGCGAAGAAGACTATGCGCGGGACGTCGCCAACGCGTCGCGCTTTTTGCTCGGCCGCCAGGGCGAGGTGATGAACGAGCTCGAGCAGAAGATGCACGCGTTCGCGAGCGAGCTGAAATTCGAGCAGGCCGCGGCGGTGCGCAACCAGATGAGTTCGCTGTCGACGGTGCTGCATCAGCAGGCGATCGAAGTCGGCAGCGATAGCGACGTCGACATTCTCGCGGTGGTCGCGCTGGGCGGGCGCGTCTGTGTGAATCTCGCGATGGTGCGCGGCGGCCGGCATCTCGGTGACAAGGCGTATTTCCCCGCCCATGTGGAAAGCGCGTTGACGGCGGATGAAGGCGGTCTGGAAGAGGGCGGCGGCGAAGCGCTGGTCGATGTCGGTGAAAGCGGTGCAAGTCCGGGTTCGGCGGTGGAGCTGGGTGCGAGTGGCGCAGACGAATCGGCCGATGCCGATGCTTCCGACGCGCTCGCGATCGCTCAAGACATGCTATCGGAAGACGAAGAGGCGGAAGAAGCTGAAGATGCGGAGAACGCCGACGCGAACTCCGCCACCTCCGAACCATCGCAGCCGCGCAAAGGGCGCGCATCGAGCGGGATCGAGTCCGAAGTGCTCGAAGCGTTCATTGCCCAGCATTACCTGGGCAATCGCGTGCCGCCGGTGCTGGTGGTCAGCCACGCGCCGGCCACGCGCGAACTGGTCGACGTGCTGACCGAGCAGGCCGGCCACAAAGTGACCGTGCTGCGTCAGCCGCAAGGGCAACGGCGCGCGTGGCTCGCAATGGCCGAGCAGAATGCGCGGCTCGCGCTCGCCCGCCTGCTCTCGGAGCAAGGCTCGCAACAGGCCCGCACGCGCGCGCTCACGGACACGCTCGGCATGGAGTGCGACGACCTCGCGCATCTGCGCATCGAGTGCTTCGACATCAGCCATACGATGGGCGAGGCGACGCAGGCATCGTGCGTGGTGTATCACCATCACAAGATGCAGTCGTCCGAATACCGACGCTACAACATCACGGGCATCACACCCGGCGACGACTACGCGGCGATGCGCCAGGTGCTCACGCGCCGCTACGAGAAGATGGTTGCGCAAGCCGCCGCGAATGCCGCCGACGAAGCCGCCGATTGGCAAAGCGACGCCGCCGCCGATCCGTCGCTCGCGGCGGATGCCGCGCACCCGGCGGCCGCGGGCGGTATTTTGCCGACCATCGTGCTGATCGATGGCGGCAAGGGTCAGGTCGAGATCGCGCGCCAGGTGTTCACGGAGCTGGGCCTCGATACCGGTATGCTGGTCGGCGTCGCGAAGGGTGAGGGCCGCAAGGTGGGTCTCGAAACCCTGATCTTCGCCGACGGCCGCGCGCCGCTCGAACTCGGCAAGGAAAGCGCCGCGCTCATGCTGGTCGCGCAGATTCGCGATGAGGCGCACCGCTTCGCGATCACCGGCATGCGCGCGAAGCGCGGCAAAACCCGCCAGACCTCGCGGCTCGAGGAACTCGAAGGCGTGGGTGCAAAACGGCGTCAACGGCTGCTCGCACGCTTCGGCGGGTTGCGCGGCGTGGTCGCCGCGAGCGTCGAGGATCTGGCGAGCGTCGAAGGGATTTCGCAGGCGCTGGCCGAGCAGATCTATCGGCAGTTGCACTGAACAGGGCGGCGCGGCTCATCGGTCGGGCAGGGGCGGTGAGCGGTCGATGAACGGCGAGCAGGCGGCCGGCACGCGCCCGCTAAAGCACACCCTTGCGGCCCGCGCGCCGCGTTGCTTGTGGCAGGCCTTGTGACACGGCACAATTGCATCTCACTCGTCAGACGCTGCGCCTGCCCATGCCGTTTAATTTCCCGATTTTCCTGACCTGGCTGCGGATCGTCCTGATTCCGCTCGTCGTCGGCGTGTTTTATTTGCCCGACATCATGATGAGCCCCGCGCACCGCAACCTCGCGGCCGCGACGATCTTCATTCTGGCGGCGCTCACCGACTGGTTCGACGGCTATCTGGCCCGCAAGTGGAATCAGACCTCGGCGTTCGGCGCGTTTCTCGATCCGGTCGCCGACAAGCTGATGGTGACGGCGGCGTTGCTGGTGCTCGTGCAGCTCGCGCGGATCGACTCGGCGATTGCGCTGGTGATCGTCGGACGCGAGATCGCGATTTCGGCGCTGCGCGAGTGGATGGCGCAGATCGGCGCGTCGAAGAGTGTCGCGGTGAATTCGCTCGGCAAGTTCAAGACCGTCTGCCAGATGGTGGCGATTCCGATGCTGCTGTTCTACGGACCGTTGCCGTTCGGCGGCGGCGTGGTGGTCGACACGCGCGTGTGGGGCCTGTGGCTGATCTATCTGGCCGCGTTCCTGACGATCTGGTCGATGCTCTACTACATGAAGCTCGCGTGGCCGCAGATCCGCGAGCGCGGCGGCGTCGCGTGATCGTAGTCGACACGCGTCGCGACGGCGTTCGCAAGACCGTGCGAGTGCGCGCGAAGATCGTCGCAGCAGGGCAAGAACTTTTCGTTAAAGACATTCGCAAAAGGGGTTGACACGTTTCAGTCGTTTCTCCATAATCTCGTTTCTCCGATGCACGCAGTTTGAAGCAACGGACGCAATAGCAGAGTAGTTGCGGTCAATAAGGCAGTAGTTAGCAGCACAATGCGGGAGTAGCTCAGTTGGTAGAGCGCAACCTTGCCAAGGTTGAGGTCGCGAGTTCGAGCCTCGTCTCCCGCTCCAGTTTTTGAAGCACCGCGTTGTTTGGCGAAGAGAAGTGCAGCGCGTTGTGAAGCAGGGCAATGCGGGAGTAGCTCAGTTGGTAGAGCGCAACCTTGCCAAGGTTGAGGTCGCGAGTTCGAGCCTCGTCTCCCGCTCCACACATAAGGGGAAGCAGCGCTTCCCTTTTTGTTTGGTGGACCGATCGTTCCGATTGTTCGATTGTCCGCCGGACAAAATCTGCGAGCCTGCAACTAGGTTCCAGTCCGCTTGCGGCGCGATAGCAAAGCGGTTATGCAGCGGCCTGCAAAGCCGTTTAGGCCGGTTCGACTCCGGCTCGCGCCTCCAGTAGTTGAAGTACAGAAAAGCCCCGCCAGTCGGGGCTTTTCGCTTTTCTGGCTCATGGTTTTGCATCTTTCCATCTATGGAAATGTGCCGTCTAAAGTGGTACAAAGCCCTTTCGAACCACTCGATAAAAACGCTAAACCACTCGCATATCGGCTCCTTGGCCGTTTGCGTCAGTTTGCGACGGGCTATGTCCACAAAAAGAATGCGTCCGTCCGGGACGTGGGAATACATCATTCGGCGCAAAGGCATTCTGCCAAAGCCACTTTCCCTGACCTTCGACACAGAGGAGGAGGGCGACGCATACGTCAGGCGTCTAGAGCAGATGCTCGACGCAGGCATACTCCCTGAAGATCTTGTCGCGCGCCGCAGTGATCTGGTGACCGTTGAGGATGCTATTCGCTCATACATGACCAAGGTGTCGCTGCCGGCGTCGGACGTCTCGTTACTCAATGCGCTTGTCGGTCGGTGGACAGGACAACCGCTCACAGGCGTCGACTATCAATGGGTCGAAAGCTGGGTCAAGAGCATGAAGCGTAAAGACGTGATGGCGCCGTCGACCATTCGTCATTACGTTGGTGCGCTGGCTCGATGCTTTGATTGGGTCGTGCGCTCCGGTACACCGTCACTGGCGACCAACCCGCTGCGCCTCCTGCCGAAGCGCTATGCAACGTACACCGACGAAGACTCTGTGGCCGTGCGAGCGCAGGACAAAGCGCCGAGAGAAGATGAGTCGCGTGATCGCAGGCTGCTCACAACCGAAGAGGCGTCAGTGCGGCGAATCCTCGATGGGGAGAAGCCGGAAAACCGTCAACGCGGGCCGGATCTCAACTTCCGGCCGGCGATGGTCTTTCTGTTCGAGCTCGGCCTTGAGTCGGCCATGCGCATGCGGGAGATGTACACGATCGACCTCAGCCAGTTCGACGTCGCGCGCGCGACTGTGTTTCTGGACAAGACGAAGAACGGAAGCAAACGTCAGGTGCCGCTGACGACAGTGGCGATCGCCGCCTTCGAACGGTATCGCAAGCTGGTGATGGCACGTGATGCGGAAATGCGGGGATTCGCTTTTGACAGCGGCCGGCTATTCCCGTGGTGGGACGGCTCGCGAGATAAGAAGGTGCTGGCGGGGATATCGGTGCGCCTGTCAGGGCAGTTCGGACGCATCTTTGATGCTGCAGGTTGCGGGGACTTCAAGTTCCACGATCTGCGCCATGAGGCGACGTCACGGCTTTATGAGCGCACTTCGTTGTCCGATGTCCAGATCGCAAAGATCACGGGACATTCGGACACGAAAGTGCTGATGCGTTACTCAAATCTGCGTGGCAGTGACCTGGCGCTGCGGTTGTGGTGAGTGTCGTCACAGCTATTGATTTGACAAACCAAATGGTCTGGTAGAGTTCGTGAGAAGCGCCATAAATGTGGTCAAGACGAGCGTATTAACTATGCGGAATCGCGTCAATGAAAAAACCTAAAGCGATAGATTTGTTCTGCGGAGCAGGGGGATTAACATTAGGACTGAGGCAGGCTGGCTTCGACGTCGTCGCCGCCGTTGAGCTGGATTCCGTTGCGTGGATGACATATCGGGCGAATCATTCGAGAGTTCACGCAATCAATGACGATATTACGAATATTTCGCCGCGCGGCCTGATGGCTCAACTGGGACTGAAGAAGGGCGAGCTCGACCTTCTTGCTGGCTGTCCGCCCTGTCAAGGGTTTTCGACGCTGCGCACTCGTAACAAGCAATCCGCCGTGTCGGATAAGAGGAACGACCTGATCTTCGAGTTTCTGCGCTTCGTCGAGCAGATGCTCCCAAAAGCCGTGATGATGGAAAATGTCCCGGCGCTGGCAAAAAATGACCGGATCAAAGTGGTACTTGCTCGTCTCCAGACGTTGGGTTATCTCGTGGACGAAAGCACGGTAACTGTGCAAGATGCGTCGGCTTTCGGGGTGCCGCAGCGCCGACGTCGAATGATCATGCTTACGAGCCGGTTGGGGAAGTTGGAACCAGCGAAACGTGTTGCCATGAAGAAAACGGTACGCGAGGTAATTGCGTCGCTTCCAAGGCCTGGGAAGTCGTCGGATCCGCTGCATTCATCGCAGATCCAGCACTCGGAGAAGGTCACGACGCTTATAAAGCACGTACCGAAGGACGGTGGCAGCAGAGCTGATCTTCCTCAGGCGCTCTGGTTGGACTGTCATAAACGGTATCCCGATGGATTTAGGGACGTCTACGGTCGAATGAAGTGGGACGACGTCGCTCCCACGATTACGGGCGGATGCGTCAATCCGTCGAAAGGACGGTTTCTTCACCCCGAGCAAGATCGCGCGATTTCCCTTCGGGAGGCTGCTCTACTGCAGACCTTTCCAGAGAACTACTTCTTCCCTATCGAGATGGGACGAGACCGTGTAGCGCTGATGATCGGGAACGCGTTGCCGCCTGAATTCATTCGCCGCCATGCAAGCACAATTAGAAAACATCTGGACCGAGAGACCAAACATGACTGATAAGACCCTGAAGCTCAATTTTTCTGGCCGCGTCATCGACCACTTGGGTATTCAGATGTATCAAAGCCCGACGGCTGCAATTGCTGAAATGGTGTCGAACGCTTGGGATGCGGACGCGAAGCGGGTGAACGTAGGCCTGCCAAACGAAGATGCGGGTTCAGGCGAGGATTTCGAAATCGTGATCTCCGACAATGGTCATGGCATGACGTTCCAAGAGTGCCAAGATAACTACTTGACGGTCGGTTTCGATCGCCGCGAAGGTGATGCAAAAGCGACCTCTCGAGGCGGACGACCGTTGATGGGCCGCAAAGGTATTGGCAAGTTTGCCGGCTTCGGTATCGCTTCGCAAATCGATGTGCGGACTATCAGCGAGCTAACGGGCGAGTTGACCGCTTTCACTTTGGACTTGGCTGAGATTCGGTCCGGAGGAAAATACATCAACGCCAATGGCCTCAGCATTGTTCCACACACCGTCGAGGGGCCGAACGAAGAAAGGAAGGCTAGTCACGGGACGACGCTCACCTTGCGACGGTTGAAGCTTAACAGGAAGATTTCTGTCGGGCAGTTCATGCGCTCGATGGCGCGTCGTTTCATGGTCAATAACGTCGTGGACGAATTCTCAATCAACGTGAACGAAACGCCGATCCCCGAAGATGAGGATCTTACGGATGTCGAGTATTCGTTCCCGGAAGACTATGAAGAGGATCAAAAGCCGATAAACATGCAGTCCATCGAGGACGGCTGGGGTGTCGAGACGATAGGGTCTGGCCACACGATCCGGTGGCGCATCCTTTTTAAGAAAGACACAATCAAGGAAGAAGGTCTGCAAGGCATTGCAATTTTTGCGCACAAGAAGCTTGCTCAAAAACCGTGCATGTTCAATATTACGGGCGGCTTAACGAGCCAAACCGGGCCGGAATACATGGCCGGTTCGGTTATTGCCAATTTCGTTGACGAGCTGTCGGAAGATGTCATCTCGACCGAGCGGCAGCGACTCAACTGGGAACATGCCGATTTGCGCGCGTTGGAAATATGGGGACAGGCGCGGATCCGTCAACTGTTGGGAATCTGGAAGGAGCGGCGCGGCGCCGAAAAAATGCGCCTACTTAACGAAAAGATCGACGGATTCCGTGACCGGCTCGATAGCCTCGGATACGACTCGAAGACCGTTGAGGCGGCGTTAAAAAGGTTGGCTTCCGTAGAAAAGATCTCGGCAGAGCAGTATCGCGAACTCGGCGGTGCGATCTTGACGGCTTGGGAAGGCGGACGCCTTAAGCACCTCATTCGCGTCATGTCCACGACTGACGAGATGGACGAATCGAGCCTGCTGAAGCTGCTTATCGAAGCAGATACGATTCAGGCTCTCCATACCGCCGAGTCGGTGAAGGCAAAGCTGGAGGCGATTAAGGGGCTGGAAAGACGAATCAACGAGCGACAGATCGAAAATGCAGTCCGGGACTATATCTCCAAGCATCCGTGGTTGATTTCGCCTGAGTGGGAAACCTTCGCCGTTGAAAAGAACGTTCACCACATCGTCCGCGAGGCACACGAAGCGACGAAGAATGCACCTCCACCATCTGGAGAGGAGCCGTTTACCGGACGTGTAGATCTTGTGCTTTCCAGTGGCCATCAGCTGTTGGTAATGGAGTTCATGCGGCCTGGGCTGAAGATTGATCATGACCATGTTGCCCGATTTGAAAACTACATCAATACGATAAGAGAGCGGATCGAGGTCGCGCCGGCGCTGGGTTTCAAGCACGTTTCTGGATACTTGGTGGCCGACAAGTTCCTGTCATCTGACGCGGCAATGGTTCGCAAACTCAAGCGATTGAACGAGGATCAAATGTATCCATTGCAGTGGGTCGACTTGCTCGCGCGTGCAAAGGATCAATGGAAGGAGTTCCTCGACCACTTGGTTGAGCGCGCACCCGAAGATCCGAGGATGATTGCGGTGAAGGCCGATATTGTTAAGGAGGAACTTCTCGAAAGCGTCGAAGCGATTGTGTCTGTGAAATAGTAAGAGTGGCCGATGGACAAGCTGGACAGAACCACGCGAAGTTCATTGATGCGTCGTGTCCGTCGCATAAACACGGGGCCTGAATTGGCTGTCCGTCGGCTGTTATTCTCACAGGGGTATCGTTATCGGCTGCACGGTGTGGCATTGCCGGGGCGGCCGGATATCGTTTTCTCGCGTAGGCGTTGCGTTATCTTTGTCCACGGATGCTTTTGGCACGGTCACGACTGCCCGCGCGGCCGGCCACCAAAGTCAAATGTAGAATTCTGGACGACAAAGCTTGAGCGCAACAGGGAGCGCGACCTGCAGTGCGCCCGCCAATTGGACGAGATGGGATGGCGGGTGCTAGTGGTGTGGCAGTGTGAGTTGGCGGACGTTCCTGCTTTATCCGAGCGTCTGTCGTCGTTCTTGGGTTAGATCTTCGCACGGAAGCGGTGGCAGAATGCGCGGGCGGCGTCCCGGCCGCCGCCTGTCAAGAACTGGAATCTGACGAGCGATTGCCCTTGCGACGCGATCGTCAGTCTCTGGCTCGTGCGCGCCCTGCAGGCGAGCTAGAGACTGCTCCTGCGTTTTCTTCCGGAGGAAGGCGACGACGTCGTCTTCAAGGAATACCCAAGCCCGGCCGATTTTGGCGCCGGGCAGCTCGCCGGTGCCGGCGAGTTTCATCGCCGTGTTGCGGTCGACCTTCAAAAACTCCGCGCACTCAATCAGATCAAACGTTCTCATACGATCATGCTCCCAGCTTGCCGCGCGGCGGCTTGTTGAAACCCTGCCAAAATTTCCATAGCTCGAAAGTTAGTCCGGCTTGCGGCCGGTGCCTGCCCAGCGATGCACCAGTGTTCGTCTAATCGTCGACGCACACTCATCGCGCGGTAGCGCTCGATCCTTCCCGTATCGAGCAGGACGCTGAGCGCGGTCTCGACGGCGGCCTGCGCCGTCGCCAAGGCCGTGATGATCCGTTTCTTCGGCAGAGCACCGTCGCGAGCAAGCAAGCACACGATCTCGGCCTGCAAAGCAACTTGGTCACGTGCCCATTGGCTGTGCCCGTTGACGATCACGGGCACGTATCGTCCGGACCCAATTGATAACCGACCCATATAAATCGTCCTAAAGGTTTTCGCGGGTGCTGCCGACAACCACGGCATGGAAAATAGAAACCCCGATCGAATCCGTCGAGGCAGTCCGCTCGACAAGGAAGCCGAGGCGCTCGGCATCAGCGTAGCGGCTATCCGCAAAGCCCAAGGTAAGTTGAACCCCAGCGACGTTGAAGTCGGTACGCCTGAATTCGGAGCCGTCGAGGAGGCCTTCTTGCGGGACGTGCTTCGCGCATTGGGTGAAGACCCCGACGCCCAGTGGGAACTCGATATTGATGGTCATTGCTGATTGCGCCTTGCTGAGTCCCACGTTGATGGATGCAGCGCGCGATCGAGCTGCATCAATCCCGTTTCGATGGTCAGGCGGGCTTGTTCGGCCCACGTGCGGCACTCCTGTGCCGCTTTGTGCCGGCTATAGCTGCCTACCTCGTCGCGCATGAGGTCGAGCAGTTCGATGTCGGCGCCAAGTGCGATGACCTCAACCAGCTTGCGGATCTCGATGCGAACGGCGTCGATCCGAGCGAGGTTTGCGAGTCGGGAATCCGACTCGCTTTCATTCGTCTGGATAGCTTTTCGCCGCGCGAGCGGCGCTTCGTCTATCTGGATCGCTTTGGCGGGCGTGAGCCCGCTGCTGTTGACGTCGTCATTCGATGCCTGCGCCGGGACGGCGCCAGCGAGGGAAAGCCGTGGGCGCTTGCCCGCCTGTTCCCGCTTACGCGGCAGCGGACGTTGGGTAGAAATGGCCGGGCGAACCATCATTTAGCCACCTCCGCTGCCATTTCCCCGGTCCAGTCGGGATCGGGCGCCGTCCAAAGCTGCTCTAGCCACGCATGCACGCCTGGCATTTCCTTGGCGTTGCGGGTGTTCCACTGATCGAGCTGCTTTCGAAGCGACTGGACCGCAGCGCGGATGGCCTGCCCGCGAGTCGGATACGTCGTGTCAGCACCGCGTAGCTTGCAGGGACCCGATCCAGCGGCGGTGCCGATGGCATAGGACGTCGAGAATATCCATTTACCCAGATCAACCTGTGCAAGGTCGATCTCAACGGGGTGCTTGTTTGTACGCTTGAACAGGGGCGCCTTAAGCGTCTCGCAGTCCGTGTAAACGCCGTGTTCGTTCGGCTTGTGAATTGGATGCTTCGATCGCGTCGTCGAAACCGCATCGAGCAGGTCAGCGTGTGGCGTAAGTGCCGCGTGCACGCCCGCGATCGTACCAGGGGAAAGCTTGCCGAACACGGGATCGTGCAGTACGGACTGCAGAGCCTGCAAAAGTTGCTTTGCTTGCGGGTCCAACGATTTCACCGTGTGCGGCTTTGCAAGCGCCTTCTTTGTAACCTTGGCCTTTCCACCGGCCTTAGCCTGTGCCGCAGCACTCTGAAGCCGTTCAAGCGCCTTATCGCCACCGTGCGTGCGAATCTCGTCAATAGCGAGTGTTGACGAGACAACCTTGTCGCGGACCAGCTTGTGAAGCGCGGCTGGTGCGTTCGCTAGCAGGAGGACGTCGCGAATAGTCTGCTCGGTAATGTTGAGGCGTTTGCAGATTGCGGCATTTGACTCGCCGAGCTCCTGCAACTCGATCACCTTCTCGGCGAGCTGCAACGGCGTGAGCTTTTCGCCGTCATTGTTCGTGATGCCGGCATAAATCAGGTTGACGCGATTAACCGACTTTGCCTCGTCGATCACGATCGGCAAGCGATCGATCATCTTGTCGACGGGCATGCCTTCCAGAATGGCGAGCAACGCAGCATGGTATCGATGCTGGCCTTCGTACACGAAAATCCGGTCTTCACCGCCAACCTTGCGCACGAAGCAGCCGAGCGGTTTCTTTCGATCGTAGCCGTTTGCCTTCATCAGCTCGGCGAGGTGGCGCACGCGATCCTGATCAAGCGGACGGACGTTGTCGCGCGGGTCGTAGTGGATCTGGTCGGGCGGGACGGTCCAAAGGTCAGACGAGCCGCCGCCGGCGGCTTTGACTGCCGCTTTCGTGTTGCCGGTGACGATCATCGCGTCGAGAACGAGTGGGCTTGTCTTAGCCATTGTTGGTCCCTCCCGTCGACGGGATGCCACCAACGTCGGCAAACGTTGCATCTGGTGCGTAGTGAAACAGCGTACCGTCGAACGGAGCGATCGTTGTGCCCGCGAGCCAGTACACGAGGCGCTCGTCGGAGCGTCGGATGGCCTGTCGCACGACCGTAGCGCGCACTAGCATGTGCAGGTCGAGGCGAAGTGCCTGTCGATCGGCGTGGGGCAATGCGGCCTCAACATTGTCGATTGTGAGCGGATCGTGCTGGCTGGCGAAAAGCGCGATCAGGGCTTTGCAGATAGGGGAGAGGTCAGTTGGCATGTTGTCTCCGGAGACGGCCGTACAGGGTGGCGCGCAGGAACGGTCGTGCGAAGCAGAGGGCGCAGAAGAATGCGATGGCCACAACGATGAGCTTGCCGGCGGAAACGCCTGCGAAAAGCCAGAGCACTGTGTCGACGAAGCCAAAGGCAAAGCCGATATGCCGTTGCTGGCCGGCACCCGTGAGAAACCACACGGCGCAGCACGTGGTGATGGCGACGAGGAGGGCGAAGATCACGCGACCTCCTTCGCACTCACGGCTCGTGGCTTGCGCGTTTTCGCTTTGGCGATCGTGCGCTCGGCCAGCGATTCGGCCTGCTTGCGGTGGTTTCTTTTGACGGCCGTCGCGCAGTCGTCCTCGTTAGGGTACGAGATCGATGTGCCGACAACATCGGACCCGTCCAGGATCATGTAAAGCGTGTGGACGCTGCCGGCGAGGGGGCGACGTGCAACAACGTACTTGCCGACCATCACCGGCGTCGTTGCGCGCGGCGCCATCGGGTCGTACTTAACGTATGTGCGCAGGCCGATGGTGTCTCGGCGTGTCGGTTCCTGCGGAACCTGAAGTCTGTGTTTTTGCATGTGGCGTTAATCTGTGTCGCCAGCGGCTAGACGCTTGCCGTCCGGCGTGGGTTGTTCGGATTTCGCGTGCTTCATCCGCAGCTCGGCGCAGTTGACGAGGCAGATTCGCAGCGCAGGGTTCGTGATGGCGGCGACAGGAGAGCCGGCGAGGTGGCGGAGGCGGAATTCCCTGGCGATATCGACATTGGTGACGGGAATCCGGTCTGCCATGTCGCCGCCTAGACGGTGCCGAGGTGGAAGATCACGCCGGGCGTACGGGTGCCCGGCTCCGGCGCGATCAAGGAGGCGATGACCACAAACGCGGCAAATACGAACACGGCACGCCATGCCCATGACTTCTCAAAGTCACTTTGCCGGGAGGGCGCGTGGGCGGAAGGGCGCTCCGCTGGCAGGCCCTGCTCGCGTCGAAGCCACGCTTGGCGGGCCTCGGCGTTCATTTCGATGTTCTTCATAGGGATCTCCGAGTAGCGCGCAGGAATCGCGCGGCGTGGTTCGAAGTATCCTTTGGGGGATATTACGGTGTCAATCCTTAAGAGGATATCTTTTTCCAGAAATGACGCTTTCGTCACGAAAACTGCGACGAAAGATCCTTTGGTTATGCGTTAGAGGATGGTCGAGTCGCGTGCTGACCGTGAGGCGAGTGCCGCAGCAATCAACTGGGCGGCCAGCATGAGTACCGCATCAAGCCACGCGATCTGATTGAAGAAATCGGCAGCCATGAAGCCGATCATGAGGGCTAGGGTGATTCCGATGACGCCTCGCTGGCCGCGACGGGCGGTGGTAGGTGGGGCGCCGTGGGCGCGTACAGCGTCGGTCAGCTGTTGTAGGGCGTCAGCTATTTGGTCCGCGACGTCGGGTTCAATCCCACAGGCGGTCAATTGGATGGTGCCGTCCGGCTTCAGAAGGGCGGATGCGCTGGCGATTGCGCTGTTGCGTGCTTCCCGTTCGGCTAATGACAGCAGATGCTTTCTTATTGACGCCTGGCGGCGGATTCTGTTTATTTCGGTGTCGGTCTGGAGCGAAATTACGTTACTAGATTTACTGAGCTCCTCGCTCTTTTTTCTTGTGATGTGCGTCACGGTCTATGCTCAACGAGTCGTTAGATAATGGTCGTCGAGCAGCGCGCCGTGCGCGCGTCTCCTGTTCTGATGTCGCCTTAACCTTGCCCACGATAGTCACTGTTCCGTCAGCGGCGGCCTGAGTAAATACGAAGTCAGCGAACGACTTGATCTTCTCTTGCTCTGTTTTCGGTAGTCGCGCCAACTTCATTAGGTCTAGATCTAGAGCAGGCTTTTCTTCCGGCTCCGCCAATAGATCGGCGGCAGACACGCCGATCGCATCTGCAATCGCCGCGACGATGCTGATCTGCGTATCCACCTGCCCAGACAGCACGCGTGCTACGGAGCTCTGCGAAATGCCGGCCCGCTTCGAGAGCTTGACCTGCGTGTCGACAAAGGGAATCTCCCGCATGTAGCGCCGGATGTTGTCTGCGAGTACCTCGCGAATTAGTTTCTTTTCCATATCCGAAATGATGCCGAACAGGCAATTCCTTTGCGGGATATGTGGTGCCGCGTTTCCGGTTGCGGAAATATCCTCTAAAGGATATAGTGTCGTCACTTTTGTGCTCCAGAGGTATTCCCATGCGGATACACGAAGAAACAATGCTTGGCACCGTCCTGCGTCGTCTGGACGGCGTAAAAGGCGCCTGGCCTGAAGTCGCCAGGCAAAGCGGCGTGCCCTACCAGACCCTCACGAAGATCGCGTGCCGGATCGTTGCCGATCCACGCGTCTCCACCGTTCAAACCCTGTTCGATTACTTCGCGGGTAGCCCTGAGCAGTCGACGGCGGCCGATAGCACTCACGCGGCGCACTGACGATTTCTTCATAGCGGTTTCGGTCGTTTGGTCATGCTCGCATCGTACGAGCACCAGTGGCCGGTAAACAGTATGAAAAGCCACACATCCAAAGAGAAACGGGGTTCGAATGACCTGCAGATATAGCGGGACCGACTGGCTCGACGTGCTTTACACGTCGGTGCGCAATACGCCTGGGGGCGTGGCTGATGCAGCGTCGTTTCTGGCGAATCGTCGCGGCAAGAGCATCGGCACGGAGTCACTGCGTCTGCGTCTTCGCGGGGAAGGCGAAAACCGCCTCTCGATGGAAATGTTCGAACTGCTGATCGAGTGGATGGAGGAAAAGCGTCAGGCGCAAGCGCGGGACGCAATTCACGCTCTCAACGAACGGTTCGGCTTGAGAGCAAGCGAAGCTGGCGACGCAGAGGATGGCGACGGCATCGATGCGGTCGTTCTCGGTGCGCTGGACCTCGCACGCCAAAGCGGCGTAGTGGCCGGTGAAGTTCACTCGGCCGTCGCTGACGGCAGGATCACTGAACAGGAGGCTGATGCCATAGCGGTCGCAGCGCGCAAACACCAGCGGGGCCTTGATCGTCTGCTCAGGGTGGTTATGCGCATCAGCAAAATCGGACGAGCCTAAGCATGCAGTTCCGGGTCGGAATGGCGTGCTGCAATCAGTACCGCGCTAATGCCGGACTGTGCTGTGACCTCGATCACCAGCTTCATTGCGCGTCAATTGAGCTGGCTCGCCTCGCCGCCCACGCCCCACCTCGGGTAGCCGCATTCCTCTCGACTCTCTTGCCGACCTTTCCGGCCGACATGCTCCTTGTTCGCGCCCGGCAGGTCGGCCATCTGGATGACTTCGTGTTGTCCGCTGCCAGCTATTGCGCAACGCTGCGCACGCGCACCGAGCGCGGGCTTTTCTTTGGCTTCATCGCTGGCTATCTCACCGCACAGCAAATCGAAGTTTTCAAAGCGTCACACGACGCTGAATGGCGTCGGCTTCGTGGCAAATAAAGCAATTACCGGGGGATCCAAAGTGACTTTGTCGAGTACCGCTTCCGCGCTTCGCGCGCGGCATCCGTTCGCGCCCAAATTTGTCGCCTGCGCAGGCCGATTTGCGGCGGGTCGCGCCAGATGGCGTAGCCTTTTCAACGCTGGGTCTGTCCTGATCACGGGTTAAAGCATGGCATCACTTGATCAGATTGCAGCGCAGCTCGCGGCTGCCGGGCACCCCAAGCTTCCCGAAGGTCATCCGCGCGTATCGGACAATGGCAAACCGCACCGCTATGGTCCGGCCAAGAAGTTCTGGTACTCGATCCATCAGGTAGTGCGTAATGGTCAGGTGCTTGGCTACATCGGCGCCTTCGGTCGTTGGGTCGGCGACGATAACGGCGCGCAGACTTTCGAATGGCAGGGCGAGGCGGCAGCACCGGAAGATCTGGCGATCACACGTGCACGTCAGGCTGAGATCGAGCGCGAGGATGAGCGAAAGCGCATTCATGCGGCGAAGATGGCGGCCAATCGAGCCCGGCAGCAGTGGCAACAAGCGTTCGTCGACGGCCAGTCGATCTACCTCGATCGCAAGCAGATCACGCCAGAGGGCGTGCGCTTTGATGCCGAGAGCACGCTGCTTGTGCCCATGTATCAGTATGGTGGCGACGAGCCGCGAATGGTCGGCCTTCAGAAGGTCACGCCCGATGGCGCAAAGCGCTTCAACAAGGGCATGGAAAAGAAGGGCGCTGAGTTTCGCATCGGTGAAATCGGCGTCGACGACCGCATAGCAATGATCGCTGAAGGCTACGCGACTGGCCGCTCGATCCGGATGGCTACGGGCGAACAGATCCCTCTGTCGGTCTGCTTTGACGCAGGCGGAATCCTGCCCGCAGCCCGTGCGCTGCGGGCAGCTTATCCGGACATTCACCTGCTGGTCTGTGCCGACGACGACTGGAAGATCGAGCAGCGCCTGCGGGAACATCTGGCTGCCGACTACGGCTATGAAGGCGAGCTGGTGATCGGTGGCGGCACGGTAGAGATTCAATCGAAGAACACGTCTTACACGCTGCATGCGGAGTACAAGCAGATCAATGGCGGTGTCGAGTACATCGAGCTCGCGGTCTGGAACGACGTCATGCCGGAGCGCACCTGGCGTTTCGAGAACACGGGTCGCAAGCGTGCCGAGGAAGCAGTGGCAGAAGTCGGCAACGCCAGCGTCGTGTTTCCGCGGTTCGCCGCGCGTGGGGACCGCAAGCTGACCGATTACAACGATCTGCATTGCGAGGAAGGCCTGCACATCGTCAAGGCGCAGATTGAGGCTGCGCTGCTCGCGGCGTTGGCTCCTGCTGCGGATGAGATTCCGCCTTTTCCCCACCTGCAGGCCGTCGCGAAACTTGCGGATCCGCTCTACGGCGATGCCGTGGCACTCGTACGTCAGGGCAAGCGCGCGACTGTCTCGGGCGTGCAGCGCGGTCTGCGGATCGGCTATAACCGCGCGGCAGCGTTGATCGAGGCCATGGAGAAGGCAGGCGTCGTTTCGGCGCCGGCCGCGAACGATGTTCGCACGGTAATCGATCCGCATTCGCCTCACCGCGCGACGTCAGCTGACGCGGCCGATGCACACATCGACGCCGAGAACGGTGCATTCACGTGGCGGCAACGCTTGCGGCGGGCTGAGAAGTCGTCAGCGATCCTGCCATCGCTCGACAACGTATTCACCATTCTGTCCAACGATGAAAAGTGGCAAGGCGTTTTCGGCTTCGAGCAGTTCTCGCTGCGCATCATGAAGCTCAAGCCGCCGCCGTTTGAAGGCGGCGAGACCGGCGAGTGGACCGACCGTGACGACGCGCGCTGCGTGCTGTGGCTCGGTCAGACATATTCTTTCAGTCCACGCAGTGACGTCGTCATGGATGCGGCGTTCCTCGTTGCCGATCGCAACCGGTATCACGAAGTGCGGGACTACCTCTCGGCCCTTCAATGGGACAGCGTCCCGCGCTTGCGGTCGTGGCTCACGCGTTACCTGCTGGTGCCCGACAGTGAGTATGTCCAACTGGCCGGCTTCAAGTGGTTGCTCGGCGCTGTCGGGCGCGTCATGCGTCCCGGCTGCAAGATGGACAACGTGCTGATCCTTGAGGGCGTGCAGGACGCCGGCAAGTCGGCGGCGTTCCGGACGCTGTTCGGCCAGCAGTGGTTCACCGACGCGAACATCGTCATTGGCGACAAGGATGCGTTCGCCGTGATGGCCGGCAAGTGGGTGATCGAGCTTGCCGAGCTAGACGCGCTCAGCAAGAGCGATTCATCGAACGCCAAGCGTTTCTTCACCACGGCAGTGGATACGTATCGACCGCCCTACGCGAGGCGGGCGATTGATGTGCCACGTCAAAGCGTCTTTGGCGGCACGGTCAACTTTGACACGTACCTGAAAGATGAATCAGGGAACCGTCGTTACTGGCCGGTTAAAGCTGGCTCACCGCTCGATCTGAAAGGGCTGGCAGACGATCGCGATCAGATCTGGGCGGAAGCCTATCAGACGTATCTCGAATGGGACGCGGCGAACACTGAGGCGGGTGGAACGCTGCCCACGCCGTGGCAAGTCCTGGCAGCTGAAAAGCCGCTGTTCTCCGCCGAGCAGGAAGCCCGCTACGAAGGCGACATCTACGAAACGATGATCGCCCGCCATATCGCCATCCTCGGCGAGGTGACGATGGAGGACATCCTCGGCGACTGCCTGAAGCTTGAGATCGCCAAGTGGACGCCGGCAGAGCAGCGCCGCGTTGGCAAAGCAATGAAGTCCCTCGGCTGGGTACGCAAGCGTAAATCGACCGGCAATCGCGAATGGTATTACACGCCTCCGGATCACGTCGACGCACCGGTTGCCGCGACGCCTGTCGCTTTTGAACAAGCGGAGCACGACGATGACGCACCGCTTTGATGCCAATTTCGTCGCGCCGTTTTGCTTGCTCGCCGCAGGCTGTGGCGCGCGCGTCAGCGTATATCGGCGCGCTACCGATGATATTTCGGCGCGCCGCAAAGCGTCCCATGTCCTGGCGTCCCAAGTGCGTCGCCTCGTATGCGTGCGTGTGATGCGTGCGACGTGCGCGACGTGCAGGCGAGGGTGCGCACGTCGCAGGCGCCCGCGCGCATTCACGACCTTTTTTCATTGGGACATTGGGACATTGGGACGGATAGGAGGTAAGCAGTGATCGACCTGAAAGAGCAAGCCGGTGTCGCGATGAACGTTCGCGGTCAGTTTTCCGATCCGATCGTGGATCCGAAAGTAACTTTGGGCGCGTTGGCGTTCGCTAACGATCTTGGCCGCGCCCTCGTGCGGATGAAATGCGGGCAGGACATTCGACCCGATGCGGTGCGGCGCACGACATTGCTGCTCGCACAGCTGATCCGCCGGTCAGGCAAATTCAATCGCGGAAAATTTACTGGCATTGATGCCGAAGCGATGCGCGAGCGTAAGGCAGGCCAGCGCATCGAGCGCTCGAAGGTTGATATCGTCGAGCGGTTCGCGCTGCGTCTGCTTGTTGAGTGGGTCGACGATCAATGCGTGCGATGCAATGGGCGTGGCGCTATCGGGCGAAATGTGAATCCGTTGCCTGTCTCGTGCGTATGTCCGGACTGCGGAGGGAAGGGCGAACAAGTCACTGAGGAACGCGTGCCGTTCGCCGCACACTCGAACGGTCGCGGCGGGCCAATCGTGTATCGCGAACGGGTTCGATGTGAACGATGTCTTGGTCGTGGTGTGCTGATCACCGTGCCAAAGAAAACCGAAGGGCGACAGATCTGTCCGTGCTGCGGTGGTGATGGGCGAAGGCAGATCGACGAGGCCGCGCGCGCTCATGCGCTCGGCGTGTCACTGCCGGTCTATCGCCGGTCGTGGGTCGATCACTTCAGCGCGATGCTGGCGATAATTGATAAGGTGGACTGGCGAGTCGTAGACACAATGCGCGCACAGCTTCGTCAATGAAACTCTTGCAAACCAAGAATCGATCGAATATATTTCGGCCATCCTTTACCGAGTCACTGGATGAACGGAGCGCCCGCCTACTCGTGGCGCAACCCTTCCCCAGCAGCCACACAGTATTGCGCGAGCGGCGCAACGAACAACATAAACGGCTGCTGGGATTTGCGGGGAGACGTTCGTCCCTGCAAAACAAGATCATCAAAGCCCTGAGTGCGAAAGCCCTCGGGGCTTTGTCTTTTCAGGAGCGTTTATGCATGCAGTCCATAGCCTTCTTCGAGCGTTCGCGCTGCGGTCTTCCATTGTTGATGGCGACACAGGCGGTGCAGCAGCGTCGCCAGCAGTGGCTGGCACAGCAGACGATTCGCCTGCCGACAAACGTGCAGCGTCGGCTACGTCCAACGAGCATCCGTCGCATCAGTGGCTCGATGAGATCGAGACGGAAGTCGGCGCGTGGTTCATTCACAGCACCACGGCGCAGCGTATCCGCTCGCTTGTCGGCAAAGCCCGATCGCATCTGCCCGGTCGCGATGCCACGTAAAGCGCCGACTCCCTGTCGGCACTTCGGTTGCCGCAACGTCGTGACCGAACCGGGCTTCTGTACCGAACACGCTCGCGAACAGACGGGCTGGGTCAGCGACAAGCGACGCGGCAGTCGGCATGCACGCGGCTACGGTGCAGCGTGGGTAAAGCTGCGCGAACTGGTGCTCAAACGCGATGGTGGCCTCTGCCAGCCTTGCCTCCGCGCTCGGCGTGTCACACGTGCGACGCAGGTTGACCACATCAAGCCAAAGGCAGAAGGCGGGACCGACGAGGAATCGAACCAGCAGTCGATCTGCGATGCGTGTCACAAGGCGAAGACGGCACGGGAGAGCGCACGGGCCCGTACGCGTGCGTGATAGCGCTCCGGTACGCCTGCGAAAGTGACTTTGCGCGCGGGGCGTGCCGAGCGCAAGCAAGCGGCGTGGCGGGCGCTACCGAAGGCCGCAATGCCGCTCCCGAAGGTGGTCTAGGCCAGCGAGGCAGGCTGGCCGGGGGGGTGGCCGAAAGTCTGGCGGTCCGCCGGATGGGACCGCGTGTTTAGCCAAATTTTTCTGCGCGCAAGTTATCGAGGGGGGGGTGTCCAAGCGCTCCCTGGCACATATGGGTCAACGTGGTCCGCAACCGGCGCCGGCGGCGCTCAAACTGATTCGCGGCAATCCCGGAAAGCGTCCGATCAACCTGTCGGACGGCGTCAATCCCGAGGTCGCGATTCCCGACGTTCCGCGTCATCTGAACAAGGAGGCGCGCAAGGAGTGGAAGCGCGTGTCTGCGGAGCTCGAGCAGCTCGGGCTGATCAGCCGGCTCGATCGGGCGGCCCTTGCGTTGTACTGTCAGGCATGGGGCCGGCTCGTCGAACTGGAGACCGCTTTCCAGAAGCGGCAGGATCTGCTCGCGGCTGAAGGCAAGACGGCGAGTGAGGCCTTCGTCGATGTGGCACCTTCCGGCTATCGCCAGCAGGCTGTCGAGGTGAGCCTGATTAACTCGCTGCAGGATCAGGTGCACAAGTTCCTGCAAAGCTTCGGGCTGTCGCCGGCGAGCCGCTCACGAGTGACAGCATCGACTAACCAGCTGGCGCTGCCCGGACTGGAACCGGCGAGCAGTGGCTGGGGGCGGTTCGCGAAATGAGCCCAGAGCGCGACGAACCGAACTACGTCGAGATCGCGAACGGCTACATCGACGATGTGCTCTCTGGTCGGATCGTCGCGTGCAAGTGGGTGAAGCTCGCATGTCAGCGCCAGCGTAACGACCTCGCCCGCGCCGGCGCTGGAGACGCAGCTTTTCCGTATCGCTTCGATATCGAAGCGGCGAGTCGCATTTGCAGCTTCGTAGAGCTGCTGCCTCACATCAAGGGCAAGTGGGCACGAACGCGCCAGCGCATCGTGCTCGAACCGTGGCAGATCTTCGTGCTGTCGACTGTCTTCGGCTGGCTGCACGTCGATACCGGGCTTCGCCGCTACCGCCGGGCATACGAGGAGGTCGCCCGCAAGAATGCGAAGTCGACGAAGAGCTGCGGCGTGGCGCTGTACCTGTTCGCCGCTGATGGCGAGCCGGGCGCGGAGGTCTACAGCGCGGCAACGACGCGTGACCAGGCCAAGATCGTTTTCGATGACGCGAAGGCGATGGCATTGCGCGAGCCGGACATGTGCCGGACGCTCGGCATCGAGGTGCTGCAGCATCAGATGCTGGTGCCGGACGATGCGAGCAAGTTCACGCCGCTGTCGGCCGAAGGCAGCACGCTCGATGGCCTGAACGTGCATGGCGGCGTGATTGACGAGCTGCACGCGCACAAGACACGTGCAGTGTTCGATGTGATCGACTCGGCCACCGGCGCTCGCGACCAGTCGTTGCTGTGGATGATTACGACGGCCGGCACAGATCGCACCGGAATCTGCTACGAGCAGCGAACGCACGTGACGAAGATTCTCGGCGGCGTCGTCGAAGACGAGTCGTTCTTCGGGATCATCTTCACGATCGACGATGGCGACGACTGGGCGGATCCGGCATGCTGGCCGAAGGCGAACCCGAACTACGGCGTGTCCGTACTCGCGGACGACATGGAGTCTGCATGCCGCAAGGCGTTGTCGATGCCTAGTGCGGTTGGCAATTTTCTGACCAAGCGGCTCAACGTATGGGTCAACGCCGACAGTGCGTGGATGGATATGCGGGCATGGGACGCCTGTGCGAATCCGGATCTAAGAGTCGAGGAATTCTATGGGCAGCGTTGCTATGCGTCGCTCGATCTTGCGAGCAAGGTCGATATCGCCGCAAAGATCCGGCTTTTTCCGCCTTCAGGTGACCGGCAGAAGTGGGCGATTTTTGGCACGTACTACCTGCCGGAGCGTGCCGTCGAGAACGCACACAACAGCCAGTACGACGGTTGGCGCCGCAGTGGATGGCTGACGGTCACCGATGGTGAGGTGACCGACTTCGATCTGATCGAGGACGGCGTGCGCGAAGACTGCGCGCTTTTCGACGTCGCCGAGGTGCCGTTCGACCCTTTTCAGGCGACGCAGCTGTCGAGTCATCTGCTCGCGGATAACGTTCCGATGGTCGAGATGCGGCCAACCGTGCTGAATTTCAGCGAACCGATGAAGCAGCTCGAGGCGCTCGTGCTCAAAGGTGCGATCGAGCATAGCGGCGATCCGGTGCTCGGCTGGATGATCAGCAACGTCGTGTGCCATCGCGATCAGAAAGACAACATCTATCCGCGTAAAGAGCGGCCTGAGAACAAGATCGACGGCGTCGTCGCGGCCATCATGGCACTCGGACGGGCGATTCTGCCTGGCGAGAGCGACGGGCATTCGGAAACACACGTGGACCTCTAATGTTCAATCCCTTTAAGCGGTGGGCGCAGGCATCGGCCTCGCGCGTCGAGCCGGCGCTCGCTGCTGCGCCGGCGCTAGACGTGCGCAACGACACCGGCGCCGTGACGATGGTCAATTACGAGGAGCTGTCAGACCTTCTCGGGACCGGCACCGGACTCGCGACCGTCAATCCGGATCAGGCGATGCGCACGTCGGCGGTATATGCCTGCGTGCGCCTGCTCGGTGGCGCCGTCGCCTCCATGCGCATGGAGATCTACCGCCGCAACGGCATGGCCCGCGCGCTCGCCGACGATCATCCGCTATGGTGGAAGTTCAACGAAGAGCCCTGCGCGATGATGTCGGCGCCGATGATGTGGGAGTACTTCGTCACTTCGCAGTGCTTCTTCGGCGATGCGTTCGCGCTGCTGATCCGCAATGCGAGAAACCCGACCATCATCGACGAGATCATCCCGCTCGATCCTCGCTCGGTCTGGGTCTGGCTGAAGGATGGGCGGTACTACTACGTCGTGTCGATCCCGATGACCTATGGCGATGAAATGATTCCGGTCGCATTCGACCAGGACGACATCCTGCACTTCACCGGACCCGGCTTCAACCCTCGTACGGGGCGCTCGATGTCAGTGCTGAAGTACGCGGCCAGTCGCGCGGTGCCCATCGCACAGCACGCCGAGGAACTGGCGGACAAGGCCTTCACGAAGGGCAACATGTCCGACATCGTCCTGAGGTTCCCAAAGCAACTTTCGAAGGAACAGCGGGAGGATCTGCGCAATTACTGGGTCAAGAAACACGGTGGCCTCGATAACGTCGGCACGCCGGCCATCCTCGGCGAGGGCGGCGACGTGACGCAATTGCGGATGACGGCCGTCGATGCGCAGCTGCTCGAATCGCGCTCGTTTCAGGTCATCGACATCGCGCGTGCGTTCGGTGTGCCGCCTTTCATGATCGGCGAGACCTCGAAGACGACGAGCTGGGGCTCAGGCGTCTCGGAAATGGGGCGCGGCTTCGTGCTCTATTCGGTGCGGCCGTATCTGAACCGATACGAAGCGGAGATCAATCGCAAGACGTTTCGCAGCGCCCGGTATTACGGCGAATTCGACGTGACGCGTCTCACGCGTGGTGATCCGGCGGCGGAAGCGGCGTACTACCGGCAGGCTGTCGGCGGCTCGCAGGGGCCGGGCTGGATGTCGATCGACGAGGTGCGGTCACGGTTCAACATGCCCCCGCTCGGTGGCGCATGCGCAGGGGTCTATTTTCCAACCGCCCCCGCGTCTGGCGACACCGGCGCAGCAGACGGCAACAAGGGGCCCGCAGGCGGCGACCCATCGCCAAACCCGGATACAACTGATCCTGAGGGGATTCCTGAATGAAAAATAAGATTTTCTCGCTGTTCAACCAGAAAAAGCCGGAGTTTCGGGTCAGTGACGCCGCGGATGGCACCGACATCTACCTGTACGACACGATCGGCGGCTGGTATGGCATCGCCGTGCAGGACGTGATCAAGGAACTGAAAGATGCCAAGGGCGCGGTCAACCTGCGCATCAACTCGCCGGGCGGCGACGCGTTCGATGGCCGGGCGCTGGCGACGGCCATCCAGCAGCACGGCAACGTGACCGCACATATCGACGGCTTGGCTGCGAGCGCCGCGACGTACGTCGCACTCGCAGCGAAAAGCGTCAACATCGCGGACGGCGCTTTCATGATGGTGCACAACGCATGGACGGTCGCAGTCGGCAATGCTGCCGAGCTCGGAGACACGATCGCGATGCTGCAGAAGATTGATGCCAGCATCGCTAGCGACTATGTGGCCAAGACCGGCAAGACCCTTGATGAGGTCAAGGCGTGGATGGATGCCGAAACGTGGTTCACCGCGCAGGAGGCGAAAGATGCCGGCCTCGTCGACAACATCGTTGCGGCCAAGTCTGCTGACAACCGCTGGGATCTCGGCGCCTACCGCAACGCTCCGCGCTCGCTCACTGAGCAGGAACCTGATTATGCGGCGGCCGATCGCGCCCGTCGCGTGCGAATGTTGGAACGCATTGCGTAGGAGTCGCTCCCGCGCATGTCTGGCCGCCAAGAGGCGGCTTTTTTTATGCCCGCGCGTGCGGGCACCTCACTTCGGAGCATTCAATGCCTGTATCAATTCAAGCACTGCGGGAGCGCCGCGTCTCGATGTCCAAAGAGCTGCGCAACCTCGTTGAGAACCACACCGGCTCGGCCTGGGGTGCCGAGCAGCAGATCAAGTACGACGAGCTCGCCCGTGACATCCAAAGCACCGATGCTGAGATCGCGCGTAACCAGCGCGTACTCGATGAGGCGTCGCACGAGTTCGGTCGCGTGCAGAACCGCGCTGATCACAGCGGTCTGTCCACGGACGAGGCGCATGCCAACGTCACGATGGAAAAGTCGATCTTCAACACCTGGCTGCGGGAGGGCCAGGGCGCGTTGAACGAGCAGCAGCGCCAGTACGTCGCGCAGCGCGCAGCAAGCGTGCGTAACGACATGAGCACCGACGTGGCGTCGGGCGGCTATCTGGTGCCGACCGACTTTGCGACGCAGCTGATCGAGGCGCTCAAGGCGTTCGGCGGGATGCGTGCAGTGGCCACCGTGATCGGTACCGGGACCGGCCAGCAGATCCAGTGGCCCACCGTCGACGCGACGGCGCAGGAAGGCGAGATCGTAGGCCAGAACACGCTCGTCGCTGCGCAGGACTTCGCGTTCGGCATGAAGGAAATCAACGCCTACAAGTTCAGCTCGAAGTCAGTCGCCGTGCCGATCGAGCTGCTGCAGGACAGCCGCATCGATCTGGAAGGCTACATCCACACTGCGCTCGCGACACGTATCGCCCGTATCACGGAACGTAAATACATTCTGGGCACGGGAACGAACGAGCCGCAGGGCGCGCTCGTGGCGGCTCCGGTGGGTGCCACGGCAGCGCACGCGACGGACATCCAGTATGACGACCTGGTCGAGCTCGAACACTCTGTCGATCCCGCGTATCGCAGCTCGCCGAAGGTGCGCTGGCAGTTCCACGACCAGACACTGAAGGGACTGAAGAAGCTGAAGGATGGCTATGGTCGCCCGCTGTGGCTGCCGGGCGTCGCCGTGAAAGAGCCCGACACGATCCTCGGCTACCAGTACACGATCAACCAGTACATGCCGGTGGCTGCTGCCAACGCAAAAACGGTTCTGTTCGGGGACTTCACGAACTACCTGATCCGCGACGTGATGCAGGTGATGCTGTTCCGCATGACTGATTCGAACTTCACGATGAAGGGGCAGGTCGGCTTCCTCGCGTTCTATCGCGGTGATGCAGGCAGCATCGATGTGGGCGGTGCGTGGAAGTCGCTGCAGCAGGCTGCTGCGTAATCGCGGCGTATCAGGGGCGGCTCAGGCCGCCCAAAGTCACTTTGGGAGCGTGCAATGGTCCGTGTTATTACGCCACCAGCAGTCACGCCGGTCTCGGTTGATACCGCGAAGGAACATCTGCGCGTCGATGGCACCGACGAAGACAACTTGATCACGTTGCAACTGAAGGCAGCAACGATGCGCGCGGAGAACATCACCGGCCGCGCGCTGATCACGCAGCAACTCGAGGAACGATTCCGCTGCGCCGCCGGTGAGGTCGAGCTCACGCGGTGGCCAGTGCAGTCGGTCCAGTCGGTAACCGTGAATGGCGTCGCCGTCGACGGGTCAACCTACTCATCAGAGCTCGGGGACAACGCCAGGCTTTCCGGCCTGCCTAAAGGTGACGTGGTTGTGACCTATACGGCGGGATTCGGCGACGATGGCGCGACGGTGCCCGAACCGATCCAGCAATGGATTCTGGCGACGGTAGGCACATTCTATGAAAACCGGGAAACGGAGATCGCCGATAACCGTGCCGCCACTGTCAGCCTGTCCTATCTCGACAGTTTGCTCGACAGCTACCGGATCTGGTCGGCGTAAGGAGCGATATGCGCACAGGAAAACTGAACCGCCGGATCACGATCGAGCGCAGGCAGGACAGCAAGAACGGTAGCGGCGGAACGATTTCGGGCTGGATACAGTTCGCCACGCCGTGGGCCGCCATTAACTATCTTTCCGGCATGGAGCGCAACGCGACGCTTCATCAGGGTGGCGAGACAGCGGATGCCCGCACGACGTTCACGATGCGCTATCTGGCTGGGGTCACCGAGACCATGCGCATCCTGTACGGCGGCAAGGCGTTCAACATCCGTTTCATCAATGACGTGCTCGACCGGCACAAGACGTTGATTCTCACCTGCGACACCGGTGCAACGGAGGGTCTGTGATGGCGGCCAGCAACGTTATTTCCGGGCTGCAGGGTTTCAACTCTGCTATTGCCACGCTCAAAGACGACATGCAAAAGAAGGTCGCGTTTTCCGCCGCCTTGATCGGCGCCAACGTGATCAAGCGCGAGGCGAAAGCAATCGCGCTCGCGAAGGGGCTGGAGCAGACCGGCGCGTTGTTGAACAACATCGCCGTCAAGCGCGAAGCGAATCCGCCGCCTGGAGTGGCGCAATTCAACCTAGGCGTGCGGCATGGCCGGGAGCTCGGCAGTAAGGCGAAGGTCGTCTATTCAGTGCGGGCCGACGGCAGCATCAAAAAGACTTACGTCGACGATCCGTTTTACTGGTGGTATCTCGAATTCGGCACGAAGCCGCACGCCGAGGCCGGCGGTCGCGGCCGAAAGCTGGCGTTTGAAGCCGATGGAAAGCCGGTCTTCGCGATGAAGGTCACCAATCCCGGCATTCAGCCGATGCCGTTCATCGGCCCGGCGTTCGAGCATAAGAGCGACGACGCGCTCGCTGCCATGGCGAACCGTGTCGCGCAATTCATTCAGAAAGGGGCGGCATGAACTTGAAGGCCGAGGTGTATGCCGCGCTCGCGGCGATCCTGCCGAACACCCATAACGTCGAACTGCCGCCCAATCCGACGTGGCCGGCGCTTGTCTACACGGTGCATTCGGCCGAGGAGACGGGATGGGTGCTCGGCGGTGGCTACGACCTGCACACCGTGACGGTCGCCATTCTCGGTCGCGACACCGACGAAAACGGTGGGCTGCGCGACCAGATCGTTGAGGCTTTCGAGCAGATGGATGACTTCCTGCTGGTCGAATCCGAAGGCGACAGCGAATACCAGGGCAATGCGGCGGTGTATGCCTACCTGGTGATGATTCAGATGCGAACGACTCGCTCGTAACCCACCAGGCCCGCCGCGCGCGGGCTTATTTCTTAGAGGAACCGTATGTCTAAACTCACACGCAAGACCCTGATTCTGGCGGTCATCGAGACCGTCGTCGGCACCGATGCAGTGCCGACCGCTGCGCTCAATTCAATTCTCGCGCGCAACTGCACGTACACGCCGACCGTAGAGCTGGCGAGCCGCGATGTGATGCGGCCGTACCTCGGGAACAGCGAGCAGCTGCCGGCGGCCATCCACGGCCAGCTCGACTTCGAGATCGAGCTCGCCGGCGCTGGCGTGGCGGGAACGGCGCCCGCGTGGGGTGCACTGATTCAGGCATGCGGATTTTCGGAGACGATCACCGCAGGCGATAACGTCAAGTACGAGCCGATCTCCGACAACCTGCCGACCGTCACGCTGTACTACTACCTCGACGGCCTGTTCCATAAGTTGACGTCGGGCCGCGGCACGGTCGCAATCGACATGACGGCCAAGAGCATTCCGGTGATGAAGTTCAAGTTCACGGGTCTGTACAGCGATGTCGTCGATCAGGCGATGCCGACGGGCGTGGACTACAGCCACTTCCAGAAGCCGCTGGTCGTGAACAAGGTCAACACCCCCAATTGGTCGTTCCAAGGTGTGAGCTCGCCCCTGCAGGCGCTGTCGATCGACGTCGCCAACTCGGTGAATTACCGGAATCTGGTCAAACAGGAATCGGTCGACATCACTGACCGCAAGCCGGCCGGTAGCGCGACGATCCAGCTTGACTCGGTCGCGACAAAAGACTGGTGGGCCGCGGTGCGCGACGCGATTACCGGTCCTCTCACAATCACGCATGGCAAGACCGCCGGCAACATCGTCCAGATCGATGGTCCTGCGGTGCAGGCGACGAACCCGGCATATAGCGACCAGAACGGCACGGCCATGCTCGGCCTGAATCTGACGTTCGTCCCGGTGACCGGCAATGATGAAATCACCATCACGGTGAAGTAAAGCATTCGGTGCGGTGCACACCATAGTTAGCTGCAGCTTTCGGCCCGCGTCACGCGGGTCATCTTTTTTCAGGAAAGACCATGGCATTCAAACTCGCTCAATCGGAAACCTATCAGCAGAAGATCGAAGTCCAGCTCGTCGGAGAGAGCGGCAAGGTGGAAAAGCACGACTTCAAAGTTACTTTCAAGCGCTGCTCCAACGACAGGCTCGAAGATCTGCGCGGCAAGACGGGCAAGGAAGTGCTGCAGGAAGTCGTCACCGGCTGGTCGGGTGTAACCGACGACGATGGTGCCGCGATCCCGTTCAACGAAGAGAACTTCGATGCGCTGCTCCAGATCCCGGCAGCGTCATTTGCGCTGGTGAAAGGTTTCTGGGAAAGCATCGTGGTGGCTCGCGAAAAAAACTGATTGAGGTAGCGCGTCATTGGGCTGGAGATAAGCCCGATGATTTCGCTGCCGACGAATCGGTGGTCGCCGCCCTTGAAGCGGCTGGTGCCCCGCCCGAGGCGATCAATGCGGCGCGTGCGCAGTCGTCGATGGAGCATTGCTATGTGTGGCGCGACAACTGGGAGGTCTTCGAGACCTTCGTCGCGCTGTCGGGGCAGTGGCGGTATCTGGCCAGCCCCATGGGGCCACCTCAGACGCTTGGCCTCGATTACATGCGGGTTGAGTCGTCGCTGCGCCTGATGGGCTTCAGCTCCAAAAAACGCGTGAAGCTGTTCCCTTGGCTTCGGCTGATGGAGGGCGAAGCGCTCGACGTCATCCGTGCGCGGGAAGAAGCGCAGCAGCCCGCCCAGTAGTTGTCCAACGCCCGCCATGCGCGGGCATTTTTACATCCCACGCCTATGCCCTCTCTCGGTTCCCTGATCGCCAAGGTTTCGCTCGACTATGCCGAGTTCGAGCTCGGCGCCGATCGCAGCAGCCAGGCGGCGCTGAAGATGGGCAATGACATCGAGCGTGCCGTCACGCGGGCCATGGGCTCGTACAAAAAAAGCGTCGGCGACATGTCGGCGGCCAATGACGATCTTGGCGCATCAATGGCGCGCGCGTCGGCCGGCGCGGCAGCGCTCGCCGAGTCGGAAGACCAGGCGGCCGCCCGCATCAGGGATATGGTCGCGCGGTCACTGGAAGCCCAACAAGGCTTGCAGCAGGTTGCGTCCGCATCGCAGAGCGCGGCTGACGGCATCGGAGCAGTCGGCGCATCGGCTGATCAGGTCCGCGCGAACGTGGCAGCCCAGACGCAGGCAATGATCGCCGCCCAGCGCGCGACGGTGCTGATGAACGACGAAATGCAGGCGCTGCGCACGACCATGGCGCAGGGCAATGCGACGTTTGCCACGCTCGGCGACCAGTATTCCCGGCTCGACCGCGCAATGGCGACGGGCAAGCTCTCCATGCAGGAATATGACGCTGCGCTCGCCGCACTCGGCAAGGATGAAGATAAGCGCGTCCAGGCACTCAATGCGCTGACATCCAAATATGATCCGCTTGGCTCCGCGACGCGCAAGCTCGCCGCTGATCAGGCGCTGCTCGATGATGCATATAAATCCGGACAGGTGACGACCGCGCAGTATCAGCAGGCGCTCGCCGGCATAAAGGCGGACCAGGCGGTCGTCGAGCTGCGTCGTCTTGCTGATCAGGAAGCGCAGCTTGAGCGTGCATTGAAGTCTGGCACCGTCTCCTCGGCCGACTATAAGAAGGCGCTTGCGGACATTGGCACGAACCGCAGTGCGTTGACGGACGTTGCATCCGCCGCGGACAAGACCGGAAAATCGATGGAAGGCTTCGGCCTGAAAACCGCCGGCGCGCGCAAGGAAGTGGTCGTGCTGGCGCACGAGATGCTCACCGGGAACTGGAGCAACTTCGGCGGTTCGGTCATGGTGTTGGCCGAACGCATGGATCTTATGGAGGTGGCAACGTCCGCCACCGGCCTCGCGATTGCCGCTATCGCTGCTCCGATCATTGCGGTCGGCGCGGCGATGGTGATGGTCTCGCATCAGAACGAGGCAATGAATGATGCCCTGGTGCTGACAGGCAACTATGCTGGCACCACTGTTGACGGACTCCGGTCGATGGCCGAGGCGGCTACGGCCGGCGGGGCTTCGTTCAACACTGCGGCTGATGCAGTGACGCAGCTAGCCGCGACCGGCAGGCTGACGGGCGAAGAGATCTCGGGTCTCGGACAGACGACCGCTGACGTAGCTACCTATACCAGCATGTCGGTCAAGCAGATGGTCGACGAGTTCACGAAGCTGGCTGAAGATCCAGTCAAGGCGTCGGTCAAGCTCAATGATACGTATCACTATCTGACCGCGTCGACGTACGATCAGATCGTCGCGCTTGAGAAGCAGGGCGACGCAACGGGCGCGGCGCAAATTGCTGTCGAGACGTTCTCGAAAGCGATGGATGACCGCACGAAGGACATCGCGGCAAACGAAGGCACCATTCTTCAGGGGTGGCGCGATATTAAGAACATGATCAATGGCGCAATTGAAGCTGTTGGCATGTTCGGCGCGACAGCCACGCCGGGGCAGGTGGTCGGGCAGTTGCAGGCGCGGAAGGCCGCATGGACGCCGAACGGCACATGGAGTGCTGACGACGAAGCAGAACTGCAGAAGGCTATCGCGGCATACGAAAAAGCGAAAAAGGACGCGCACGACAAGGCTGTTAAAGACCGGCAAGAGCAGGAAGTGATCGACGCGAAGCACTCGTATGACACTTGGAACAGCCAGTTCGCGACGCCTGCCGAAAAGCGCGCGAAGGAAATCCAGACCTACATTGATACGATCGCCACGCCGCTCAATTTGAGCGCAGATCAGCAGCTTGCTGACGAGCAGAAGATCAACGATAAATACAAGGACAAGAAGACAAGTTCGTCGCGCAGCGCTGGCCTGATCGACAAGACGCAGCTTCAGGGCGAAGTGCAGGCCATCAAGGATTCGCTTGATCAGGAGCTGTCTTACGTCAAGAGCGCCCAGACGCAGCTCGACGCGCTGTACAAGTCGGGTGGAATCGGCGAGAACGCTTATTACAGCCAGACGCGCGACAACATCGTGAAGACCGCGTCAGAGCGCGCCAAAGCGTTCGACGACGAGGCGGCCATCCTTGCCAAGGGGCTGACCAACCACAAGCTCAACGCGGCTCAGCACGCGACGCTCCAGAAGCAGATCGACGATCTGCACGCCAAGTCGGCGGCGGCTATCGAGAGCGGCATGCTCGGTATCGCTGACTCAGCGGGGAAGGAGCAGGCTGCGATTGACAAGGTCAACCAGTCGTTCCTCGACTCGATCGATAAGCAGACGGCCGCAGCAGAGCAGCAGGATCAGACGCTTCAGGACCAGATCGATACGTTCGGCATGACGAAGGCCGCAATCGACAACCTGAGGGCCGCACGGGCCGACGAGGCAGTCGCCACGATGGAGGCGGATCGAGCCGAGCGGCTGCGGAATGACGATATGGCCGATACGAAGGTCATTGACGCGCGCATCGAGAAGGAGAAGCAGCTTGCCGCGGCGCTGCACGGTGTCGCCAGCGACCAGACCAAGCTCGACGACGACCAGCAGTTGAAGAAGCAGCAGGATGACGTTGTTAAGTCGTGGCAGAGCACGATTGACGGCATCGGCACGGACTTCCATAACGGCTTCCTGCAAATGCTGACGAACGGCAAGAACGGATGGGACAGCTTCACTAAGTCGCTGGTAAACACCTTTGAAACGACGGTTGTGAACGAGCTTTATAAGGCGTTCGCGCAGAAGTGGGTGATTAACGTCGTTGCGAATATTGCGGGCCTAGTTGGCGGCAGTGACATCCAAAACCAGATCCTGCAGAACAACGGCATGGCGTCGAGCGCTCTGGGCGGCATGAACAACCTGTCAACCGGATATAGCGCGCTCACTAAGGGCTATGGCTATCTGCAAGGTCTATTGGGTGTTGGCTACGGCTCGGCCGGCTCTGCCATCGGTGGCGCTGCGGGCGCGTTCGGTGCGAGTACGGCTGGCGCGTTCGGCGCACTGTCGACGACGGGCGGCGCAGCAGCGGCAGCAGCAGAGTCCGGCGCCCTGAGCAGCAGTGCGGCGCTTGGCGGCCTGTACGGCAGCACGACCGCAGGCGTCGGCGCAGCAGCCTCCGGCATCGGCGGCGGATCGGCTGCTGCATCCAGTGGCGCGGCCGGCGCGGGATTGACCGGCGCCGCCTCGTCGATGGGTTGGGTTCCTGTCGTCGGCTGGATTCTGGCCGGCATGGCGCTCGACGCGAAGATGATGGGGCAGGGATGGAACCCTGACAACGGCTCGATTAGTGGCGTCGGAAAGGGAATCGGCTCGGCCTCGCTAGCTTCGTACGATTTAGCCAAGGCAGTCGGCATTCCGTCAGGTATCGCAAATATTCTGACTGGGGCGTCGACGATCTCGCGACTATTCGGTCGCAAAGACCCGACAGTAGACAGTGCCGGCGTCGAGGGGACTGTCACGGTCGCCAATGGCTTTCAGGGTCAAGATTTCGCCGACTGGACGGCGAAGGGTGGCCTGTTCCGCAGTGATGCGCACGGCACCCAACATTCGCCGGCAACGCAAGAGCAGATCGACCTGATTAACGGGACTGTCGTTGGCACGGTGGCGGTGGTCAATCAGCTCGGCAATGCCATCGGTGGCATCGATGGCCTGCAGGGCAAGTTGTCCGCATTCAATTACAGCATCCGCAACGACTGGCGCGATCAGACGAACATCACAAAGTCACTGACTGACCTGTCGAATAACCTTGTCGATCAGCTTGTTCCTCTCGACAAGTATCAGCAGACCGGCGAGACGCTGACGCAGACTGCGGTTCGGCTGACTGGTGTGTTCACGGCCACTAATACGCTCGCGGACATGCTCGGCAAGACCATGACGCAGGCATTCGGCGCGGTCGGACTTGCTGGAGCCGATGCGCGTCTAAATCTGATCGCCGCAGCCGGCGGTATCGACAATTTCAAATCGGAGGTGTCGGCCTACTTCTCGGCTTACTACAGCAGTTCAGAGCAGCTGAAGAGTGCACAGGACCAGATGGCGGCGTCGTTCTCGTCTCTTGGTCTTGCGATGCCGCAGTCGAAGGATGCGTTCCGCGCGCTGGTTGGGTCGCTCGATCTGACGACAGCCGCAGGGCAAAGCGCATTCGCCACGATGATGGCGCTGGCCCCTTCGTTCGATCAGTTGTCACAGGCGATGCAGAAGGCTGCTGATGCAGAGCAGTCGCTCTGGAACCAGTATTTCAGCGCGGTCTATACGCCAGCGCAGCAACTGGCGATGAATACCAAGCAGTTGAAGGATCAGTTCGACGCGCTTGGTGTGGCAATGCCGAAGACGAACGCGGATTTTCAGGCGCTCGTCGAGAACATCGACCCGTCGTCCGCTGCGGCGAAGCAGTTGCAGGACTCGCTGCTCGCCCTCGCGCCTGCCTTCGGTCAGGTCATGTCGGCAGCAGATCAGGCGGCACAGGCGGCGCAGCAGGCGGCTGATCAGGCGGCACAGGCGGCAGCCCAGACCCTGCAAACGGCACTGAGCAATGTCCAGACGGCATACAGCAGCCAGGTCCAAGCGATCAACGCGAACATCACGTCGATCTCCAACTTCGTCACCTCGCTGACGAACCTGAAGCAGTCGCTGTCGCTTGGGTCTTTGTCGACGCTTTCGCCGCAGGACAAGTATCTCGCCGAAAAGCAACTTTTCGATACGACTTCGGCGAAGGCCGCGGCCGGCGATGCGACGGCGCAGGGCAACCTGCCGCAGGTGGCGCAAGACTTTCTCACGGCATCGCAGGCATACAACGCAAGTTCGCAAGCATATGTCGACGATTACAACGCGGTGCAGAAGTCGCTCGATGCCAACATCGCCACCGCGCAACAGCAGTTAAGCGCCGCACAGCAGCAGCTCAATGCTACGAACCAGATGGTGCAGGGGATCCTCAACCTGAACTCGACGGCTATGTCGCTATCTGACGCGCTCAAGGCGTACTTCGCAGCCGGCGGAACAACGTCGGCGGCGGCAGGCGCTGCTGCGGCGAATACGTATGGCGGTGCGGCTGGTGGAAATCTAAATCGCTCCCAAGTAGAGGCGACGGCCGTCAATGGCCTGATCCCATACAGCGCCGCAAACCCGTATGGCCCGATGGGTGGTTATTCGGTTGCCGACTGGCAGGCGTCTAACTCAGCCGGCGTCTCGGACGCGACCAAGGCCGCGCTTGGCATGACGCAGGGTCCAGACGGCACATACGGCTGGTACGCGAACGGCTCGCACGCTGGCGGTCTGGATAGCGTGCCGTTCGATGGCTACCGCGCCGAGCTTCACAAGGGTGAGGCGGTGGTGACGTCGGCGAACAACCAGAAGTTGTCGCAGATGCTGAACATCGACTGGTCGCGCTTTGAAAATAGCGACCAGGCTGCGCTCGTCAACGAGGTAAAGGCGCTGCGGGCGGAAGTTGCTGCGGCGCGCGAGGAGCGAAAGCAAATCGCGGCCTTGATGCTCCAACAGGGTCAGCAGCAGCACGCCGAGAACCGCGCCGACATGAGCAAGCAGACGCGGCATCTGCAAAACACCAGCGACAACACCGGGAAAATCGCCAACAAACGATGACCATAGCCATTGATGTGACTGGCTACCGGCTCTCGGACGGCACGTTGCAGACCCTTCGTTTCTCCGACGACGGGTTTATGACGTTGCCGTCCGATACGCCGGCAAACGCCTATTACGAGCCGCGCCTAAGCGCCCCTCCGCACTTTGCGCGGTCCCTCTTTAACACCGCGCTCGCCAGCTTCGGGGCGTCACAGAATACGCCGGGCGACATCGTTCTTGAGAACAGCGACGGCGGGATTGACTACCTGCTGACCGACTACGCTTTCGACGGGCGACCGTTCACCATGCGCGTCGGCACGCTCGGCACGCCGTTCAGCACATGGACGGTGACGGCATCAGGCACGCTGAGCGACGTGAAGGTGAGCAACACGACGACGATTAGCCTTGTCGTCAATGACCGGCTCAAGACGCTCGCGCTCACGCAGCAGCGTCCTACCTATGGCGGCACCAACGTCCTTCCGAATGGCGTTGATGGCACGGCCAATGACCTCGCGGGCCAGTACAAGCCGCGCGTGTATGGCTCGGTGCTGAACATTGCTCCGAAGTGCGTCAACACGTCGAACCTGATCTATCAGGCATCCGATCAGTCGAACTGCTCAATCACCGCGGTCTATGACAACGGCGTGCTGCTCACGCAGGATTCGGACTACCCCGACCTTGCAACGCTGCAATCGACGCAGCCAGCGTCGGGGCATTATCGGCGCTTCCAAGGCTATTTCCGGCTCGGTGAAAGCCCCGCGTCGCAAGTCACGTGCGATGCCACGAGCGGCACCACGGCAGCGGCCAGCATCATGCAGCAGATCGCGCTTGACGCTGGCTTCACGTCTGCCGACATCAGCGCCGCCGATGTGACTGCGCTCAACGCGCTCACCTCTGCGCCGTGTGGCGTTTGGGCGGACGGGCAGGTGACGAGCCAAGCGCTGATGGATGCCATCGCGGGCAGCATCGGCGCTTACTACTCGTTCGACCGGTTTGGCACCTTGCGTATGGGGCGCGTGACGGCGCCGACCGGCTCGCCCGTCGTGACCTTCGATGATGTCGTGCTCGAGCAGGTCAACATCAAAGAGGCGGGCATCCCGGCGTATCAGGTAACGATCAACTACGCGAAGAACTACACCGTGCAGAATCAGCCGGCGGGCAGCGTGACTGTCGACCGGCGCACATGGATCTCGCAGGCGTCGCGCAGCCAGGTAGCGACGAGTGCAGCAGTGCAGACCGCGTGGCCGTCGGCGACCGCGCTGTCGTTCGATACCGCGCTCATCAGCGCATCAGACGCGCTTGCAGAGGCGAATCGGCGGCTCGCGCTGTTCAGTCGCCGGATGCTGATGACCGAAGACATCGACCTGTCGCAACTCGGCACGCTCGACCTCGGCAGCGTGGTCGGCTTCTCGTATCCGCGCTATGGCCTGCCGTCGAAGCTGATGGTGGTCGTCGGCGTGGACGCGGGCGCAGACACGCATCTCGCAACACTCACGCTATGGGGGTGACGTGGCAAACGTCCTACTGGCATATCCGAACCTGACGGACGGCTCAACGCTGTCGGGTGGCAGTTGGCAGGCTCCGCTCACGAACCTGCAAGACCGGCGTCTCGCGCGCGTGGCGCGCACAACGGACTGCACCACGCCGAACACACAGTTCGCCATCGACCTCGGCAAGGATCGCAAGCTGCAAGTGATCTCGCTCATCAGCCACAACATGAGCACGCAAGGGCAGTGGCGTGTGCTGATGGGCGACGATCCGACCTTCGCGGCGAACAAGTACGACTCAGGCTGGATGGTCGCTTGGCCGGTCGTCTATCCGTTCGGCACGCTCGAATGGGAAGACGACAACTGGTGGGAGGGCACGATCTCGCAGGACGACCGCGCAGGCTATCCCGGCATTCTGCTCAACCTGCTGCCGTCGATCACGCTCGCGCGCTACGTTCAGGTGCTGTTCAGCGACGCAAATAACCTGGCGGGCTATCTGCAGTTCGGTCGCCTGTTCCTGTCGCCTGGCTGGCAGCCGGCGAACAATATGTCGTACGGCGCTTCGTTCAACTGGGAGACTGACACCAAGGTCGCCCGCTCGCTCGGCAGCGTGCCGTATTTCGACCGCAAGGCGCCGCGCCGCGTCGACAAGTTCACGCTCGGATTCCTCAGCGACGCGGAGGCAAAGGCCATCGTGTTCGAGATGCAGCGCAAGCTCGGCGTCGATGGCGAGGTGCTCGTCGCGTGGGATCCGGCTGACCCGATGAATCTGATTCGCCAGTCCTTCGTCGGGCGCATACGCGCGCTAAACCCGATCGCCACCGTGTTTCTGAACAACAACAGCAACGCATTCGAAATTGAGGAAACATCCTGATGACGAACCAAGTTACTTTTTCGGCCAACGTCGGCGGCGATGGCTCGACCGTCTCAGACGACAGCAGCGCGACCACGGGCCTCGGCAATGGCGGCTTTCGCACGCGGCTTGTGCCTATGTTCACGCAGATCATCGCTATTGCCAACTGGATTCTTGGCAAGGCAAACGCGGCGGCAACAAGCGCGACCAATGCGGCCACGTCCGAGACGAACGCAGGCACCTCAGCAAGCAATGCGAGCACTTCAGCGGCGGCTGCGGCTGGATACGCCGCAGCGTTGACCGCCACGAGCACGACCGCGCTGGCGATCGGTACGGGCGCGAAGACGTTCACAACGCAAACGGGCAAGCAATTCGCCGCCGGACAGTTCGTTTCGATCGTCAGCAATGGCACGCCAGCGAACTATATGCACGGGCAGGTGACGTCGTATAGCGGTACGTCGCTCGTCGTGAATGTCCTGGATGTCGGCGGCTCCGGCAGTCAGTCCGATTGGAATATTTCAATCTCCGGGACACAGGGGGCTACTGGCCCCGCCGCAGTGCTGTCGGGCACTGCATCAGGTGCGATCGATGAGATAAAAGGCGCGAACATCGCATCGGCGGCGACGGTCAATCTTGAGGCGGCGACCGGGAATCTTGTCCACATCACCGGCACGACGACCATCACCGCGATCACGCTCAACTCTGGTGCAGAGCGCACCGTCGTGTTCGATGGCGCGCTCACGCTCACCCACAACGGCACGTCTCTGATTCTTCCGGGCGGCACCAACATTACGACCGCACCCGGCGACTCAATGCGGGTTCGCGGAGACGGTGCAGGCAATGTACGCGTTGTTTCCTACACGGCTGCGAGCGGATTGCCTTTAGTGGCACCTCCTGCTTCGGCGCTCCCATACATCCACGTTAGAGAGCAACAGCCCAACGGAACATCGGGTGGCGGCTCGGTAGGCGCGGCTCAGCAGACGCGCGTCTTAAATACCGTCGCTACAAACACGATCACCGGTGCATCGCTCGGATCGAACCTTATAACGCTTCCTGCAGGAACGTATCGAGTGCAGGCGAGCGCTCCGGCCTACCAAGCGAGTGTGCATCAAGCGTCTTTATACAATGCGACGGATTCGTCCGTATTAGTCGTCGGAACCAGCGAAATGTCTGTAGGAGGAAATAACGTTCAAACGCGGTCCTGGGTTGTTGGCTCATTTACATTGTCTGCCGCCAAATCGGTTTCGATCCGACACTACACAGGGATTGCGTCAAGCCTTGGAAATCCCGCATCCGATGGCCTCGGCGAAGTCTACACAGAAGTTGAAATCACGAAGGTGGCCTAATGCGATACCTCACATACAACGGAAACGGTCCGTTCACCGGCGCGTACATTCAAGACCTGTTGCCCGAGCACGAAGCGAATCACATCGAGGTCGATGAGGCTACGTATCTCAACTGGTGCGACCTGAGCTATCAGGATGGCGCGATTGTGCCGACGCCAGGGCCTAGCGCGGCGCAGTTGCTGGCGAACGCCAAGGCGTCGCAGACGGCCATCGTGTCGGCAGCTTGTCAGCAAGCCATCATCGCGGGCTTCACGTCGTCGGCACTCGGCGCCGCGCACACGTACCCCGCCAAGCCGACCGATCAGCAGAACTTGAACGCATCGGTCGTCGCGTCGATCCTTCCCGGCGTCGCTGCGGATTGGACGACGCCATTCTGGTGCGCTGACGGCTCGGGCGCATGGGCCTACGTGCCGCACACGGCGGCGCAGATTCAGCAAGTGGGCACGGACGGGAAGGCGGCGATCCTCGCATGCCTGACGAAGAATCAGCAGCTTGCCGAGCAGATCGACGCATGCACGACGGTCGACGCTATTCGCGCTATCACCTAGAGCTAACCATGAAAGTTGCTTTTTACAAGGGAACGCGGCCCGGCCTGTCAGGCATCGTCAATCGCCTGATCCGCTGGTGGACGAATAGCCCGTACTCGCATTGCGAACTCGTTGTCGCGCCAATCGACGGCACTTATCTGTGTGCGTCGTCGTCGTTCGAAGACAAAGGCGTGCGCTTCGTCGTGACGGCTCTCGATCCCGCACGATGGGACATCGTCGAATTCGTGACCGATACTGTCTCCGAGAAAGCGGCGGTCGAGTGGTTCAACGATCACCTCGGCGAGCCGTACGACCTCGCGGCCGTGCTCGGCTTCGTGTGGCGACGAGGGCATCGGGCGCGGCATTGGGATTGTTCGGAATCGATTGGTGCGGCACTGGGCATTCCGGAGTCGTGGCGCTTCGATCCGGCCACTCTTCATGCCGCTCTGTCGGCCGTCGCCAGTGATGTCCCATTCGAGACGACAATGCCGGCCGCAGCGGCCGCCTGACTCCCGCAAAACCTCACCTGTAACAAGACCGACCCGCCCCGCAGCAATGCTGGGCGGGTTTTTTTACAGCCGTCCGTCGAGGCGGCATTTTTTCGGGGGTTGCATGTCATCAGGCGATCTGTCGCAAGAGGAAGTTAAAGAGGCGCTGAAAGAGGGACTAACGGAGTGGCTTGACAAGCAGTTCGCGACGCTCGGGAAGTGGACGTTGGGCGGCGTTGCATCACTGTGTCTCGCTGCGTTGGCATACGCATTCCTGCAAACAAAGGGGTTCAGCAAGTGAGCAGCTTTGACGACGCATTTGACGCGCTCATCGGCAACGAGGGCGGCTATTCGAACAATCCAGCGGATCCGGGCGGCGAAACCATGTGGGGCGTCACGGCGCGCGTCGCACGTGCGGCTGGCTACACGGGACCGATGAAGGACTTGCCGCGCGACACGGCGAAGGCGATCGCAAAAAAGCTCTATTGGGATCCGCTGCGGCTCGACGAGCTGGACGCGCGCGTGGCCTTCCAGATTTTCGACGCGAACTACAACGGCGGCCATCCGGTGATCTGGATGCAGGGCGCTGCTGGCGCGAAGGTCGACGGGCTGATTGGGCCAGCAACCATTGCGGCCGTGCAGGCCACCGATCCGCTGCGGTTCATGCTGCGCTGGAACGCGCTGCGTCTGCGCTATTTCACATCTCTGCGGACCTGGCTCAGCTTTGGCAAAGGCTGGGTCAACCGTATCGCAAACAACCTCATAAAAGGAGCCGCATGATGCCGCTTATCCCTATCGCAATGGCGCTCGCACAGTTCGCGCCGATGATCGCCGGCTGGCTCGGCGGCTCGAAGGCCGAGGACGTCGCCGGCAAGGTGGTCGGCATCGCCCAGGCCGTGACGGGGCAGTCGGCGCCCGACGCTGCGCTCGCCGCGATTCAGGCTGACCCGACTCTCTCCATGCAGTTCCAGAAAGCGGTGCTCGATCAGCAGGAACATATTGCGCAGATCGCGGCAGACGTTACGAAGGCCGAACTGGCCGCCGACACCGCCGATACGCAGGCCGTGAATACGACCATGCAGGTCGAGGCGAGGGCAGATCACTGGCCGACTTACGCGTGGCGGCCGTTCGTCGGATTCTGTTTCGGGCTTCTCGGACTGGCGGCTGGCGGTACGGTCGCTGGAGCCTACCTAGGCGTGATGTTCCTGCATGCCGACGCGGCCATCCTGGCGCAGATTCCGGGCATGCTCGGTGCCGAGGCGGCGGTGATGGCCACGATGGCGCCAGTCCTCGGCATCGCGTCGTACTTTCGCGGGAAGATGCAAAGCGACCCGCGCGTGCCGAGCGACAACCGCGGGTAAGGTTCGCCGTCCCGAGCCTCGTTCCAGCGGCTGCGGACGGCGTTGCAGAAGTAGCGGGCGACGACCAGCGCGAGATCGACAAGCTGGTCGGCTTGAAACGGTACGTCAGGATGCTGCAGGAGCAGGGTTATATCGAGCAGGCAGCGACGAAGTAGGACGCAGGGAGGGCTACTCGACGTTGCTGAGTTGATTGATTGGGATCCACTGTTCAGTTTGGCCCTTCGGCGATACGCGCGCCCAGCCATCCCGATACCCGTATGCGCTGACTTTCACCCCCGCGACAGAGTTCGACAGTCGCGGCGCAGAGTAGCTTGGCGCAGAGTAAGTTCCGCCCACGAAGCCCGATGTCACGATCATTTGCCATGGGTTATCGTTTTCGCTTGTCGCGAGCCGTTTTGCCGCCGCGATTTGCTGCGGGGTGGCATCCGGTTGCGCGCGCGCAGCCTCTGTCGGTTTCCCGATCTTGTTGATGGCATCTTGGGCGGCGTTTGTCTTGTCCTGCGCATACTCCCAGATCGTCGAGAGTGCTGTGCTCAGCGGCGCGCCCTTCTGAAATCCGAACATGTCTGCGCGTTGCAGTGGCACCTTGTATCGCAGGACGATGTCGACAGTGCCGGCCAACGCCGCTGGTTGTGCGTCCGGAAAACCAATTCGATTGTTCTCGTACGAATAGAATCGGTTGTCCAGCTGCCAATAGGTCGCAGCGTCCGTGTAAGCGTCTAGCGCGTCAGCCAGCAACATTGCCGCGTCTTTCTCTTCCGGCAACTGTGCGACGGCCTTGAACTGATCGAGCGCGATTGCGAACGGCGGGATGTACGACTGGTATTGCAGAAATGACGTGCCTGAGTTTGCAACGCTCTGGACTGCGCGTGACGCCTCAAGCGCCTTGGCGATGCGCGCCTGCGCGGCCTCCTTCGCTGTCGGCAGAGGCGCGACGGGCGCTTCTGCTGCCGGCTTCGGCGAAACGGCTTTGATGGCCGATTCCAGGCATTTATCGCGGTCGGCTTGCCGCTTCAGCGACTGGCACGCCTGCACGAGTTGCGCGGCGGTCGTCTCCGACGCGAGTGCATGGCCGGATAGGACGAGCGCGCATGCAATAGCTATTCGCTTCATTCTTGTTCCCACGAGTTGGTCTCGCGGGCGAGCCTAGCTCCATTCCGGTTCGCCAGCTGTGACCGGGCGCACTTTTTTGTCAATCATCGGGTACCGGCCGCACCAAAGTCACTTTGACCGTGCTTCGCTGTACGGGAAAAAGACAGGGCGACCGGGAGCATGTTCGCGCATGCTCCCGGCCGCCTTTCCACTGAATAGACCAGTGAATTAGCCAAGGCCCTGACACCTACCGGTAGGCGGGCCGAATTCTAACGCATAACCAGAAAAGGCAATTCCATCTATGGCAACTCCCATCGTCCCCTGGATCGGCGGCAAGCGCCGCCTTGCGGACCATCTCATTCCGCGTTTTCCGGTGCACGAGTGCTATGTCGAGGTTTTCGCGGGTGGCGCCGCGTTGTATTTCATGCGCCCGCCAGCCAAGGTCGAGGTCATCAACGACATCAATGGCGAGCTGGTGAATCTGTATCGAGTCGTCCAGCACCACCTTGAGGAATTTGTACGCCAGTTCAAGTGGGCGCTTACAAGCCGGCAGGTGTTCAAGTGGTTGCAGGATACTGTTCCGGAAACGCTCACCGACATCCAGCGCGCGGCCCGCTTCTACTACCTGCAGCAGAACTGCTTCGGCGGGAAGGTCGAGGGCCAGTCGTTCGGTACCGCTACGACTGCGGCGCCGGGGCTGAACCTGCTTCGCCTCGAGGAGACGCTGTCGGCCGCTCACCTGCGGCTCTGCGGTTCTTTCGTTGAGAATCTGGACTGGAAGGTATGCATCGACAAGTACGACCGGCCGCACACCTTGTTCTATCTGGATCCGCCCTACTGGGAGACCGAAGGCTATGGGGTGCCGTTTCCGTACGCCGAATATGTCGCGATGGCGGCCCGGCTGCGAGCGCTAAAGGGCAAGGCGATCGTAAGTCTGAATGATCACCCTGACATCCGGCGAGCGTTTGAGGGTTTTCACATTGAGACAGTGGACATCAAGTACACCGTGGGCGGGGGCGGTAAGGAGGCGGCCCGCAAGGAAGTGATTATTTTCAGTTGGGATGATGCGGCGCAGCCGGCGGGGCTTTTCTAGGGCGCTGTGTCGTCAGTCAGAAATAGCAGTGCCTGGGTGCGTGCAACCTATTCCCTGTGTCCGCGCCGACGTCGCGCATCGGCCTCGAATTTGACGGCGTCCGGGTTGCGAGCGTATTCCCGGACGTTTCTAGGTACGGCATCGTGCTTCGGCGTGTCGTCGATCGCGCCGACGCGCAGAACTTCCTGGGCAAGTCGTATTCGGAGCTCCATGATCGGTGATTCGCGGGCAATGAGGCTGCGGTCAACCTCTTTCGCAAGCCGGACGGCCGCGTCCGCTTCGCCGCGAAGACGCAACAGCACCATTCGTAAATACTGCACTTCCAGAATCAACCGCTCGACGTCGCCTTCGCCGCGATGGTCTCGCCACCAATTGCGCAATTCGGCGAGGGTAGGGGGTTCGAACTCAGGAAGTTTCACGATCGGCCTCTCAAAATACTGTGTAAACATACAGTATTTTTCCGACCGCAACATGCTCCTCAATTTGCTGCTATCCAGTGACAAGGTGATTTTGCGCGCGCTACACTTCGCAAGTGATTGTCTCGATCCGTCCGGAGAAAAACAAGTGAAACTCCCCGACGTTCCCCCCGAAATAACGAAAAAGCTGCTCGAAATTCTCGTAAAACTTGTTGAGTTCGGATGGAAAGGCCGTACAGAGGGGAAGGCGAAACGGAAGGCCGAAGCCGAGGCATCGATCGCGTTAAGCGAGGCGATACGGGAGATGCTCAGCGAGCGTCCGAACGTAGCGAAAGCCGAGCGCAAGTTCGCAGTCGCTAGCCAGGTGGAGAACCTAGAGGGTCTGGACTCCGCGAGGAAAATTCTGAAGAAAATTAAAGCGCTGGAAGCGGAGACTGAGGAGAAGGAAGCGCCGACTAGGAAGATCCATTTTCATAGGGCCAAGAGGCGCCATGTTCAACGGACCAAGGCGAAGAAGGCACCTGCTAAAAAGGCCAAGAAGGCACCTGCTAAAAAGGCCAAGAAGGCGACCGTCAAGAAGGCCCCTGCTCCCAGACCTGCCGGCTAAGAGTACCGCAGCCGTCTAGGCGTTTTGGGTCACATAACTTCGTGTGTCGAGTGGTTAAATTGTGTGGTCAATTCATATAACGCATTGAATTAAAAAGAAAGATGACGGCCTGCAAAGCCGTTTAGGCCGGTTCGACTCCGGCTCGCGCCTCCAGTAGTTGATGTAAAGAAAAGCCCCGACTTGTCGGGGCTTTTCTTTTTTCCGCGGCGCTTTTGTCGATCCAAGCGCGAGCGGTGCGCAGCGTTTCGCGACGAGGTTGAAGCGCTGTCCCATCGATTCGCTTCGTCGCTCGCGCACTTCGATACGCCTCTCATTGCGAGGCGATCGCTGTGCGCGATCGCTCGTCGGTAACTCAAAAGAAAGGGACTATGGTTTTTCAAGGGCTCTGTTTCGCCATGTTTAATTCCGTTTCGACTTGATTCTTATCGGGGTGCGAAACGAGCGCTATACGACCGAACTGGAGTCGTTTAAAAGGAGCGCTGAATAATCGGTCTGACTGCGACGCGAGCGGACACGGATTGGCCGCGTTCCTATGGCTGATCCGCGGCAGGGGTGGATAGTCCGCGTCACTCACGACGGATGCGGCGCACAATGCCTGGTTAGCGTTGCATCAGGCGAACCGGACGGAACTGTATTATTCGCCGATCGTCTTTCCACCGTCCGACGCGCTCTCGATCTCGCGCCCGACTAATCCGATCGCACGACTGCGCGCGCATTTTGCGCGTGAATGCCCGTTCATCCCGAGGCCGCATGTATCTACAACTCACCGGCACCCGTGTGCGCCTGCTCGGCTCGATGCATCTGTTTCCCTCGACGAGCCGCAGAACGCCGCCATGGGTGGGCGAAGCTTATGACTGGGCCGAAGCGCTGGTCTTCGAATCCGATCCGCCGACCATCCTGCCGTTTCTGAAGGCGGACGCGCGACACGGCGCCGCCCAACTTCTGCCGTTGCTGCCGGCTGATGCATGGAGCCAGCTACAGGCAGTGTGGCCCGTCGAAGGCGCATTGGCGCCGCTCGACGAACTGCGCCCGTGGGCGGCGCTGATCGTTGCGCCGACGCTGTTTCACCAGGTCGTCGAAGGCGTCGAGCCGCGCATGCTGCGCTCCGCGATCGCGCAAGCCAAGCCCTTTAGCTATCTGGAGACCGCGCACGACGTCGCGGCGGCGCTCGAAACGATTCCACTGGAAGCGGTCGGCGCGGCGCTCGGCTTGCTGATGGCCGATCGCGAGGAGCCGCAGCGCACGCTGGAGCGGATGCACGACGCCTGGCTGGAGGGCGATCTGCAAGCGGTCCAGCGGATCGCGGTCGACTCGCCGATGTTCAATCTGCCGGGCATCCGTCACGCCATTCTCGATGCGCGCAATCGCGTATGGGCCGCGCGTTTGAAGGAACGGCTCGACGTGCGCGAGCGGACGCTGGTGGTCGTCGGCGCGCTGCACCTGTGCGGCCCGGGCAATTTGATCGAGTGTCTCGCCCATCCTGTCGAAGCGGTTTTCTGAGCGCGCGGCGGCCCGGTAGTCGGCTTGCCGGCGCAAAGCAGCTTCGCGGCATCGCACACGGCGGCCCCGCACGTGGCATGGCTCAAGGTCGTGGCGCACGGCATAATTGCGCATCGTCGCCCGCCATGTGGCACCTCTTTTCTGAACGCACCTGATGACCGCTTCGCAATCAATTGCCGCCATGCGGCTTGCACAACTCGAATGGCGCTGGAAAACCTTCGCGGACCTTACGAATATCGAAGTCTATGAGATGCTGGCCGCGCGCAGTGCGGTGTTCGTCGTCGAGCAGAACTGCGTGTACGGCGATATCGACGGGCTCGACATGCAAGCCTGGCATCTGCTGGCCTATGGCGCTGGCGTCGGCGCAGCGCCGCCGCCGCTGGCGGCTTATCTGCGCGTGCTGCTGCCCGATGCCGAGGATACCGACGTGCGCATCGGCCGCGTACTGACCACGGCGGAGTTCCGCGGCATCAAATTGGGCAACGCCATGCTCGAACGCTCGGTCGCCCATATTCGCGCACAGTGGCCCGGTACGCCGATCCGTTTGCACGCGCAGGCGCATCTGCAAGGCTTCTATGGCGCGTTCGGCTTCGCGCCGGTCTCGGAGATTCACGACGAGGACGGCATCCCGCACGTGTGGATGCGTTCGGCCTGAGTTTGTCGTAAGGCGCCGGCGCCGGCGCGTTTCGCGTCGAGCGCTGCGCTTCAAACGGCCAGCTTCAAACGGCCAGCTTCAGCGCTGCCCGCGCGCGCCGGCTGCCGGCGCGCCATGCGCCACGCCCCGCGCCGTCGTGGCACGCCGTTCGGCGCGCAATCGCCCGCGTGCCGACAGCCGCATCCAGTGACGCAGCGCGATCAGCGCGCCGACCACGCTCATCATCGAACCCGGAATCCACAGCAACAGTCCGCCGATCTGCTGATCGCGCATCGGGCTGAGCCACGTGAACGCGCGGCCGCAAATCGAATAGATGGGATACAGCTCGTGCGTCGTGAAAAAGATAAACGCGCCGAGGACGATCTGCGGCGGAATCGCGGCGATCACCACCAGCACGCGCTTGCCCGGCGACAAACGCGCGGGCGGCGCCGGCCGCGGATCGAGCACGAGCCACCAGAACAACAGGCCGTCGATCGCCATGCTCCAGTTCATCACGCGATAGAGCCGCCAGTCGAGCATCGCGACGAAATGGATCGGCGACAGCAACCAGAAGTAAATCAGCCCGACGAACAGCGTGACCGCGACGACCGGATGCATCACCACGTCGAGCAGCTTGCGCACCACCGGCGTCTGTAGCGCGGGCCGCACGAAGCGCTGCCGCCACGTGAACGGAATGCCGGCGCGCAGCGCCGCGCCCGGATACGACAGCGCGATGAAGAACGGCCCCAGGTGATGGAGCACCAGATGCTGCAAGCGATGCATGAAGAACTCATGCTCGAAGAAATAATCGAGCCGGGTGTGCAGCACCACGTACAGCGCCACCAGCCCGAACCAGAAGGAAATGCGCCGCGCGAGCGACAGCTTCGCGCGTCGCGCGCCGCGCGCGAACAGGATCGCCGGCACCAGCAGCGCGATCACGACGGTCGGCGAGAATTCCCAGGGATCGAGCCAGTAGAGCAGATTCATGGCTGCACGTTATTTGGTCTGGGCCGGCGACTTGACCACGAACGGCGTGTCGAGCGTTTCACCGTCGGAGAACTTCAGCGTCAGATGCACGGTGTCGCCCGGCGCGACCTTGTGCTTCGCGTCTTCGAGCATCACGTGATAGCCGCCGGGTGCGATCGACACCTGGCCGTGCGCGGGCACCGTCAGCTTGTCGACCATCACCATCTTCTGCGACGAACCGTTCGAGACGGTTTGATGCAGCATCGCGTCGCCGTAGTCGTTGCTCGAAATATCGACGAGGTCGACGGGCTTGTCGCTCGCGTTCACGAGGGTGGCGTAGCCGGCGGCGGGCAGGTTGTTCGGCAGCCAGCGGACCCATGCGTCCTTGACGCTGATCGCGCTGGGGCCGGCCGCCTGCGCGGCCGCGGCGAAACCGAACGAAAGGGCGAGCGCGCAGCTCAATGAAGCGAACGTTTTGATCTTGATCGACATGAATGGACTCGGGAAAGGTCAGGAACGGTCATCAATGATACGGCGCAGGTCTTGCGCGATCGTATCGGGCGTGTCGTGATCGGTGGCCAGCAGGCGCGCGTGGCCCTGGCTGTCGAACACGTAGACGGCGGAACTGTGAGTGACTTCGTAGTTGCCGTTGGGGTCGCGTTTCTCCATCTGATAGGCAACGCGGTAACGTTTGGCGAGCGACTCGATCTGCCGGTCGCTGCCGGTCAGGCCTTCGGCATGCTGCGCGTCGAACGCGCCGACATAGTCGTGCAACGCCCGCGGTGTGTCGCGCGCGGGATCGACGGTGATAAACAGGATGCGCACTTTTTGCGCGTCGGGGCCGAGCTTGCCGAGCACCTGGATGAGCCGGCCCATCGTTTCGGGACACACATCCGGACAGTGCGTATAGCCGAAGTAGACGAGCGCCGTGCGTCCCTTGAACGAATCGCCGTTGACGGGGCGGCCATCATCGCCGGTCAGCGTGAAGTCGAGATCCGGCAGGTGGCCGGTCACACTGGTCAGCTGCCACGGTTGCGCGCGAGGTGTGCAAGCGGCCAGCGCGGTCAGCGCACTTATCGTCACCGTCAGCGCGAACCGGCGCACGAGCTGGCTCACGGGTTGGCCCGCGAATCGGCCCATGCAGCGAGGCCCGCACGGTGCAGCGGATTTCGGCAGCGGGTCACGGGATGAGATGAGCGGGAACAAAGGAGGGTTCAATGATCCGATTGAAGAGCGGCGCATGGGATAGGCAATGGCGGGCACTGGCCGCCAGTCAACAGCCTTGCCGGATTTCCTGATTCTCGTATGGCGCGAGGCGCGCCATAGTGTGCAAATATGGGCTCACGGCGGGGCGTCTGCGTGGCTGCGACTGTAGCGCAAAATCGCCGGCGGCGTCGCGCAACGCCCGTGGCGCACGGTTTGCGAGGCAATTTGACGCAGTCCGGTGAAGGCTCGCTGAAGCCGGATTGTTCTCTTTTTGAATGCGATCGTCGCAAGGCAGGGCGCGCGGCGCCCGGCGGGCCGGGCACCACGGCTTACTTCCTCGAAAAATTGACGGATGCGCGGTAAGATGCGCACACTTTTCCAGCCGCAGAAGGCTGAAAGGCGAACCCAGTGATGCAAGCACTTCCAGCTGTTCTGTCTCCGAGCGAGACGGCATTTTTCTTCGATTTCGACGGCACGCTCGTCGAACTCGCACCCACGCCGGACGGCGTGCTGGTGCAACCGCGCGTGATCGATCTGCTGAGCGAATTGCGCAACCTGACGAACGGCGCGCTGGCGATCGTGTCGGGCCGCGGCATCGACAGCATCGACGCTTTCCTCGGCATGCCCGATCTGCCGATTGCCGGTTTGCACGGCGCCGAGCGGCGCGACGCGAACGGCGACACGCAGCGCATCGGCTTTCATGACGAGCGGCTTCTGCGCATGGAGCAGGTGCTCGCGCAGGTCGTCAACGAACACCCCGGCATGCTGCTGGAGATCAAGGGCGCGGCGCTCGCGCTGCACTACCGCAATGCGCCGGACCGCGAGCCGGTCGCGCGTGAAGCCACCCAGCGGCTGGTGACCGACTATCCCGGCTCGTATGTGCTGCAGCCCGGCAAGATGGTCTACGAAATCAAGCCGAAGGACGTCGACAAGGGCCGCGCGATGCGCGCGTTCCTCGACGAGCCGCCGTTCGTCGGACGCAAGCCGGTGTTTGCCGGCGACGATCTGACGGACGAGAAAGGCTTTGCCGTCGTCAACGAGCGCGGCGGGCTGTCGATCAAGGTCGGCGCGGGCGAGACCATGGCGCATACCCGCGTCGACTCCGTGCCAGCGCTGCTCGACTGGCTGGAATCCATCGTCGCGGCGGCGCGCGCAGCATGAACACCGTGCCGCATCGCTTGACGCTAACCACGCACTGCATCGGGAATCGCGCTTCATGAGCCGACTGATCATCGTATCGAACCGGGTTGCGCCCATCTCGGAGGGCGGTCCGGCGGCGGGCGGTCTGGCGGTCGGCGTGTACGACGCGCTGAAGGAAACCGGCGGCATGTGGTTCGGCTGGAGCGGCGATGTGCTCAGTTCGGGCCAGCCGCAGATCAAGGTCGAGGAACGCGGTCCGGTGACTTTCGCGACCGTCGCGCTGATGCGCCGCGATTACGACCAGTATTACCGCGGCTTCTCGAACGCCACGCTGTGGCCGGCGTTCCACTATCGCGCCGACTTGCTGCAATACGACCGGCACGATTTCGAGGGTTACTGCCGCGTCAATGCGTGGCTCGCGCAACAACTCGTGCCGCTGCTGCGCGAAGACGACGTGATCTGGGTTCACGACTATCACCTGATTCCGTTCGCGCAGGCGCTGCGCGCGGCCGGCGTGAAGAATCGCATCGGCTTCTTTCTGCATATTCCGTTTCCGGCGTCGCAGGTGCTGCTCGCGGTGCCGCCGCATCGCGAGTTGGTCGAAGCGCTGTGTTCGTTCGATCTGCTCGGCTTCCAGACGGCGCCCGATCTGCGCGCGTTCTGCGATTACATCGTCAATGAAGCGGCGGGCACGCTCGACGCAGCGGCCCGTGGCCCGCTGACCGTCCACGCGTTCGGCCGCACCTTGCGCGCGGCGGCGTATCCGATCGGCGTCTATCCGGACGAGATTGCCGAACTCGCGAAAGCGGGCGAGCGCGGCAAGCCGGTGCGCACGATGAAGGCGACGCTGCATTCGCGCAAGCTGATCATGAGCGTGGACCGGCTCGATTATTCGAAGGGGCTGGTCGAACGTTTCCGCGCGTTCGAGCGGCTGCTCGAACATGCCGCCGCACAGCGCAACAAGGTGTCGTTCCTGCAGATCGCGCCGCCGACGCGCGCCGACATGCACGCGTACCAGGACATCCGCTTGCAGCTCGAAGGCGAGTCGGGGCGCATCAACGGACGCTTCGCCGAACTGGACTGGACGCCGATCCTCTACATCCACAAGCAGTACGAGCGCTCGGTGCTGGCCGCGCTGTTTCGCACCGCGCACGTCGGCTACGTCACGCCCTTGCGCGACGGGATGAACCTCGTCGCCAAGGAGTATGTGTCCGCGCAGGACCCGGACAATCCCGGCGTGCTGGTGCTGTCGCGCTTCGCCGGCGCGGCGCAGGAACTGGAAGGCGCGCTGATCGTCAATCCGGTCGACATCGACGGGATGGCCGAGGCGCTTGCTGAAGCGCTCGCCATGCCGCTTGCGGAGCGTCAGGCGCGCTATCGCGACATGATGGTGCAGCTGCGCGAGAACAACGTCTCCGTGTGGCGCGATAACTTCATGCGCGATTTGCAGAGCGTGGAGAGCGCGAAGGCCAGCGGGAGCAGGAAGGTGCGGGCAGGCTCGGGTAAGCAGACGATGCGTGAGAGTCTGACGGAGTAGGGGCCGTCGAGGTCGCTGCTACGCTGTCGCCGGCCCGTCTGCTTCGGGACATCTGGAAAACGAAAAAGCCGCTCACGAGAGCGGCTTTCCTCATGGGCGCACAACTTCGCGTGGCGCGTCGTTCAGACCACGTGCTGTTCGTCGACCTTCTTGCCGCCGATGTGCAGCGTGGTGCCCTTGCCGTACTGTTTCGAGAGCAGGTCGCGATACAGGCCCGGACGCTGGCGCAACACTTCCGGGCTGCCGTCGTCGATGACCTTGCCTGCGCTCATCACGATGATCCGGTCGAAATTATTCAGCGTCGATAGCCGGTGCGCGATCGCGATCACGGTGCGGCCGACCATCAGCCGGTCGAGCGCCTTCTGAATCGCCTCTTCCGATGCGCTGTCGAGCGCGGACGTGGCTTCGTCGAGCAGCAGGATCGGCGCGTTCTTCAGGATCGCGCGCGCAATGGCGATCCGCTGACGCTGGCCGCCGGACAGCTTCACACCGCGGTCGCCGACGATCGTGTCGAAACCTTCCGGCATCGCTTCGATAAAGTCCAAGCAACGCGCTTCGCGCGCGGCCGTGATCACTTCTTCGCGGCTCGCTTCGGGGCGGCCGTAAGCGATGTTCTCGTACACCGTGCGATGGAACAGCGAGATGTCTTGCGGCACCACCGCGATCGTATGGCGCAGGCTGTCCTGAGTGATCGACGCGATGTCCTGGCCGTCGATCTTGATCGCGCCCCCCTGCGTCTCGTAGAAGCGCTGCAGCAGCGCCAGCACGGTGGATTTGCCCGCGCCCGACTTGCCGATCAGGCCGACGCGCTGGCCGGGTTCGATATGCAGATCGAAGTGATCGAGAATCGGCCGGCGGCGCGGATAGGCGAAGGTCACGCCTTCGAAATCGACCCGGCCGCCTTGCGGCACGAGTTCGGTCGCGCCATCGCGGTCCGGCATGCCGTGCGGTTCCAGCAGCGTGCGGACCGCTTCCGCGAGCCGCGCCACATGCTGCGTGACGTCGACGAGCGCGACGGCCAGATCGCGTGTGCCGTGCAGAATCGTGAAGCCGAGCGAGCTGACGAGCACGATGTCGCCGGAGGTCGCCTTGCCCTGGTCCCACAGCCACAGCGCCCAGCCGAGCAGGCCCGCCGAGAGCAGCGCGGTGATCACCGCGTGCAGCAGCCGCAGTTTTTCCAGATACAGCAGGCTCTGCTGGCGCGCGTCCATCTCGGCCTTGACCGTCGCACCGAACCGTTGCTGTTCGCGAAAAGTCATGCCGAACGCGCGCACGAGGCCCATGTTGCTGATCACGTCGACCAGCTCGCCGTCCACCGACGCCGCCTTGGTAGCGAAATGATGATGGCGCGCGGAGCCTCGCCCCGCGAGTTTGTACAGCACGACCGACAGGATCGCTGAACACAGCATCAAGCCGCCCGCCATCAGCGGATTCACCGCGACGATCATGACGATTGCGCCGAGCACGGCGATGCATGGCGGCAGTACATTCCAGGCAGTGGTGTTCTCGGCCGTGTAGACCGCGTTCGAGGTCGCCGTGATCCGGCTCGCGAGCATGCCGGGCTGTTTCTCGGAAAAGTAGGTCGGCGAATGCCCGCTCAGATACTTGAACAGGTCGCGGCGCAGGTCGCCTGTCACGGCAACGAAGGTGTGCGCGGCGACCCAGCCGCCGACCCGCCACAGCATGTTGTCGGCGGCAATCAGGCCGACGAGGATGGCGAATGCCCCCCACAACGGACCGGGATGATGCCGGCCTTCGCCGAGCACGTCGATCAGATGTTTGATCGCGTATTGCGAAGCGAGCGCACAGCCCACGGCCGCAAACACGCTGCACAGCACGGTCGCATGCGCGAGCGGATGGCGGCGGATAAAGCGGAAGAGAAACGCAAGCGGCCGGTGCGCATAGCTCGCGAGCTTTGCGTCTTGGGCGTTACGCTGGGCGATGGTTAAGTGTTCCAATTGATCGTGAGGTCGAGGTGTTTCGGGTTGTGCATGCAAAGCGCGGGCCCATGCAACATGGGTTCGCCGCGAAGCCGATGCTTCGCATTGTAAACATGCAAAAGCGATTGCGCCCTGTGTATCCGGACGTTGACGCGACTGATTTCGCGATAGACCTCCGCGACCTTCACTTGCTCGACCCGCCCTCGGGCAAGTGGTTCACGCAGGACGCGGATAATTTCGGGATATAATTACAGATTGCATTCAACCGCACTGCGGCAATTCTTCAACGCTTGCCGGCAAAGTTGACGCGCGAGCTTACAGATGTCAGTTTGACGGCCACCGCTGCAAGCCAGTTTCCACTGTAGAACTAGCTTATAAAACAAGGGTTTGCAAAGTGTTTCGCGTTTGTAACAACGTAAAGACTTTGAAATGTTGTGGTGCAGCGAGCACGCCGGCACCGATAATGCATGCCTTGCATAGGCCCGCGGAAATATTTGACAGTTGTCAACGCAGATGTTGCATATGCGTTTACTCGCACATGCGCAGGCGGCGAACAACAGTCTGGGCTCATACCCCAAGCGATCCATCGCAGGATTTCTCGAAAGAATCAGGCCCGCGCCGGCATGTCCGGCCAGACTGCCCTGGCGAGCAAAGCGAGTCGCTTTTACCCAACGCAGTACTTTTGCCTGATTTTTTACTAGGAGTTCTTCATTATGCGAATCGCTCAAATCGCTCCGTTGCACGAGGCGGTTCCTCCCAAGCTGTATGGTGGTACGGAACGCGTGGTGTCCTATCTGACCGAAGCGCTGGTCGAACAAGGCCACGACGTCACACTCTTCGCGAGCGGCGATTCGCAGACCTCCGCCAAACTCGAAGCATTCTGGCCGCAGGCGTTGCGTCTGGACCCGACGATCCGCGACGTGATGGCGCCGCACATGCTGCTGCTCGAAGAAGTGCGCCGCCGCGCGGACGAGTTCGACGTGCTGCATTTCCACATCGACTACTACCCGTTCTCGCTGTTCGCGCGCCAGCCGGTGCCCTTCGTGACGACGCTGCACGGCCGTCTCGATCTGCCGGAACTGCAGCCGATCTTCAAGACGTTCAGCGACGTGCCGGTTGTGTCGATTTCGGACAACCAGCGCATTCCGCTGCCGCAGGCGAACTTCCTGCAAACCGTTTATCACGGTCTGCCGGAAAACCTGCTCACGCCGATCAAGGATGTCGAGCCGGGCTATCTCGCCTTCCTCGGCCGCATTTCGCCGGAAAAGCGTCTGGACACCGCGATTCGCATCGCCCAGCAAGCCGGCATGAAGATCAAGGTCGCCGCCAAGCTCGACAAGGCTGACCGCGCGTACTACGAGGAAGTCATCAAGCCGCTGATGTCGCTGCCGCATGTCGAATACATCGGCGAAATCAGCGAGGCCGAAAAGACCGAGTTCCTCGGCAACGCGCACGCGCTGCTGTTCCCGATCGACTGGCCGGAGCCCTTCGGTCTGGTGATGATCGAGGCGATGGCTTGCGGTACGCCGGTGATCGCGTTCAATCGCGGTTCGGTGCCGGAAGTGATCGAAAACGGCGTGTCGGGCTTCGTCGTCGAAGACGAAATCAGCGCGGTTGCCGCTGTGAAGCGTCTGCACACGCTGCCGCGCGCCAACGTGCGTAAGGCGTTCGAGTCGCGCTTCTCGTCGAAGGTCATGGCGAAGAACTACGTCGCCACCTACGAAGAACTGCTGCGTCAGAAGCACCGCACGGTGCTGCGCGAAGTCAACGCGAGCTGATTGGCCTCTGATTGCAAGGGTCGGGCAGACAAGCCGGCTGAAAGGGCGCTTTCGGGCGCCGGCTAGCGCCGCCAGCAACGCCCCGTGAGCCTCCGCTCACGGGGCGTTGTTGCTTGCGCGCCGCGTTTTTTGCGCAGCGTGGCCGAAAGTGTGGAATTCCGCCAGTCAAGAATCGGCCACTCTCGGTAATATCCCTATAATGGCCGTGCCGCAAATTTGGCTGCGGCGCCGCCGACGACAGGAGGATGCCTTGGCGAGAACGAAAGAGACGCGTGCGAACGCCGCGCCTGGCGCCGGAACGATTTTCGCGTTGCGCGCCATCGGTCTCGTGCTGGTCGCTCGCTGGCTTTTCTCGATGGCACAGATGGACCTGGGCGCCGCGCTCTCGGCGATGGTGTCCTCGCCGTGGGCGTGCATCAACCTGGTATTCCTGTTCCTGCTGATTTTCCTGCCCGGCGCGCGCGCCGTGGCCGAGCGCCCATTTCATCCGCTGCCGCAATGGCTGCGGCAGGCGCTGCGTCTGTTTGCGTTTCTCGGTCTGGTGTTTGCGCTCTGGTCAGTCGGCGCGTTTGTGGCGAGCGCCGGTTGGCGGCGCGCCGCGCAGGCCGTGGCGGCTACCAATGGCTGGCTGCTGGCCGCGCCGGCCCTGTACGCGGCCGTCATGTGGATCTGCCGGCCGCGTCCGCTGTGGCGAACCAACATCGCCGCGCGGCGTTTTGCGATCGGCCGCTATGCGGTGGCGCTCGATCCGGCCACGCGCACCGTGATCGTATGGGCCGAGCGCCGCAAGGTCGGCCAATACGATGCGCGTGAATTGTCGGTGCGCTGGGCGGCCGGGCAGGATGTCCGCGCCACGCCGGCGCCCACTCCCGCGATCGCCTTCGGTGCGGCGGGCGAGCACGGGGCCCCGGCTTTGCCGATGGGATCGGGCGCGGCGCCAGCGCTCGTACACGGCGTGTTGGGCCGCCGTCCGAAAGTCGAGTTGCTGTGGGATTCGCCGGCTGCGGCGGGCCACAACCGGCAAACCGTATTCAGCGCGACCCTGACGACCGAAGGCGACCGGGTTGCCGCCCGCGCACTTGACACAACGCTGCGGCAAGTCTGAAGCCGCAAGCTTTGTGCATTCGACCACACCGCGTGGCCGTTGAACACGTCGTATCTCGAGCCTTACCCGATAATGAAGTCATGACGCGCGGCCATTGAACGCGGGCGAGTGGGACCTACGTCGATCGTGTCGCGTCTTTCGCAGGAGTCGCTATGCTGGTTCGCTGGTTGCTTGCCGCCCTTCATCTGCTCGCTTACGGTTTTGCGCTCGCGTCGATTCTGCGGCGCACGTGGGCGCTGCGCCGCGCGTCCGTGCCCGCCGCGCTGCGCTCCGTGTTTCGCGCGGATACCGGGTGGGGCATTTCCGCACTGGTGTTGATCGTCACCGGCTTGATGCGCGTCTTCGGCGGTTATGAGAAGGGCGCCGACTACTACCTCCACGAGCCGTTCTTTCACGTCAAGATGACGCTGCTCGTGTTGATTCTGATCCTCGAAGTCCCAACCATGCTCGAGCTGATGCGCTGGCGCGCGTCGATTCGCAAGGGCGTCGTGCCGAATCTGAAAAAGGCGCGTTCATATGCGCGCTATAGCGTGATCCAGACTGTGTTGCTCGTGCTGATGGTGTTCGCGGCGACGGGTATGGCGCGTGGCATCGGGTTGCCGGCCGGCGTGGTGTAGTTGGACGCCTCGGGCGGTCAAAGCGAAGTTCCTGAGGACGCTCACGGTTCCGTGCGTGTGACGCGCGCCGGCAGGAAAGGCGCAACGAGCGCGCGCAACGCCGGCAGAGCGCGCGTTCAAGCGGCGCTCCACCTGACATCCAACACGTTCGCTGCGCTTTATTTTCCCAGCAGCAAGCTCGCGTCGTCCACGCGATCCGCCTTGCTGCCGGTGCTTTCGCGCAGCAACTCCGGCTGCTCGCCGAAGCCCTTGATCAACTCCAGCGCCTGACGCTCGAACAGGCGCCGATACAGGCCGTTCTCGCGCCGGATCAGCGCGTCGTGGCTGCCTTCCTCGATCACCTTGCCCTTGTCCAGCACCAGCAATCGGTCCAGCGCGCGCACGGTGGACAGACGGTGCGCCACCACCAGGGTCGTGCGTCCCACCATCAGCCGCTCCATCGCTTGCTGGATCAGCACTTCGCTTTCGCTGTCGAGGCTCGACGTGGCTTCGTCCAGAATCAGGATCGGGGCGTCGGCAAGGAATGCCCGCGCGATCGCTACCCGCTGACGCTCGCCGCCCGAGAGCTTGACGCCGCGTTCGCCCACCAGGGTGTCATACCCGTTGGGCAGCGCCGCAATGAAGCCGTGCGCGCTCGCGAGCCGCGCAGCGCGCTCGATCTCGGCGCGGCTCGCACCCGGCCGCGCATAGGCGATGTTCTCGGCCAAAGAGCGGTGAAACAGCACCGGCTCCTGCTGAACGATGGCGATCTGGCTGCGCAAGGACGCTTGCCGCACCTGCGCGATGTCCTGGCCGTCGATGGTGATCCGGCCGCCCGAAACGTCGTAGAGACGCTGGATCAGCTTGATGAAGGTCGTCTTGCCCGAACCCGAATGCCCGACCAGCCCGACGCGCTCTCCCGGCGCGATGCGCAGGGAGAAGTTGTCGTAGAGCGGCCGGTCGTGCCCGCCATAGTGGAACGTGACGTGCTCGAAACGGATTTCGCCCTGGCCGATAGCGATCGGGCCCGCGCCGGGATGATCCTCGATACCGAGCGGCTGCGCCTCCAGCGACACCAGTTCCTCCATGTCGTTGACCGAGCGTTGCAGATTGCGGATGTGCATGCCGACATCGCGCAGATAGCCCTGCAACATGAAGAACATCGTCAGCGCGAAGGTGATGTCGCCGACGCTCGCCTGGCCGCGCGCCCATAGCGCCAGCGCCACGCCGAGAATGGCGGCCTGGATCGCCACCAGCATGCCGCCTTGCACGCCGCCGTTGACGGTGCCGCGCACCCACGTGCGGCGCGTGCGGTGCGCCCACTTGCCGATCACGCGCTCGAGCAGCGTTTCCTCGCGTTCCTCGGCGCCGAAGGCCTTCACCACGCCGTTGCAGCTGACCGCGTCGGCGAGCGCGCCGCCCATGCGCGTGTCCCATGCGTTCGCAAGGCGCGCGGCCGGCGCGACAAAGCCGAGCGAGATGGTCACGGTCACGGCGATGTACAGCACCGAGCCGACGCCGACCACCGCGCCCATCATCGGCCAGCGCCAGCCGAGCAGCGCTGTCGCGCCGGTCAGCATCGCCAGCGACGGCAGCAGCGCGATCAGCAGTGTGTCGTTGAGCAGATCGAGCGCCCACATCCCGCGCGTGATCTTGCGCACCGTGGAGCCGGCAAAGCTGTTGGCGTGCCAGTCGGTCGAAAAGCGCTGCACGCGATGAAACGCATTCGCCGCGATCTTGCTCATCATCTTCAGCGTGAGCCTGATGATGTTGAAGTACACGCCCTGGCGAAGCAGCGTGGCGCCGAGGCCGAGCGCGGCCAGCACGCAGAACGCCGTGAGCGCCGCCTGCCACGCGGTGTGATCGGCGGCCGGGCCGGATGCGATCGCATCGACGAGGCGGCCGGCGAACATCGGCGTGAGCACGTCCGCGAGGGCCGAGCACAGCGCCAGGGCAGCGATGGCGACGATCCGCCACGGCTGTTGCGCCCAGTGACGGAAGGTGAAGCCGAGGACATCCCTGAAGGCCTGTCCGCGAAAGTCGAGTTTTTTGTTAGCCATTTGCGGCGACCCGGCTACGCGTGAGCGCACCGAGGTTCCGGTCAGAAGCGAAAGGACGAGACAGTCGAAGCGTGCCGGAATACGGCCGGCAATGGGACTACGGACTGTCGTGGATTTGGGCGGCACGCTCGTGAGAGCAGGGTCCGCCTGAGCGACAACCTGACGACTTTAAGGTCGGGCCCGCGGTCGCGGGACCATGCGAGGGAGAGCGGTATGCACTGCGAACATGTGACGCCTCCCTGTGGTCGAGTGAGTGGAGAAGATGGCCGGAGCGAATGCCCAGAGAGGCGACTATAGCAGCCGTGCCTGGCGCTCGCAATCAAACCCAAAAACGAAACCAAAACGGAAAAGGGCTTACGCATTGCTGCGTAAGCCCTTTAATCTTCGGTGATCGACACACCAAATTCTGGTGGGTAGTACTGGGATCGAACCAGTGACCCCTGCCGTGTGAAGGCAGTGCTCTACCGCTGAGCTAACCACCCGAAGAGAGCCGAATTATGTCAGGGATTTTCGGGCTCGTCTAGTCATTTTTAAGTAGCTTGCTCATCCGCGGTCGTCGCTGGGGCGACGCGCCATACACTGGTGCCTTTGATCGCCTTGTCGAGGCCGTCGAGCAGGGCCTCGTGCGCGGCGACTTCGTCGTCGGACGCGGCGATCACGATCAGATCCAGCGAGTCGAGCGCGACGCGCGGCGCGTGCGCGTGGCCACGCGCATGCGATTCGCCGAGCATGTCGATGACGAGGCTTTCCTGGCCGCGCGTCATCGCCAGGTAGACTTCGGCGAGCAGTTCCGAGTCGAGCAGCGCGCCGTGCAGCGTGCGGTGCGCGTTGCTGATGCCGAAGCGGTCGCACAGCGCATCGAGCGAATTGCGCTTGCCCGGGAACATTTGTTTCGCGCGCGCGAGCGTGTCGATGATCTCGCCGCAATGGCTGCTCACCGGCGGCAAGCCCAGTAAGGCGAACTCGGCGTCGAGAAAGCCGATATCGAACGGCGCGTTGTGAATGATCAGGTCCGCGCCCTGGATGAAGTCGCGAAACTGGTCGGCGATTTCGCCGAACTTCGGCTTGTCGCTGAGAAATTCCGTGGTCAAGCCGTGCACGGCCAGCGCGCCCGGATCGCTATCGCGTTCCGGGTTGATGTAGAAGTGCAGGTTGTTGCCAGTGAGCCGGCGGTTCACCAGCTCGACACAGCCGAGTTCGAGAATCCGGTCGCCGGTACGGGCATTCAGGCCGGTGGTTTCGGTATCGAGGATGAGTTGACGCATGGGGTGTTAGCTTGCCTCAGAGAATTGCAGCGAAAAGAACAGCGCGGAAACGACGCGGGACCGGCGCGCAGCGCGTGCCGCGCGCAATGCGGCGGCCCTCAGACTTGCGCGAGCGATGCGACGCCCCGGTTGGCTAACTGATCGGCGCGCTCGTTTTCCGGATGCCCGTTGTGCCCGCGCACCCAGCGCCATTCGATTTCGTGCTGCGCGACGAGCGCGTCGAGCCGCTTCCACAGGTCGGCGTTCTTCACCGGCTGTTTGGCGGCGGTGATCCAGCCTTTCGTCTTCCAGCCGTGAATCCACTCGCTGATGCCTTTCTGCACGTACTGCGAGTCGGTGTGCACGACCGCCTTGCAGGGGCGCTTCAGTGCCTCGAGCGCGGCGATCACGCCCATCAGCTCCATGCGATTGTTGGTCGTGTTGGCTTCGCCGCCGAACAGTTCTTTTTCCTGGTCGCCGAAGCGCAGCAGCGCGCCCCAGCCGCCGGGGCCGGGATTGCCCTTGCAGGCGCCGTCGGTATAAATGTCGATGAGATCGGGAGTCATTGAGTGTGGTTGCGAGTGTTCGGGGTGGCGGCGGGCGCGAGGCCCGGGGCGAGCACGGGTTTCTTCACTTTCAGCGGACCGACGAGGCGCATGCCGCGCACCCGCTTGATCGCCTTGATCATGTAGGTGGCGCCGAAAATCGGCCACCAGCGGTCGCCGGCGGCTTCCATGAAACCATAGCGGGAGAGCCATTGCTCGCTGCCGAGCGGCGGACGGTAGCAGCCGAAGCGTCCGCGTTCAAGGTCGAAGCCCAGCAGCTTGATCCAGTCCTTCAGGCGCGTGAACGCGATCAGGTCGACCGCCGCGGGTACGAACGGCCGACCGGTCATCTTGCCGACCGACTGCCGCGCACCCCAAAGCGACAGCGAGTTGAAGCCGAGAATGATCAGCTGGCCTTCGGGCATCAGCACGCGCTCGGCCTCGCGCAGCAGCCGGTGCGGGTCGCTCGTGAATTCCAGCGTGTGCGGCATCACGATCAGATCGACGCTCTGCGCTTCGAACGGCAGGTCCAGCAGGTCGCACCAGAGCGCGCTGCGGCCGGCCGGCGCAGGCAGGCTCGCCGGGGTGCTTTGTGCTGCGCCGCGGCCCGGCCCGGCGCTCCCGTTGCGATTGCCGCCTTGCGCCGCGCCGCGCGGAAACTCGTAGGGCGCGCTGGCTCCGCTGGCGGCATCGAGCACGAGGCCCCGGCACGGCATGCGGTTTTCGCGCAACGCATCGAGCTGCGGCAGGCCGAGTTGCAGCGCATGATAGCCGAACACGTCCGACACCACGCGGTCGAGCTGGGTCTGTTCCCAGTCGAGCACGTAGCGTCCAGGCGGTGAGCCGGTCCAGGCGGGCCAGTCTATAATCGCTCGGTCAGTCATATCAAAGAATGCGTCGCCTATGAATGCGCTCGAGTACGTACCGGTCCCGGCGTTTGAAGACAATTACATCTGGGTCGTTTCCGACGGACACCACGCGGTGGTCGTCGATCCGGGTGAGGCAGCCCCCGTGCGTGCCTATCTGGCAAAACGCGGATGGCGGCTGAGCGCTATTTTACTCACGCACCATCATCAAGACCACGTCGGCGGGGTGGCCGATCTGCTGAACGGCCAGGCCGTGCCGGTCTACGGCCCCGCCGGTGAAGCGATCGAGCATCTCACGCATCGTCTCAAAAATGGCGATCACGTGACGATTGCGGTGCCCGCACTCGAATTCAGCGTGCTCGACGTACCGGGTCACACGAGCGGACACATCGCGTATTTTCAGGCGGGCGACCCGCGCGGCACGCCGCACGTCTTTTGCGGCGACACGCTGTTCGCGTGCGGCTGCGGCCGGCTGTTCGAAGGCACGCCGCGGCAGATGCTCGCGTCGCTGGACGCGCTTGCCGCGTTGCCCGGTGCGACCGAAGTGCATTGCGCGCACGAGTACACGTTGTCGAATATCCGCTTCGCGCTCGCCTGCGAGCCGGACAACGCCGAACTGCAAGCCTGGCGCGACAAGGCGAGCGAGCTCCGGGCGCGTCATGTGCCCACGCTGCCCACCACCATCGCGCACGAACGCGCGGTGAATCCATTCCTGCGCGCAGCCAGTCCGGCGGTGCAGGCGAGCTTGCAGGAGCAGCTGCACGAAAAGGTATCCGACCGCTTGACAGCCTTTACATTGATGCGCGAATGGAAGAACCGCTTCCGTTAATTCGGACCGCATTAGCTCTCTTCACGCGAAGAATCGGAAAAATTCGCCAAGCCCAAGATTTCCTTGATTTTTTTCCACATTTTCCGATTGACGTAAACGTTGCCGTTTCGTACTATCGGCTGCAAATTCCAGCCCTTGTGGAAGCCGAGACGTTCATGCGATTTATCTTAAGTGCGTTATTGGTCCTGACACTCGCCGCTTGCGCGAGTCAAGGACCGACAACGGGCAGTTCCACCACCGCAACCAATCCCGCCACCCAGCAAGCCGTAGCCGACGCCCTTCGCAAGACAGCCACCGCCAAAGAAACGATCAACGTAGACCAGGGTTCGGTCAGTCAGCTCACCAGCGCGGACGCCGATCTGTGGGGCCGTATTCGCCGTGGATTCCAGATGCCGGACCTGCAAACCGACCTCGTCGACATGCAGGTCAGCTGGTACGCGCAGCGTCCCGATTACGTGCAGCGCATGACCGAACGCTCGCAGAAGTACCTGTATCACATCGTCGAGGAGCTCGAGGCGCGCCATATGCCGACCGAGCTCGCCTTGCTGCCGTTCATCGAGTCCGCATATAGCCCGCAGGCGCTGTCGGTCGCGAAGGCCGCCGGCATGTGGCAGTTCATGCCGGGCACCGGGCGCACCTACAACCTCAAGCAGAACATGTGGCAGGACGAGCGCCGCGATGTGCTGGCCTCGACCAGCGCCGCGCTCGACTATCTGTCGCGTCTGCATGACATGTTCGGCGACTGGCAGTTGGCGCTGGCGGCGTACAACTGGGGTGAAGGCAACGTGCAGCGGGCGATCGCGCGCAACGAAGCGGCGGGTCTGCCCACCGACTACCTGAGCCTGCGCATGCCGAACGAGACGCGCAACTACGTGCCCAAGCTGCAGGCGGTCAAGAACATCGTGATGAACCCGCAAATCTACGGGCTCACCTTGCCGTCGATCCCGAACCATCCGTATTTCGTCACGGTGACCACCTCGCACGACATCGACGTGGAAATGGCCGCCAGGCTCGCGAATCTGTCCACCGACGAATTCCGCTCGTTGAACCCGTCGTTCAGGAAGCCCGTGATTCTCGGCGCGACGCAGCCGCAGATCCTGCTGCCGTTCGACAACGCCAGCGCGTTCGAGCGCAATCTGAAAGCGTTTTCCGGCTCGCTGTCGTCGTGGACCACGTACACGGTCGACCAACGCGCGACGCCGGCGGCGATCGCACAGAAGATCGGCGTCGACGCCGACACGCTGATGGAAGTGAACAAGATTCCGGTCGGCATGCGTCTGAAGCCCGGCTCGACGATCGTGGTGCCGCGCGGTTCGGACGACGACGAAGACATCAGCGCCGACGTTGCCGAAAGCGCGGTGCTGGCGATCGAGCCGGACGTCCCCGATACCCGCAAGATGCTGATCCGCGTGCGCCGCAATCAGACGATGGCGGCCGTCGCGGTCCGTTACGGCGTGTCGGTCGGCCAGTTGAAGGCGTGGAACCACACGCATCGCGACAACGTTTCGCGCGGCCAGGTGATCGTACTGCACGTGCCGGTCGGCAAGGCGGTGCCGAGCGAGCCGGGTCCCGAGCGGATCGCGACCGACGTGCAAGGCGGCGGCGTCGAGAAGATCGGCACCCGCGTCGCGGACACGCATAGCGAATCGCGCTACGATAAAAAGAACGGTCGTGGCCGGTCGGCCGTAGTAAAAGTCTCCGAGCCGGTAGGGAAGGTCAGCAAGCCGACTGCATCGAGCGCCAGCAAGGGCAAGGTGACGAAAGTGTCGGCTTCCACGTCCAGCAAGGCGTCGAAGGCTGCGGCAGAGAGCCGCCCAAAGACCGCGGCTAGCGCGAAGAAGGGTAAGTAGACCAATAGCGGCTCCCACGGTAGTGACCACTTGCGCTGCGGGGGCAGCGCATGGATTGCGCTCCGATCACGCACCGTGTTTTTTTCAACGCCGTCACCTGTGGTGACGGCGTTTTTCATGTGCGGATCGTTTCGGGCGACACGGACGTATTTCCTTTATCTTTTGTGCTTTGGCCACGTCGGCCTCCTAACGCAAAGCTTATGTCGTCGACCCAACTGCGCGTCTTTTTGCTGTTTTCCGCGGGCTATTTCGTTTCCTACGTGTTTCGCGGCGTCAACCTCGGCTTCGCGCCGTTCATCACGCACGATCTCGGCTTGTCGGCCGCCGATCTGGGCTTGCTGACCAGCCTGTATTTCCTCGGTTTCGCGGGCGCGCAGATTCCCGCTGGCGTGTTGCTCGATCACTTCGGCGCGCGGCGCATAACGGCCGCCACGTTGTTGTTCGCCGCGCTGGGCATCTGGGTGTTCGGCGCCGCGCAGAGCCTCGGTGTGATGATGATCGGGCGCCTGCTGATCGGGGTGGGCGTGTCGGTGTGCCTGGGCGCCGCATTCAAGGCGCTGGCGCAGCACTTTGCGAGCGCGCGCCTGCCGTTGATGAACGGGCTCGTGATGGCGATCGGCGGATTCGGCGGCGTGATGGTCGGCTCGCCGCTCACGTGGGTGCTAGGTTTCGCCAGCTGGCGCGCGGTCTGCGTCGGCCTGGGTCTGCTGACCGTGGTGGTCGCGCTCGCGCAGTGGATGCTCGCGCCCGACACGAAGGAAACTCACCGCCAGGCGAGCCTCGGCGGGCAGTTCAAGGGTACTTTGCAGATTCTGCGCAGTGCGGCGTTCTGGAGAATCGCGTCGTTCTCAGTCGTGACGCAAGGTGTTTTTTATGCGATGCAGTCGTTGTGGGTCGGCGCGTGGTTGCGCGACGTACAGGGTTTCGAGCCGCGCGAAGCGGCCGCGCTGGTGTCGATTCTCGGCTTCGCGATGATGGCCGGCTGCGTCGGTTTCGGCGCGGCGGCGCGTAGTCTGGAGCGGCGCGGCATCTCGCTATATGCGTTTTGCGGAATCGGCATGGCGTTGTATGTGCTGACCCAGTTACTGATCTTGTTCCGGGCGCCGCTGCCCGCGGGACTCTTGTGGGCGGCGTATGGCATTTTCGGCGGGACCGGCATTCTCAGTTACGCGGTGATGGCCCGGCATTTTCCGGCACAGATGATCGGCCGGGTGAACACCACGCTGACGCTGATCATTTTCCTGCTGATATTCGGCTTCCAGATCGGCGTTGGCGCGGTGTTGTCCCACTGGCCCGCGAGCGGCGGGCATTATCCGCCGGCCGCGCATCTGAGCGCGTGGGGAATTCTGGTGACCCTGCAGGTGTTGAGCGCGATCTGGTACATGTTGCCGAGCCGCAAGACATCTCGCGCGGGCGAAGTGCGCGCCGAGCAAGAGGCCTGAGCGCCGCGCGCGGCGGGTCCCCCACGCCGCCGCCGATTTGCGGGCGCAGGGCCGGATCGCCACGCGCAAATTCTTCGTCCGGCTCCGAAGGCAGCGCGAGCAAGGCTTGGAGCGCGCCGCAAGGCCGCCCTGCCAAGCCGGCGCGCTATCTCGGATTTGGAGGGAAGGGCGGTTTCAGGCTATAATTTGAAGGTTTGAGCTTATCAACCCGCACCCTAGCGCCTACCTCTCCCATACCGTTCATCCGCCGCGCGCCATTGGCGAAGCAAGAAGGGCCCGCACCCAGCCGATCCGTCCACACAATGGGCACATTGGACACGTCGCGCGTCCCTTGCAACGTCAACAGCAGGTCGCGAGCGAGTCTGCGCGCGCATCCCGTGGATGTGTTTCGCTGCGGCTCGCAGTCGGATAGGCTGGTCGGCAACAGGGTGTTCCCCCAAGGAGTCTCCCGTGTTGCCGTCATTTTCTCCCGCTCTGCTCGCGCTCGCCGACGGCACGGTCTTTCGTGGTTACTCGATCGGCGCCCCCGGGCATACCATCGGCGAAGTCGTGTTCAACACCGCTATCACCGGCTATCAGGAAATCCTGACTGACCCGAGCTACGCGCGTCAGATCGTGACCCTCACGTATCCGCATATCGGCAACGTCGGCGTGAACGCCGAAGACGTCGAAGCTACGAAAGTCCATGCCGCCGGTCTGATCATTCGCGATCTGCCGGTTCTCGCGTCGAACTTCCGCATGGAGCTTACGCTCCCGCAATACCTCCAGGACGAAGGCGTGGTCGCCATCGCCGGCCTCGACACCCGCATGCTGACCCGCGTGCTGCGCGACAAGGGCGCGCAGAACGGCGCAATCCTGGCCGGCTCGGACGACGAAGCCAAGGCCATCGAACTCGCACGCTCGTTCCCGGGCCTCTCGGGCATGGACCTCGCGAAGGTGGTGTCGACGAAGGAAACCTACGAGTGGACCCAGACCGAATGGCGTCTGGGCACCGGCTACGGCGAGCAGAATGCGCCGAAGTACCGCGTGGTGGCGTTCGACTATGGCGTGAAGTACAACATCCTGCGCATGCTGGCCGAGCGCGGCTGCCACGTCACCGTGCTGCCGGCGCAGGCAAGCGCGGCCGATGCGCTGGCGCTCAACCCGGACGGCATCTTCCTGTCGAACGGCCCGGGCGATCCGGAACCGTGCGACTACGCTATCGCGGCGACCAAAGAACTGATCGAGCGCGGCATTCCGACCTTCGGCATCTGTCTCGGCCACCAGATCATGGGCCTCGCGGTTGGCGCCAGGACCATGAAGATGAAGACGGGCCACCACGGCGCGAACCATCCGGTGAAGGATCTGGACGATGGCCGCGTGGTGATCACGTCGCAGAACCACGGCTTCGCGGTCGACGCCGACACGTTGCCGGCCAACGCCCGCGCCACCCACGTTTCGCTGTTCGACGGCACGCTGCAAGGCTTCGCGCTGACCGACAAGCCGGCGTTCTGCTTCCAGGGGCACCCGGAAGCGTCGCCTGGTCCGCACGACATCGCCTATCTGTTCGACCGCTTCACCGCGTTGATGGACGCGCAGAAGAGCGGCAAGAGCGCAGCGGCTTAAGGCTGGCACAGCGGCTCGGTGCCGCGGGCTTGCCTCCAAGGCGGCCCGGCGGCATGCGACTCGCCACGCGATCGGCGTACCCGGCAGACTGGGCGCCCGAAGGCGAGCCGCACGGAACCGGCCCAAGCAAAGCGCGCGCAACGCAATCATGGCGCGCGCCGACGGAAAGAATTCAGGAATACATTAGCGAGAGCGTTATGCCCAAGCGGACAGACATCAAGAGCATCCTCATCATCGGCGCGGGTCCGATCATCATCGGCCAGGCGTGCGAGTTCGACTACTCGGGCGCGCAGGCATGCAAGGCGCTGCGTGAGGAAGGCTACAAGGTCATTCTCGTCAACAGCAATCCGGCGACGATCATGACCGACCCGAACACGGCCGACGTGACCTACATCGAGCCGATCACGTGGGAAGTGGTCGAGCGCATCATCGCGAAGGAGCGCCCGGACGCGATCCTGCCGACGATGGGCGGCCAGACCGCGCTGAACTGCGCGCTCGATCTGCACGCGCACGGCGTGCTGGAGAAGTACAAGGTCGAGCTGATCGGTGCGTCGCCGGAAGCGATCGACAAGGCGGAAGACCGCCAGAAGTTCAAGGACGCGATGACCAAAATCGGCCTCGGCTCGGCCAAGTCGGGCACCGCGCATTCGATGGAAGAAGCGCTGCAGGTGCAGGCGAAGATCGCCGGGGAAACCGGCAGCGGCGGCTATCCGGTTGTGATCCGTCCGTCGTTCACGCTCGGCGGGTCGGGCGGCGGCATCGCGTACAACCGCGACGAATTCGAAGAGATCTGCAAGCGCGGCCTCGACCTGTCGCCCACGCGCGAGCTGCTGATCGAAGAGTCGCTGTTGGGCTGGAAAGAGTACGAGATGGAAGTGGTCCGCGATACGAAGGACAACTGCATCATCGTGTGCTCGATCGAAAACCTGGACCCGATGGGCATCCACACCGGCGACTCGATCACCGTCGCGCCGGCGCAAACGCTGACCGACAAGGAATACCAGATCCTGCGTAACGCGTCGCTCGCGGTGCTGCGCGAAATCGGCGTCGATACCGGCGGCTCGAACGTGCAGTTCTCGATCAATCCGAAAGACGGCCGGATGATCGTGATCGAAATGAATCCGCGCGTGTCGCGCTCGTCGGCGCTCGCGTCGAAGGCGACCGGCTTTCCGATCGCCAAGGTCGCGGCCAAGCTGGCAGTCGGCTACACGCTCGACGAACTGAAGAACGAAATCACCGGCGGCCAGACCCCGGCATCGTTCGAACCGACGATCGACTACGTCGTCACCAAGATTCCGCGTTTCGCGTTCGAGAAATTCCGCGAAGCCGATTCGCGCCTGACCACGCAGATGAAGTCGGTCGGCGAAGTGATGGCGATTGGCCGCACCTTCCAGGAGTCGTTCCAGAAGGCGCTGCGCGGTCTCGAAGTCGGCGTCGACGGTCTGGACGAAAAGACCGATAACCGCGACGAAATCATCCGCGAGATCGGCGAAGCCGGTCCGGACCGCATCTGGTACGTCGGCGACGCGTTCCGTGTCGGCATGACGGCCGCAGAGATCTTCGAAGAGACCTCGATCGATCCGTGGTTCCTCGCGCAGATCGAACAGATCATCCTGAAGGAAAAGGCGCTGGCCGGCCGCACGCTCGCGAGTCTCTCGAAGGAAGAGTTGAAGTATCTGAAGCAAAGCGGCTTCTCGGACCGGCGTCTCGCGAAACTGCTCGGCGCGAAGCCGGCGGACGTACGCGCGCGCCGTATCGAGTTGAACGTGCGCCCGGTGTACAAGCGCGTGGACACCTGCGCGGCCGAGTTCGCCACCAAAACCGCGTACATGTACTCCACGTACGAGGAAGAGTGCGAGGCGAACCCGACCAGCAACAAGAAGATCATGGTGCTGGGCGGCGGCCCGAACCGGATCGGCCAGGGCATCGAGTTCGACTACTGCTGCGTGCATGCCGCGCTCGCGATGCGCGAAGACGGCTATGAGACGATCATGGTCAACTGCAACCCCGAAACCGTTTCGACTGACTACGACACGTCCGATCGTCTGTATTTCGAATCGCTGACGCTCGAAGACGTGCTCGAAATCGTCGACAAGGAAAAGCCGGTCGGCGTGATCGTGCAATACGGCGGTCAGACGCCGCTGAAGCTTGCGCTCGATCTCGAAGCGAACGGTGTGCCGATCGTCGGCACGTCGCCGGACATGATCGACGCCGCCGAAGACCGTGAGCGTTTCCAGAAGCTGCTGCAGAACCTCGGCCTGCGTCAGCCGCCGAACCGCACCGCGCGCGCCGAAGACGAAGCGCTCAAGCTCGCCGACGAGATCGGCTACCCGCTGGTGGTGCGTCCGTCATACGTGCTCGGCGGCCGCGCGATGGAAATCGTTCACGAGCCGCGCGACCTCGAGCGCTATATGCGCGAGGCCGTGAAGGTGTCGAACGATTCGCCGGTGCTGCTCGACCGCTTCCTGAACGACGCGATCGAGTGCGACGTGGATTGCATCTCGGATGGCGAAGCCGTGTTTATCGGCGGCGTGATGGAGCACATCGAACAGGCGGGCGTGCACTCGGGCGACTCGGCCTGCTCGCTGCCGCCGTACTCGCTGTCGAAGGAAACCGTGGCTGAGCTCAAGCGCCAGACGGGCGCAATGGCGAAGGCGCTGAACGTGGTGGGTCTGATGAACGTGCAGTTCGCGATTCAGCAGGTTCCGCAGGCTGACGGCTCGAAAGAAGACGTCATCTACGTGCTCGAAGTGAATCCGCGCGCGTCGCGCACGGTGCCGTACGTGTCGAAGGCGACCAGCCTGCCGCTCGCGAAGATCGCGGCGCGCGCGATGGTCGGCCAGACGCTCGCGCAACAAGGCGTGACGAGGGAAATCGAGCCGCCGTACTTCAGCGTGAAGGAAGCAGTGTTCCCGTTCGTCAAGTTCCCGGCGGTCGACCCGGTGCTCGGACCGGAAATGCGTTCGACCGGTGAAGTGATGGGCGTGGGCCAGACCTTCGGCGAGGCGCTCTTCAAGTCGCAACTCGCGGCGGGTTCGCGCCTGCCGGAGTCGGGCACGGTGCTGTTGACCGTGATGGACGCCGACAAGCCGAAGGCCGTCGAAGTCGCGCGCATGCTGCACGAACTCGGCTATCCGATCGTCGCGACCAAGGGCACGGCTGCCGCGATCGAAGCGGCCGGCGTGCCGGTGAAGGTGGTCAACAAGGTGAAGGATGGCCGTCCACACATCGTCGACATGATCAAGAACGGCGAGATCGCGCTGGTCTTCACGACCGTCGACGAAACGCGCGCAGCGATCGCCGATTCGCGTTCGATTCGCATGAGCGCGCAGGCGAACAAGGTCACGTACTACACGACGATGTCCGGCGCGCGGGCCGCGGTGGAGGGTCTGCGTTATCTGAAGAACCTGGAAGTCTATGATTTACAAGGGCTCCACGCTCGCCTAAACTAAGGCTTCGAATATCTGTCCAAGATGTAAGTGCCGCGGTTAAGCGGCGTTCCGCAGGAGCTGGGGCCCGGGTTATGCGCCGTGGCGCTGGTTCCTGCGGGATGCACTTAACCGCGGTGATTTTTTTTACGGCCGTTTTTTGCCTCTAGAGTTGTTTATGAGCACTATTCCATTGACTAAGCGCGGCGCAGACATGTTGCGCGATGAATTGCAGCGTCTGAAATCGGTTGAACGTCCGGCCGTGATCAACTCGATCGCGGAAGCGCGTGCGCAGGGCGACCTGTCGGAAAACGCGGAATACGACGCGGCGAAGGAAAAACAGGGCTTCATCGAAGGCCGGATTGCCGAGATCGAATCGAAGCTGGCCGGCGCGCAGGTGATCGACCCGTCGAAGGTGGATGCAGACGGTCGCGTGGTGTTTGGCGCGACGCTGGAACTGGAAGACCTGGAGTCGGGTGCGTCGGTCAAATATCAGATCGTCGGCGACGACGAAGCCGACATCGACCACGGTCTGATCTCGATCAGCTCGCCGATCGCGCGCGCCTTGATCGGCAAGTCGGAAGGCGACGTTGCATCGGTGCAGGCACCGGGCGGCGTGCGCGAGTACGAGATCATCGCGGTTAGCTACATCTGAGGGTGACAAGGTGTCGCAAATGCCGCATCGGGTTTTCCGTCTTTTGACGGTGGTGTGGGTCGGTAGTCTGCTGACTATCGGCTATGCCGTCGCGCCCGTGCTATTCACGTCGCTCGACCGGATGACGGCGGGTGCCGTCGCGGCGCAGCTGTTTCGCGTGCAGGGCATCCTGGGTGTGGTGTGCGGCGTTTTGCTGCTCGGTCTGGCCAACCTGCTGATTCGCCGCGGCAGCGAGGCTTATCGCCGGTTGCGCTGGCTGATCGCCGGCATGCTGGTGTGCGTGCTGGTGGGTTACTTCGCGCTGCAGCCGTTCATGAATGCAATGCGCGTGGCCGCGCTCGAAGCGGGCAGCGATGTCGGGCATTCGGTCTATGCGACGCGCTTCGGCATCTTGCACGGCGTGTCGAGTCTGTTTTATCTGGTCGAAAGCCTGCTGGGCCTCGGGCTCGTGTGGATGCTGCCTGCGGGGTCCGATGTTGTGGCGACGGAGCGCGGCGCTCGCGGTGCCGCGGAGAAGATGGCGAGCTGAGGCGCTGGAGTCGAACGGCTTCTGTTTTCTTTTCCCCCGCCTTTCCGCTTTCAGCCGACTTGGTTAAGCGCCTCCACGGGCATTCAGCCTCTCGTTTCAAGCCGGCCTTTTGCCAAGGTGCGGACTTCTTCGCCGCACGTCCCCGTCATTCGCTTACTTCGACGATTGATGCGAGCGCTTTGCGCTGGTTTGGCGCTTCTTCGCGCGCTTGATGTTGCCGCCTTGCGTGACGCGTTCATTGCCGCGCACCACGACCGCTTTAGCCTTCGGCTTGCGCATCGGAATTTCGCTGGGTTTCACGACCTTAACGACGCGCGGTGCGCGGCCCTTGCCCGGCTTGGCTTCAACGGCCGCTTCGCGGGCGCTCGGCAGTGCGCCACGCTTCGTTTTCACCCCCGGTTGGGCCGCTTCCGGCTTCCAGATCACCAGCAGCTTGCCGATGTGCTGGATCGGCGCGGCATTCAGGGTGTCGCAGATCTGTTCGTAAATTGCGATGCGCCCTTCGCGATCGTCGCCGAACACGCGAATCTTGATGAGCTGATGAGCGCCAAGGTGGACCTTGATCTCGGAGAGCACAGCGTCGGTCAAGCCTTCGGCGCCGACGAGCACGACCGGTTTGAGCGCATGTGCCTGGGAGCGCAACTCGGCGCGTTGGTCGGAAGAGACTTTGAGGGCTGGCATGGAAAGTGGGAGACTCGACTAAAATGGCGGCACCTGCGTTCCCGAACGATTTGCTCGATCGGGTGATTCAACAGGGCGGCGCGTCAGAACAACAGAATCGCGGATGACCGTCAGTTTGGCGGTGGCCGCGCGAATTAACCGCGTATTATCCCCTAAAGCGCGACACCACGCAGCAAGAGTTCAATCATTAATGGCAAAAAACAAGTTCAACACCGCATGGCTGCATGACCACATCAACGACCCGTACGTGAAAATGGCGCAGCGGGAGGGCTATCGCGCCCGCGCGGCCTATAAGCTCAAGGAGATCGACGAGCAGGACAAGCTGATCCGTCCTGGGCAGGTCATCGTCGACCTCGGCTCCACGCCGGGCAGCTGGAGCCAGTACGCGCGTAACAAGCTCGCCAAGGGTTCGCAGCGTGACGCCGAGCGCGAAGGCGGGATCGACGGTACGATCATCGCGTTGGACATCCTTCCGATGGAACCGGTGGCCGACGTCCACTTCATTCAAGGCGATTTCCGCGAGGACTCGGTGGTGGGCCAACTGGAAGAATTGGTCGGAGAACGCCAGGTCGACCTTGTAATTTCTGATATGGCGCCCAACCTGTCGGGAGTGGCGGTGGCGGATGCCGCGCGAATCGAGCATTTATGCGATCTCGCGCTGGAATTCTCACAAACTCACCTGAGACCGGATGGTGCCCTTTTAGTCAAATGTTTCCACGGCAGTGGCTACAGCCAGATTGTCGAAAAGTTCAAGCGTCAGTTCAAGGTGGTGGCGGCCCGTAAGCCTAAGGCTTCGCGGGATAAATCGTCAGAAACGTTTATTTTGGGTAAGCATCTCAAGCGCCCCGCGTAGGGCCGCTGCAAGACGGTTCCGCATCTGCCGATAAAGTGTTCATGGCGCCGGAAATTGGTGCTTTAATAGCCGGCTACGCTATTTATGTGGTAGTGAAACGTTATGGCAGGGGTCTGCGGACTGGATTAGAATGCTTTCGTGGTGCCGCAAGGCAAATGTAGGCGCCCGACTAAGTGAAGGAGTGGTGCTTTGAACAACAATATGTTTTCGAAGGCAGCAGTGTGGTTGGTCATCGCACTGGTGCTATTTACGGTGTTCAAGCAGTTCGACAAGCCCCGTGTCCAGGAAGGCGTGTCCTATTCGCAGTTCATGGACGACGCGAAGAACGGCAAAGTCAAGAACGTCATTGTCCAGGGGCGGAACCTCACGGTCACTCCAGCAGACGGCCAGAAATACCAGATCGTGTCGCCCGGCGACATCTGGATGGTGGGCGATCTGATGAAGTATGGCGTACAGGTGAGCGGCAAGGCTGACGACGAACCGAATGCGCTGGTCTCCGCGCTGTACTACCTTGGGCCGACGATTCTGATCATCGGCTTCTGGTTCTACATGATGCGACAGATGCAGGGAGGCGGCAAAGGCGGAGCGTTCTCGTTCGGCAAATCGCGCGCGCGCCTGATCGACGAGAACAACAACGCGATCAATTTCACCGACGTCGCCGGTTGCGACGAAGCGAAGGAGGAAGTGTCCGAACTGGTCGACTTCCTGCGCGATCCGCAGAAATTCCAGAAGCTGGGTGGCCGTATTCCGCGCGGCGTGTTGCTGGTCGGGCCGCCGGGAACAGGTAAGACGTTGCTGGCACGCGCTATCGCCGGCGAAGCGAAAGTGCCGTTCTTCAGCATCTCGGGGTCGGACTTCGTCGAAATGTTCGTCGGTGTCGGCGCGGCTCGCGTTCGCGATATGTTCGAGCAGGCGAAGAAGCATGCACCGTGCATCGTGTTCATCGACGAAATCGACGCGGTCGGTCGTCATCGCGGCGCCGGTATGGGCGGCGGTAACGATGAACGTGAACAGACGCTGAATCAGATGCTGGTCGAGATGGACGGCTTCGAAGCGAACTCGGGTGTGATCGTGATCGCTGCAACGAACCGTTCGGACGTGCTCGACAAGGCGCTGCTGCGCCCGGGCCGCTTCGATCGCCAGGTGTACGTCGGTCTGCCGGACATCCGCGGCCGCGAACACATCATGAAGGTTCACCTGCGCAAGGTGCCGATCTCGAACGACGTCGACGCGGCAGTGATCGCACGCGGCACGCCGGGTTTCTCGGGCGCCGATCTCGCGAACCTGGTCAACGAAGCTGCGTTGTTCGCGGCTCGCCGCGGCAAGCGCATCGTCGAAATGACGGATTTCGAAGACGCAAAGGACAAGATCTTCATGGGTCCGGAGCGCAAGTCGGCCGTGATTCGCGAAGAGTCGAAGCGCGCCACGGCGTACCATGAGTCGGGCCATGCGGTGATCGCGAAATTGCTGCCGAAGGCCGATCCGGTGCACAAGGTCACGATCATCCCGCGCGGCCGTGCGCTGGGCGTCACGTGGCAATTGCCGGAGCACGACAACGAAACGTATTCGAAGGACTATCTGCTGGATCGTCTCGCGATCCTGTTCGGTGGCCGGGTCGCCGAAGAGTTGTTCCTGAACCTGATCAGCACGGGTGCGTCGGACGACTTCAACAAGGCGACGCAAACGGCTCGCGCAATGGTGGCTCGCTTCGGCATGACGGATGCGCTCGGGCCGATGGTCTACGTCGACGATGAAAACGACGCAACGCCGTTTGGCCGTGGCTTCACGCGCACCATTTCGGAAGCGACGCAGCAGAAGGTCGACGCGGAAATCCGCCGCGTGTTGGACGAGCAATACAACCTCGCGAAGCGTCTGCTTGAAGAAAACCGCGACAAGGTCGAAGCGATGACCGCCGCACTGATGGAGTGGGAAACGATCGACGCCGATCAGATCAACGACATCATGGCTGGCCGTCCGCCGCGTTCGCCGAAGAGCTCGCCGCCGTCGGCAAGCGACGCCTCGTCGGGCGGCAGCCCGGGCACCGAGGTCAAGCCTGGCAGCGCGACTGCGCCGGCCTGATAGGCGATCAGTAGAAAGTGCGGGCCGGTGTGCTTCACACCGGCCCGTTTGCATTTATCCGTGTTATGTGAAGCATCGTTACGTGTCGAAAGCCGCTCTCTCTTCTCTTGCCATCCCGGCGCCGCTTCAATGCGGCCGCTTCAAGCTGACCTTTGAACGCCCATTGGTCATGGGTATCCTGAACATCACGCCTGATTCGTTTTCCGATGGCGGCAAATTCGCGACGCGCGACGACGCGCTGCGCCAGGCCGAGCGCATGATCGCCGAAGGTGCGGACATCATCGACATCGGCGGCGAATCGACTCGGCCGGGGGCGCCGCCGGTGCCGCTCGACGAAGAACTGGAGCGCGTGATTCCACTGATCGAGCAACTGCGCGGGGTGAACGTGCCGTTGTCGGTGGATACGTACAAGCCGGAGGTGATGCGTCACGCATTGAGTGCGGGCGCCGATCTGATCAACGACATCTGGGGCTTCCGGATGCCCGGCGCGATCGACGCGGTCCGCGCTAGCACATGTGGTTTGTGTGTGATGCATATGCTGGGCGAGCCGCAGACCATGCAGCTCGGCGAGCCGGCCTATGAGGATGTGGTGAGCGAGGTTCGCCATTTTCTCGAAGAGCGGGTAGCCACGCTGCAGCAAGCAGGAATTGCGCGCGAGCGTATAAGCGTCGACCCGGGTTTCGGCTTCGGCAAGGCGGTGGTCGAGCACAACTATGCGTTGCTGGCGCATTTATCGGACACCGCGCCACAGGCCGTGCCGCCGTACCCGATTCTCGCGGGGATGTCCCGCAAGTCGATGGTCGGCGCGGTGGTCGGGCGTCCGCCCGCGGAGCGCGTCGCCGGCAGCATCGCCGCGGCTGTGTGCGCGGCCGAACGGGGCGCGGCGATTCTGCGGGTGCACGATGTCGCGCAAACGGTAGACTCGTTGAAAATATGGGCAACTACGCGCGACGCGGCGTATCACAGCCGCGCGCGATTGAACCCAAAGCAAGGGAGCTAGTAAAACATGGCACGTCGTTACTTCGGAACGGACGGGATTCGGGGCAAGGTCGGTGAAGGGCCTATTACGCCGGAGTTTGTGCTGCGGCTGGGTTATGCGGCCGGCAAGGTGCTCGCGGGCGCGGATCGTCGGACCAGATCGAGCGCCCGGCCCACGGTGCTGATCGGTAAAGACACGCGGGTGTCGGGCTACATGCTCGAAGCCGCTCTCGAGTCGGGCTTTTCGGCGGCCGGCGTGGACGTGATGCTGGCCGGCCCGATGCCGACTCCCGGCATCGCCTACCTGACGCGCGCGCTGCGGCTTGCCGCGGGCGTGGTCATCAGCGCATCGCACAACCCGTACTACGACAACGGCATCAAATTCTTCTCCGCCGACGGCAATAAGCTGCCGGACGAGGTCGAAGCGCAGATCGAAGAGCAGCTCGATCTGCCGCTCGCCTGCGCGGCGTCCGAGCAGCTCGGCAAGGCGCGGCGCCTCGACGATGCGGCCGGCCGCTATATCGAGTTCTGCAAGAGCACGTTCCCGGCTGCGTTCGACCTGCGCGGGATGAAGCTGGTCGTCGATTGCGCGCACGGCGCCGCGTACGACATCGCGCCGCACGTGTTCCACGAACTCGGCGCCGAGGTGATCCCGATCGGCGTGGCGCCGAACGGCTTCAATATCAACGACGGCGTGGGCGCCACCGCGCCCGACGCGCTGGTGCGCGCGGTGTGCGCGAATCACGCGGATCTCGGCATTGCGCTCGACGGCGACGCCGACCGTCTGCAGGTAGTCGACGCGGCCGGCCGTCTGTACAACGGCGACGAGCTGCTGTACGTGCTGGTGAGGGACCGCATCGCGACCGCGGGCAAGGTGGACGGCGCGGTCGGTACCTTGATGACCAATATGGCGGTTGAAGTCGCGCTGCAGGAGGTGGGCGTGAAGTTCGTCCGCGCGGCGGTGGGCGACCGCTATGTCCTCGAGCAGCTGCGCGAACACGGCTGGCAACTCGGGGCCGAAGGCTCGGGCCATATCCTCTCGCTCGATCGCCATTCAACCGGCGACGGCATCGTCTCCGCGCTGCTGGTGCTGGCGGCGATGCAGCGCAGCGGCAAATCGCTCGCCGAGTTGCTCAACGGCGTCACGCTGTTCCCGCAGAAGCTGATCAACGTGCGGATGAAGCCAGATGCGGACTGGAAGGGCAGCGACACGATCCGTCGCGCGATCGGCAACGCGGAGGATGCCTTGAACGGCCGCGGCCGCGTGCTGATCCGGGCGTCCGGCACCGAGCCGGTATTGCGCGTGATGGTCGAGGCGGAGAACGTCGACGACGCGGTTCATTATTCGGAAGCGATTGCCGACGCGGTGAAGCAGGCCACCACGTAAGGCGCGCTGTTTCACGGTCTCTTTTGCGCAGCGGCGGGACGAGAGGGTGTCGTCCCGCCGCTTGCCTGTTCACCCTCACTTCGAACCGGTGCAGCGCGCCGAATCCGCCAGCCCGGCGGTCTTTTTCCACCATATTCCATTCCTGTGGACGCGCTCTCACGTGCACACGCAAACGTTCGCGCCCCATCTTTTTCGCCTAATCTCAAGAACGTAACGGCCCCGCTCGCCAGGCCGTCGATTCGTTCGCGCCAGCGACCCTTTCAGTCGGTAATCGAACTGTCACATGTGATTCATGATCAGTCACGTTACTGTCACAAAGAGACCCTAAGCTTCGCGGTGTTCGTGTTACTCGCTCACACCGCTCACACCCTGGAGGTCTCATGAAATTGATGCAAACCGTGTTCGCTGGCGTCGCTGGCGCGCTTTTCGCAATCGCAGCGCAAGCAGCAGACATCACCGGCGCGGGCAGCACCTTCGCAGCACCGATCTACACGAAATGGGCCGACTCCTATCAGAAGTCCGGCGGCGGCAAGGTGAATTATCAAGGTATCGGTTCGTCGGGCGGCGTGAAGCAGATCGTCGCGAAGACCGTCGATTTCGCGGGCTCCGATGCTCCGATGAAAGACGACGAACTCGCCAAGGAAGGCCTGTTCCAGTTCCCGACGGTGGTCGGCGGCGTGGTGCCGGTCGTCAACGTGCCGGGCGTGAAGCCGGCTGA